>CAYOWH010000007.1:0-65714 GCA_964407615.1 uncultured Bacteriovoracaceae bacterium | reverse complement strand
ATTATCTTGACTCGATGTTTTCTTCATGGACGGAAATCAAAGGAGACAGACTTTTTGGAGAAGATAAATCTCTTATCGCGGGAGTTGGAACACTGCGCCCCTCAAAGGCTTTTCCAGAGGGGAAAAGTGTTGTTTTTGTAGGTCATCAAAAAGGTAGAAAGACGAAGGAGAAAATCGAAAGAAACTTTGGAATGCCCCATCCCGAAGGCTACCGAAAAGCTCAGAGAGCTTATGAATTTGCGGAACGCTTTGGACTTCCTCTTATTTCTTTTGTTGATACTCCAGGAGCCTATCCTGGAATTGGAGCCGAAGAACGAGGCCAATCTGAAGCCATTGCATCTTCCATTTACAATCTTCTTTCGATCAACGTTCCCACTCTCAGCGTGGTGATTGGCGAAGGCGGTTCTGGAGGTGCACTTGCCCTTGCTTGCACAGACGTTGTGATCATGTTTAGAAATTCTACTTATTCTGTCATTAGCCCTGAAAGTTGTGCTGCAATATTGTGGTTAAGCGCCTCAAAATCTAAAGAGGCAGCTATTGCTCTTAAATCAGCAGCTCCTCATCTCAAAGAACTCAAACTTTGCGATGAACTCATCGATGTTGACTTTCCGGAAGCAGGAGAAAATGGAGAAAAAATGATGGAAAGCCTTCACAAAGTCCTAAGTGATCAACTCAAAAAAATTACAAAAACGAAAGACTCTCTTCGAATGGAAAAAAGATATGCTCGTTACAGAAATTTTGACTCAAAATTCATGAAGGGCCTTAAGTAATGACGCGTGTTGCACTTGAAGGATATGTACTGGATGTTGGATTTTCAAATACAGTTCCTGCACATCGAGTAACGGGAATTATGTCTTACGACTCTGAGCCTTTGAGAAGATACTGCCAAGACATGGAGCGCATGCACCGAGTAATAGACGCGACAAAAGGACGAAAAGTAAAGTCACTAGTCGTCTTAGACTCTCAACATATTGTTTTATCTTCTTTAGCAAGAGAAACTTTGTCTGATAGGTTTTCAAATCTTCTCCCGAAAGAGTCTCAGCCGAGTCCTTGATGATTTAAACGACAGAGCCTAGGATGGCAAAATGGATAAAGCCTCTCATTTGAGCCACCATTCATCCAACCATTCTTCGATGCTTGTTGTGATCTCCGCTCCTAGTGGCGGAGGTAAAACAACCCTTACTCGTGAGCTTATGTCGCGCTTTGAAAATTCTCGAAGAAGTATCAGCATCACGACTCGTCCTCAAAGAAGCACAGAAATACCCAATCAAGATTATGTCTTTGTGAGTGATAGTGATTTTGATCAACTCATTGAAAAAAAAGAACTTGCCGAATGGGCAATAGTTCACGGATATCGTTATGGGACAACTAAAAAGTTTATCGATGAAGCCCTTAAAGAAGGTGCCATCTTATTTCTCACTCTCGACGTGCAAGGCGCAGCTTCTATCAAAGCAACCTACCCCAAAGCCTTGACCTTTTTTATTAAACCACCAGATTTTGACGTTTTAGAAACACGCTTGCGTAAAAGAGGAACAGAAAACGAAGACGATATTCGCCGACGCCTTGAAAATGCTCGAAGAGAACTCAGTCGCATAGAAGAATTTGACTACTCTGTATTAAACGATCGCTTAGATCGCGTGACTTTAGAAATTGAGTCTATCATCCGAAAAAAATTACAGGGTTAATAAAACTCATTAACAATGGAAGAATTCGATAACGACATAACTCTTGAAGAAGTAAATGCGGTTATCAAAACTTATTACCCCGATGCCGATTTCGGCCTCGTTGAACGTGCCTATAAATTCTCTCACTCTCGACACGAAGGACAAAAGAGAAAATCTGGCGAAGACTATATCGTTCATCCCCTAAGCGTTGCAAAAATTCTTGCCACTATGAAAATGGACCTTCCATCCATCATCACAGGCATTCTTCACGATACCGTTGAAGACACTCCTGCAACCCTTGAAGATGTCAAAAAGGAATTTGGACAAGAAATAGCTTTTCTTGTTGATGGCGTTACAAAAATTTCTCAAATCAAGTTTAGTACCAGTCACGAAAAACAAGCTGAAAACTTTCGCAAGATGGTTTTAGCGATGGCCAAAGACATTCGGGTGATTTTTGTTAAACTTGCAGACCGCACACACAACATGCGCACGCTTCATCACCTGCAAGCTGAAAAACAACAAAAGATTGCCGAAGAAACAATTGAAATTTACGCACCCCTTGCAAACAGGCTTGGTATTAGCTGGATGAAAATTGAGCTCGAAGATTTGAGCTTCAAATACATCAAGCCTGATGTTTATAAAAAAATAACTCAACTCATAAGCAAGAAAAAGGCAGAACGTGACGAATACATTCAAAACCTGATTCGAATCATCACCGATAAAGTGTCTCAATACGGCCTTAAGGTAGACGTTGTAGGCAGAGCAAAACATTTTTACTCCATCTTTAAAAAAATGGAGACACAACAAGTTAACTTCGAAGACATTCACGATATTGTTGGCTTTCGAATACTCACAAAAAAAATGAGTGAGTGCTATGAAGTGTTAGGTATCGTTCATTCGTTTTTTAAACCCGTTCCTGGTCGCTTTAAAGACTATATAGCGATGCCTAAGAACAACATGTATCAATCACTCCATACAACTGTGATCGGACCCTATGGCGAGCGTTTAGAGATTCAGATTCGAACTCAAGAAATGCATAAGGTTGCGGAATTAGGGGTTGCAGCTCATTGGGAATACAAAAGCGGTCGATTAAGCGAAAAAGATAGCTCAAAATTCCACTGGCTACGCAAACTAGCCGAGAACCAAGATTCTGAAAGTCCCTCTGAATATCTCGAATCACTCAAACTTGAATTGTTTATGAGTGATATCTATGTGTTTTCCCCCAAAGGACAAATCTACGAACTTTCATCCGGCGCCACTCCTTTGGATTTTGCTTATACTGTTCACACGGAAGTAGGCAACAAATGCCTAGGAGCGAAAGTAAACGGAAGGATCGTTCCTCTCAAACACAAGCTTCGCTCAGGTGACACTGTTGAAATCCTTACAAGCCCAACCGCTCGACCCAACAAAGATTGGCTCAAGATTGTCAAAACAAGTCGTGCAAAAGCTAAAATCAGGCAAGTTATTCGCTCTGAAGAACGCGCTCGTGCACGTGATCTGGGTCTCGAAATCTTAGAACGAGAATGCAAACGTCTTGGTGAAAGCATGACCAAGATTGAAAAAAGAAAAGATCTAGAAGAGGTTGTTTCCAAACTTTCTTTTGCTTCTTTCGATGAAATGCTTATTTCTATTGGATACGGAAAAGCTGGACCTGAAAAGCTTTTGGAATTTATCTTTCCCGATTCAAAACCTATTGAATCTGAAACGCCCGAAGCCAAGAAAAAGACTCCCCTCAATGGCGCCTCCAAAACAAGACCTCGATCCTTAATTAAAATTAGAGGATTAGAAGATGAAGTTCTTGTTCGCTTTGGAAAATGTTGTAACCCCTTACCAGGAGAAGAAATCGTTGGTTACATAGCGCGAGGAAAAGGCGTGATGATCCACAAACTTGATTGCAAAAAAATTCTTGATCTCGATCCAAACAGAGCAATTGATGTCATCTGGGATGTTAACCCCAATATTCGCAACCTCATGGTTCGAATTAAAATTTTCTGTAAAGATGAGCCCGGTATTTTGAATAAAGTTTCACAAGTCATATCGGAAAAGGGAGTCAACATAAAATCAGCGAACATTCGCGCACGAAACGATAAAAAAGCAACGGGTATTTTTGATCTTGAAGTTAGCGATAAAATTCAACTTCACGATTGTATTCGAGAGATTGAGCAACTCGACGGTATTATCTCGGTTGACCGTATTCAGAATTAACGATTCAAGGAGCGCAACCATGTTCGCTGCTGCTTTGCCAACTGACGATGGCGAATCAGAATTTTCTCTTTGAGTTCTTCCAAACTCATTTTTCCCTTACAAAGAAACTCCACAACTTCGACATATCCGATGGTCTGTAATCCATAGGAATCAGAAGGATATTTTTTTAATAAGGATTCAACCTCTTCTATCCAACCTAACTCAAACATTTGATCGATTCGTAATCTCAACTTTTCTTCGAGAACTTCTTTTTCAACTTGGAGAACCAAGGTTTCAACTAAGGGAAAAAGCGCCTGATCACTTCCTGCGCGAAGGACATCATAACTAAAACCCTGCCTTAAAACTAAATCACCGTACCGAAAAATTCGAAAAAGGTCGTTGAGATGTAAGAAATCACCCCAACGAGAATCAACCTTCACTAAGGCTTCTAAAGTTTTGAGCGCACCTTGTGATTCTAAATCTCCCACAAAAGCTCGATCACTTGCTTCCCCTGGCGCTGCTCCTTCTAAAATGAACCGCTCATAAAAATGAGTTCCTCCCACAAAAACAAGCGATGATGATACTTTTTCTTGTAATCCCTCAAGGACTGCCGATTTCATAATAGAGGCATTTATTTTTTCATTTAAAGGAACAAGATCAAGTCCAATCCAATTGTGAGAGAAACGCTCTTCACCCAGAGGCTTAGAGGAACCTATATTTAGCTCTTTATAAGCAGCAACAGAATCTAGACTGACAAGCGTGGGCTTTAAGTTATATTTTTTTAAAAAACTTAAAACGGCAGTGGTCTTTCCACTACCTGTAGGACCCAAAACAGAGAGAGGAACACTCTGTGTCCACTCCTCTATCGAAGAAATAAATTTTCTCTGCAACTTCATGAACGATGAAATTCCTCTTCAAGTTTTGAATGAGAAAAAGATATCCACGTGGGTCGCCCATGAGGACAAAACTCCTTCCAATCAACTTGGTCCAATTGAATGAGAAGTTGCTTGATTTCATCGTTTGTCAGACGCTGCCCCCTGCGCACACTGCCATGACAAGCAAGGGAACTTGCTATCCAAATCTTAAGCTGCTGAAGTAAAGATGATAAGTTTTCACTTTCTTGAGAGCGCTCAAAAAGTTCTTCAAAAACATCTTTCCATTTTACTTTTCGCTCTGTTTTTGGCTCACTAAAAAACTCTAATTCACCCTGAGAATTAAGATGACCCTCAAAGCCAAAACCCTCAAATGCTTGAAGAATTTTTTCTTCACCTCCTCTAGCAGCTAGTGGAACTTTTACCTTCAAAGGTAAAAGTAAAGCTGTTGAGGGAAACAAATCCTTCTTCATGAACTCATGAAAACGCACTCGCTCGTGAGCCGCATGCTGATCAACCACAATCAGCCCCTCAGGAGATTCACAAATAATCCAAGCAGCCCCCACCTCGCCGATAACTTTTAATTGCGAAAAAAATAAAGCATTTGTCTTTTCTTCAACGACAGAAAGATGGTTGCGAGAAACAGTTGAATCAAAAAAATGATCTACGGATGCTAAAGCTTGTGATTGTTGCAAATTAATTGTGTTGCTGGAAAAAAGAGAGGGAGCAAGATCTGAGGGAAAAGTTTTCTGCAAAGAAACTGGATTTAATTTTTCCTTGAGAGTTTCATAAATCACCGAATAAAGAGGAAAATCCTGACTCCATCGAACTTCTTTTTTTTGAGGATGAACGTTGATATCTACAACGCTTTGATCAACCTCTAAGTAGAGAATACCTTTTGGAAAATGTCCCACTTCGATCAAAGACCCAAAGGCTTCTCGCAAAACATGCGGAAGCCGCTTATCTTCGACACATCTTCCGTTTACAACGAAATAAATATCTCGTGAATTTCGAGCAAAATACGGCGGTTTCTGAAAAATAAGCTTCAAACTTTTTAATCCATTTGGGGCTTGTGAAGGTGTAGAAAGGAAAAAACAATCCTCATCTTTTTTAAAAACCTGGCAAGCACGCTGAATTTGAGAAGCAGAAGAAAAGACATATTCATCGTCAATTTCACCCGTAGAACTCATCAAATACAAACTTAAATCGCAATCGGGATGAGCCACGGCAAGTTCGTGAAAAACGCGCACACATTTAGCAGCTTCAGAATTTTGAGACTTCATAAACTTAAGTCGAACGGGAGTGTTAAAGAACAACTGCTGAACCCTTAGTGTGGTACCAACATTTCTTGACGAGGGCATTGTGGAGTATTCGGATCCTGATCTCTTTAAAATCCAGGCCTCCTGTGATCCCTTTTCTCGAGAAATAATTTCAAGTTGCGAAATAGCAGACAAAGCAGCAAGTGCTTCACCTCGAAAACCTAAAGACGAAATATGATCTAAATCTATGAGATCATGAATTTTGCTGGTTGCATGTCTTTGACAACAAACCTCTAGATCTTCCTGAGACATTCCAAACCCATTGTCCTGAACTTCGATTAATTCGAATCCGGCTGAAATTAATTTAACGCTTATACGAGTAGCGCCTGCATCCAAAGAATTTTCAACCAATTCCTTAATAACTGATGCTGGATTTTCGACCACTTCACCCGCAGCAATTCGGTGAATAACATTTTGATCCAGAAGACGAATTTTTTTTTTCATTTTAACCAATTGCGCCAACTTGGAAACTTACAAACTTTCACTTTGGATTCAATCTAAAAAGAATGTTAAAAATAGAATGAATGAAAAATTCAGCTCATAAAATTTTATTTGCCTTCTTTTTTTGTATCACTTCTCTTTGCATCACCTCTCATAGTTACGCTGGCCTCTTCAACTTGACCAACATCACTTCCGTTGGAACAGGGGTGCCTGGAGGCGGCAACATGACTCTTGCAACTCTTGTTTCCGAGGAAATCAACAAAAAGCTTCCCTCTGCTGACAGCCAAGCTGATTTTTTCAAGGGAATGTCAAATGCAAACACTCTTTCCACTGCAGGCGTAACAACTTGTTATGCTCCTGTTTATGAAAAGTTTCTTTTGGGCTTAAATGTCAGCGGAGGAGCTGATTTAGGTAACCAAAGTTTTACAGATTTTAAAAAAATTTCAAAAAATCCTGAGCAGTTTAAAGGTTTTGGTTTTCAAGCCGCTATAATTTTAGGATTAAGTGCAAAAAACTTTTTAAGCGCATCATGGCTCGAAAGCCATCCCTTAAATATTTACCTCGCTGGCTTTGGCATGAATCGAAACTTCAACGAAGTCACAGCTAAATACTTTGGTGCAGGGGTTGGGATTCAATACAAACTCATCAGCGAAAAAAACTGGGGCAGGAGAAGTCTTAAATGGACTGGAATCGACCTCTCTACAGGATTTATGTATTCAAAACTTGATGCAGCAGCAGCTATTCAATTGGACGACACTTTCCAAAGCGAGACAGGCGGTACAACCTTTGACGTTTCAGTAAGTAACGCCTCAGCTCTTTTAAATGCAAAAGTTAGAACGTTTTCAATTCCCCTAGAGGCATCTACGGGTGTTAGGTTATTTTACTTGCTCAAATTAATTGGAGGAATTGGGGCAGACCTTAGTTTTGGTAGCACATCAGGAACAGGTAGCTTAAGTCCCGGAAACACTATTAGCGCTCTAAACGGCGGAAATGGAATTAGCGCTGAAGGTCAACTTAGCCTTGACGGTAGCCAGGGCCCCGACTTGATTAATCCTCGATTTTTTTTCGGACCGCAAATTGAATTTGGATTTGGCTCTGTATCGGCAACACTTCACAAGTCTCTCAGCAAAAATGCTATTGCCTTGAATAGCGGAGTAAATTTATTTTGGTAAAACTTCCTCAATCTTGAGTCATATTGACTGAACGTTGAGCTTTCTGTCCCCGTTGCACTTAGCGAAACACAAGTTAAACCCGTTGTTTTATTTTATTTTATTGGCACGCACTTTGCTTTGAAAAAGATTGAGCAAAGGGGAGTGTTTCGTGAAAAACAACAAAGGATTTAGAAGTTTTATTTCGAGTTTATATATCCAAGAACATCTAGAAATGCTGAAAGCTAAAGAAATCTCAAAATTAAAATTCAGTCGATCTGAAAAATTATTACAAGCTCAACAAGAAAAAGAACTTTTAAAAGCAAAACCCCCAGCGTGGTTTGATTTTTTAAGTGAAGAAGCTCGAGAGCTCTTGATCCCTTCAATCTTTATTCAAAAATCTACAAATTCAAATTAAGAAAGCTGCCTGCTCTCTTCGATTAATTTTCGATATAAAGTTTTACGATCAATTCCTAGAATTTTTGCGGCACGATCCCTCACATTTCCGACAAGGTTTAAAACATGGTGAATATAAAGCAAATTCATTTGTTCAATAGTTATTAAACTTGAAAGAGAGGGCGGAAAATGAACAACTGCTTTTTGATGCCCGTTTGAATGACCATTTAAATGACCATTTGAGTTTTCTGAAGGATATGAAAGAGAAGGCGCCTGTGCCATAACTCCCTGAGAAAGAGAAATAGATTCTGGCTCTATAATTGACCCATCGGATATTAAAACTGCTCTTTCTAAAGTATTTTCAAGTTCACGCACATTACCTCTCCACTCAGACATCAAAACCTTTTCGAGAGCTGCAGGACTTAAAAACTTTTGCTCTAAATGATTAGAAAGACAGCTTCTTCTTAAAAAATAACGAGTCAGTGGAACAATATCTTCTTTACGTTCTCGAAGCGGTGAAATGTGAATAGGTATGACATTGAGACGAAAAAATAAATCCTCCCGAAAACTTCCCTCTTGAACCATTTTGTTCAAATTTCTGTGAGTCGCCGCTATAATCCTTACATCAATATCTCGCATGGAATTTTCTCCAACGCGTTTAATTTTTCTCTCTTGAATGACTCTTAAGATTTTGGCCTGAAGAGGAAGCGGCATCTCTCCTATTTCATCAAGCATCAAAGTTCCCTGATGGGCTTCTTCAAAAAGACCAATCTTTTTATCGATTGCACCCGTAAAAGAACCCTTTGCATGACCAAAAAGCTCGCTTTCTAAAAGAGCTTCTGGAATCGCAGAACAATTTACCGCCACAAAAGATTTTGAAGATCGCAAGCTTCGCTCATGAATACTTCGCGCAATCACTTCTTTACCTGTTCCACTTTCTCCCGTGAGAAGAACACTTGCATTCGTTGGGGCAATACGCTCCACCAGCAGAAGAAGTTCTTTCATGCTCTCACTTTTTACGATCAATGAAGGCTCAGAGAAATCTTCAGACAACTTGATATCATCATCTGTCGACAAAATTATTTTTTTCATACTCAACTCCTTTTGCAAATCCTTGTAGTGATTTGCCCCCAAGTCATCCTCTTTGACCTCACAATATGGCAGTTTTGCTCACATGCACGATGAGAATACATTCGCAAATGGCACACGACTTGCTTCTAAAACTCTAAGAAGAAGGAGAAAAAAAATGTTAAAAGCAGCGTTAATTTTTTTTGTACTTGCCCTCATTGCGATGTTGTTTGGAGCAAACGGAATTGCGGGAATGAATCTAAACATTAGTCAAACCTACGTTTGGGTTTTTCTTGTCTTAGCAGTCATCAGCGGATTGATTGGTCTTTTTTCGGGACGACCCCCTAAGAAAACGATTTAATTCACACAGCAACGACATCAATAAGATCGGGAATAATCTGACGGATTCGATTTTCAATTCCCATCTTTAAAGTCATCGTCGAAGACGGACAGCCTGCGCAGGCTCCTTTCATATGAAGAAACAAAATGCCATCTTCGTATTTTTCAAAAGTTATGTCTCCGCCATCCATGGCAACGCTCGGACGAATTTCTTTATCCAAAATTTCTACAATTTTTTTTTCAATTTCAGAAAGTGACTCATAGGAAGTGCTTTGACTTTCGACTTGAATTTCTATGCTTACAGCTTTTTGTCCTGATTCCAAAAAACCTTTAAGTGCCGCCATGATTTCATCATTTAGTTCAGTTAATCGATCAAAACTTGCAATGTTAACGGTTACAAAATTTTGCCCAACCATCACTGCCTGAACGCCCTCCAAAGCAAAAAGAATTTCTGCCAAAGGAGAACGCCCCTGGACACTTGCTTTATCTTTAAAATTTATGGCTCCTTTTTCGAGGAGTGGTGGATTCGTAATATATTTGAGAGAATTTGGATTAGGAGTAAACTCAAGATCAACCGTAACGCGTTCAGCCATATAATTGGTGTCACTATAGCGGACTTAGACAACTTTCACGAGTGACTTTTTGGGAGCTTAGAGCTACTAAGTTTATATATGCTGATGAGCACTCCTCAAACAAAACCCGTTCTTGGACTTTGGATCGAAAATCAAAATCGTCTTGCCTTTAAAGTTGCGGCTGTCGTAGGTGGTATAATTTTTTTAAGCGCCCTCGCACAAGTTGCAATTCCCCTGCCCTTCACTCCCGTACCTATAACTGGCCAGACCTTTGGAGTTGCCTTTCTTAGCTTGATGATGGGTAGGCGCTGGGGACTCAGTAGCGTTGTTTCCTATGTCGCCCTAGGAGCTGCGGGACTTCCCATATTTGCTCAAGGCCACCATGGACTCACAGCTGCTTCTTCTGGATATCTGGTAGGAATGTGCGTTTCTTCTTTTGTTATAGGAACACTTTCTGACAAGGGATGGTCTCGAAGTTTCTCAAAAACTCTTTTAACTTGCGCCCTCGGAAGCCTCTGCGTTTATACTTTTGGAGTTATCGTTCTTGCCAATTTTCTGCCACTTGGAAGCCTTTTTGCCAAAGGTGTTCTTCCTTTCATTCCTGGTGACATCATTAAATCTACTTTGGCAGCTACGCTTGCCTCAAAAATAAATTCTCAGAAAAAATAAATAAATTATTTCGATTTTTTATTAATTGACCCGTTAAAATACCGAATATTTTTAGAGTGTTACGAGCACGTCTTAACCTATTTTTAACATTGTGTTTGAGGGCATCTCTGTATGCAGAAGAAACCCACAAATATCCACAAAAAGAGGCCATTCCTTTTCGTGCTTATTCTGAGCAGTTGGCTGAAGACGAAAAACCCCATTATTTTATAAGTCACCTTGGATGTAAAAAAATAAATGGAGATCAAGAAGTTTGGGATACCGACAAATATCTTTGGGAAATTGGTAAAGACTTACAAAATAAAAAATATACGCTGGAAAGCTTTCTCAACGGAATCGATCGAATTTTTGAAAAGTCTTACAAATTCAAAAATGACTTAACGGAATTTGTTTTTTGGAATCGAGACAAAAAACCTGCAAACTCAGAGGACCTAAACGTTTATAAAAACGAACGTGAAGAATTTAAGATAATTCTTAAAGATATTCTCAAGCCCTTCGAAGAGGAAGGAAAAAAATATCACATCTCACCCCTTCCACCTGAGGAGTACAGAAAATCTTATCTTAAATACAAAACAAAAATTGATAAATTAAATAAATGGAAAGATAAATATCCCAAAAAAATAAAAAATCTTTGCCCTCTCAATCCTGATAATCCAGAAAACGCCTTTAGCACTTACGAAAAAGATGCCCTGTCCTCTAAATTAGACGACAATCAACACCCTCCCCTGGATGTTTTAGCTTACCATGTTGCGCAGTCTATTGGTTGCGACGAAAAAGACTGGAAAACACCTCCCCTCACCTTGTGGTACGTGGGAGATCGTATAAAAAGCGAAGAATTTTCTCATGAGGAATGGAAGATTGCCTTTCAAAAAGAACTGGATGAGTCCGTTAAAAGAAAAGAAATAAAACAAGAAAGTAGAAATGAATACGAAATTCGATTTAATAATCTTTTAGAAAACTTTGAAAAGGATAAGCAAAACCTGAACATCCCCCTGAGCAAAGGTGCCATTTCAAGCCAAGAAGATACACTCATACAAAAATATTCAAAAATAAGATCAGAGGACATAAAACTTCAGCAGTGGGTAATATCAAAAAAAATCCTTAAAAGTGAAAAGTTTCCCTGTGACCCAGAAAAGGTGATCAAAGGAAGAGGCATCATAGATCAAATACACTACGGAGTAGACCCAACACCTCAAGGTAAAGAAAAAAACATTTCACTCAACAGCTGTCGTGCAATTAAAAAGAATCTAGAAAAAAAATATGAGGAGAAATTTCAAGATCTTAAAGATCAGATGGAAACAGCCTTCTTCGGATCTGAGTTAAATTTATATCCAGAAGAAAATTCAGATACAATACGAAAAGAAAAAGAAGATATAAATAAGTTCATAAAAGAAACGACTGAAGCCCTTAAAGGCAAAGACCTAGAACAATCTGATAAAGTTGCCCAAAAATATTCAACAAAACATTCCTCAAAACTAAACCCTATTTGGGAGCCTCGATTAAGAAATGTTCTACTTCAAACACACATCGATGAAATTATTTCTTTTTGGACAGAAACGTTTATTCTAAATGACAAATCACCTGATTCACCTGAAGCCAAAAAAAAGCTCAACAATTTCATCGAAAATTTATCGAAAGCAACTCATACAAAATTTGTTCTTTCTTGTTACGAATCAAACGGTAGAGTTTACTTTCACTCATCTCACGGAAAAGAAAAACAGGGTACAACTTATATCCGACCTAATGAAAATGACGTAAAAATCGATCTTAAAGAAATTCAAAAAATATTTAAGGAAAGACAAGAAAAACAAAAGAAAGATTTTTTAGGCCATCACTTTGACAAGCAAACAAACTGGGGAACTTCTCAAATGTCCTTTGACCAAAGCCATATCTCAAGTCCCTCCGGAAGATATTATCACGGGGCCATTTCAAATATGATTTATGCAAAAGCAAAAAATAACAAGAGCCCTGAAGTGACTCAAATGGCACTCACAAAAATAACCTCAGACTGCAAGCTAAAAAGTTTTTTGCCCGGATCAAGCGAGGAAGACATAAAAAAAATTGCAGGTGAACTCCTTAAAAGGATGAGAAACACTTTTCAAAATAAAAGCAATCACACATCAACACTCTCTGCGATTGAAGACTTTGCATACATCCAACAATTTTGCCTTCCTCTTCATTCAAATCTTGCATTAAAAGTTTATCAAAATAGTGGAAGTAAATATTTTGGAAGCATTAATGATGAAAGACGAAAAGATGCCTGTAAAGAATTTGGAGACATAGATAGAGGGACAAATACAATCCTCAAGGATTTAAATTCCTACGTTCTAGAAGTCCTCAAAACAAATTACGAAAAAGCCACTGCGAGTAATTCCATCGGTAGGCCCGAAGATATTCAAAAGATGAAAAAAACGTATGCGGATTTAGACCGTAAGGAAAAAGAAATTGAAAAAAACCAAGGAATTCTAGAAAGCATTAAAAGTGATTCTCGAATCACAGCTTACATTAAGAGACTTAAAGAAAGCAGCCTTCATGAAGCATGGAAACTGTTTACAATAGAAAAGGAAAAACCTCTTTTAGGTTGGATGAGCAACGAAACTGCCGACACATCCTTAAACATTCAAAAAGCTTTCAAAGATTATATTCAGAGCGACGAAATAAATTTTCAAAAAAATAAATCTGACTTTTTAATAGCTCAACAAGAGAGAAGAAAATCGAGCCTTTCTCAACTAAACCAGTGGATACACGAAACCAAATCTAAATTTGATAACGAACACGCAAAAAAGATTGATGAAACATTCTTTCATCTCAAGGATAGACTGCAAGCCTTGAATGACTTGTACGACGCATTTGAAAAAGAATTATCTGATCAAATTAAACTTTGTAAGATAGAAACAAAAAACAATGAGGCAATCTATCAAATGATACCGATTTACAAAAACCCAGATATTAAAGTGGAAGAGAAGAAACCTTTCTTCAAGCCGAAGAAAAATTAGACCTTAGTTACCAATATCTTTAGTGTCGTCTTTCATAACATTAGCCTTACCACGTACAGCAAGGTTAACATTTGAAAAACCCATTTTAGTGAGAGTAAAGAGGACGCGCTTCACATACATAAACTCAAGCTGTTTATCAGCTTGTAAAATAACCTCAGGAGGATACTTCACATCGGCATGAATACTTTCAAAAAACTTTTTATAAGATAAGAGTTTTTCTTTGAGTTTTGGGAGTTCCCAATCTGTTTCTTCAAGCTTTTCTCCTAGAGCGAGGTTACTGTCAGCATCCTTTTCGCCCCCTTCAAGAGTGACTTTGTCTCTCATGATTGTAATAATGGGAGCACGCTTGAGCATCATTGCGTATTGAGAAGCTGGAATTTCAATTGCTGGGTTAGTAAAATCCCAATCTCCAGAAGTCCCAAAAGTTTGAATTAAAAAGAAAATCAAGGTAGCAAACATGTCGATCAAGGAAGTGAGCGTTAAATGATCCGTCATATGACCCCTACGACGACCGTGGCCCTTGAGGCGATAACGCATTTCCTTGAGATCTTTTGGGGAACGAAGTTTATACGATGGAATCTTTACGCCCATAAAATTTCCTTATTCAACTCCCATCACAATGGGCTCTTTAAATTCATTACCTAGAGAATAATCTAAAGCTTTGACAACCATGCCGTAAGAAACAGCATCTCGACTCTGAACAATAATATCTTTTTTTGTAGGATAATTTGTTCTTACTCTTTTTAAAAATTCGTCTACAGGAGCCCAATCAAAATCTGCCTCAGCTGTGTAGGATAATTTTTTAACGTTGCCCCTTTCCCAAAGCTCAACCACATTGGGAGTTACTAAAATTTTAACCTCTGCAACAACTTCTTTTACGGTTTCAGGGACAGCTGTTGGAGCGGCTTTATCAGAACCCATCTTCATTTGAATTTGAGCAAGCTCATTAGCGGCCATGTTAAAAACAAGAAAGAACAATAACATCGACAAAATATCGACAAACGAAGTGAGGTTTAGATCAGAAGACAACTCCCTGCGATTTGATGCGGATCCTTCACCAGTTATTCTCACAATTCCCCCCTCACTTCGTAGCGAAAACTTTTAAAATTATTTAGTAGGAAACTTATCGCGGTTTTGAATGATGAGATTCAAAGTCGCAACACTGATTTCATGAATGTCATCTAAAATCTGCTGAGTTTTAGCTGTGAGCCATCCAGAAACAACAAGCGTTGGAATTGCTATAATCAAACCAAAAGCTGTACCAATCATCGCTTCAGAAACACCTTCTGCGAGAAGTGCAGTTTTTTGAGCAGGATCAACACCCGCTACACCTTTGAAGGATTTGATCAATCCAGAGATGGTTGCCAAGAGACCAATCAACGTTGCAACGTTTGCAAGAAGAGGTAAGAACGGAGTTCGTCGCTCAATTTTAGGAATTTCTCTAAGCGCTGCAACATCCATTGCAGTTTGAACTTCTTCGTCTTTCCCTTTGTTCATCACAGAAATAACACCTGCTTTAACAATGTTATTCAAAGGAGACTTACGATCATTGCAAAAATTCACTGCGGAGTTGAGATCACCTGCAAGAATAGATCTCTCAACGTTGTTTACAAACTTTTCCTTATCAACATTGAAATTCACAAAAAGATTATAGATTCGATCGAGCATGATAATAACGCAAATTCCTCCCAAGAAAGAGAGAAAATACATCCATATGCCACCCTGTTGAAAAATTTCTCCTAAGTTACCCATTAAAAAATCCTCCCTGATACCCTTATATAAAGTCTATCGATCAGGTGCGTAAAAACAATTGTTTTATGCCATTAGAATGGCGTTTGTTGCGTCGCATTTTTTGACGCTTTTAGGGGTTTCTTAGAAAAAATGACTTAATTTTTAGAATCTGCTCGATTCATGTTCATAGACATCATTTCGCGAATTGAGCGGTTCATTCCCTCCGTAGAGCCGTCGAGAAAAATAACATTCCCTTTGCCTGATTCAGCAAAGTGCTTAATGGCATCTGTCCACATTGAGAACAAAATAACAGAAACATCCATCCCCGATTGTTTCATCTCATCTGCTGCTATTCGCATTCCATGAGCCACCTCTTCGCGAAACAACGCCACACCCTTACCGCGCAACTGAGCTGCAATTTTTTCTGCTTCGGCAGCAATTTTGATAGCATTTCCTTCGGCTTCTGCTTGTTTTGTTTTGGTGATTAAAAGTGCCTGACCTTCGTTTTCAGCCGCGGCCTTCAAATTACTAGACGCCACCACCTTTGCCATCGACAACATAATCTCTTCATCAAAACTGATGTCGTTCATCTGCAAGTCGATCAAGTGATATCCCCATGCCTCTAGATTTTTATCTAGTTGCTCTTTTACAGCTTCAACAATATCTCTGCGCAAAAGCAAGATTTCTGCCTGTCTTTTGGTGGCAACAAAACTTCGAACAGAACCTTCCACCGTTCGAACCAGAGCCGTCATCAAACTTTGAGTATCAATAAACTTAAAAGCAACGTTTTTAATTGTTTCCTCGTCTTGATTAAAAACCGCATACAAAAGCATTGCTTTAAAATTTACGTTTGCCTGATCCGATGTGATTGCTTGAAAATTTAATTCTATGGATTGATTTTGAATAGAAATTCTTTTGTAGATTTTCTCAAAGAAGGGAATTTTAAAATTTAACCCTGGCCTTAAAAGCCTCTGGTATCTTCCAAACACAGTCACAACAGCTACCGTTCCCTGATCTACTGTTGCAAAAGCATCAAGCAATGAAAAAAGAACCAATAATCCAATAACTATATAAAACATGTACAAACTCCTTCTAAATTAATCATGTTAAACATTGACCGTTTCAATTACATTTTTTTGAAGCAATTCTTGGTGATTCAAAACTGCAATCAGAGCCATGTGAACAATTTCATTCACATCTGTTGATCGTTGCAAAATATGCACAGGTTTATTCATGCCCACGAGGATAGGCCCCACGAGCTCTGCACCACCCAGTTGACCAAGCAATTTATAGCAAGTGTTTGCCGCCGAGAGATTAGGAAAGACCAACACATTTGCAGGCTTTCCGATGTTGAGCTTACTAAAAGGAAACTGCTCTCTTAGAAGACTTGGATTCACTGCAAAGTCAGCCTGCATTTCTCCATCTATCAAAATATCGGGGCGCATCTTTTGTACGATTTCTGATGCTTGAGACATTTTTAAAACTTCTGGGTGCTTCGTGCTTCCAAAATTAGAAAAAGACAACATAGCAACTCTTGGTGAAAACCCTAAGAAAGCAGCTGTATCGGCCGCGTTGATTGCAATTTCTGCTACTTCCTCAGCATTTGGATTTATATTTACAGTTGTGTCTGCCAGAAACACGACTCGATCCTTGAAAATAAGCATGTAAACACCCGCTACTTTTTTTCCGTCTCGAGACCCAATGATCAACAAATTAGGACGAATCACTTCAGGATACGTTCGCGTGACGCCCGCAAGACAAACCTGAGCAAGATCATTGTGAACATGCATAGCTGCAAAATAAAAAGGATCACGCATTAAATTCTCTGCTTGATCGAGAGTCATCCCCTTACGCTTACGCATTTCATAAAATTGACGAACATACTCTTCAAAATAAACACTCTCACGGGGGCGAATAATTTCACAAGCCTCTAAGTCGTTGAGATGTAGCTTGTGCATATTCCCTTTTATTTTGTCTGGGTCCCCAATAAAGATAGGATCGGCAATTTTTTCTTCGCGAATAAGAGAAGCTGCACGAAGAATTTTTTCGCTCGCTCCCTCTGGAAAAATTAATTTAGGAAGCGCTGATTTTTCTGCAGAAAGTTTCTTGAGACGCGATCCTATTTCACGCATCGTAGAACGTCTTGTACCCAGCAATTTGTCTAAGTGCTCTCGATAGCCCTCAACCGTTTCTCCGGGCATAGGCCTTCGAGCCACACCAGAATCCACCGCAGCTTTAGCCACTGCAGAAGCCACAAAAAGCAAAGCCCTTGGATCGAGAGGCTTAGGAATTATATATTCTCTTCCAAAACGTATGCGCTCAATTCCATAACTAGAAAGCACTGAATCCGGCACATCTTCTTTTGCTAATTTAGAAAGAGCGTAAGCTGCTGCTATTTTCATTTCTTCGTTTACTGTACGAGCCTGAACATCAAGCGCGCCTCTAAACAAAAATGGGTAACATAAAACGTTATTAATTTGATTGGGATAATCTGATCGACCCGTTGCAAAGATCATATCGTCGCGAGCAGATTTTGCTAACTCGTATGAAATTTCAGGATCAGGATTAGCCAGAGCAAACACAATAGGATCTTTGTTCATGCCTTTAAGTGATTCAGGCTTTAGTACATTGGCTGCACTTAACCCTAAAAAAACATCTGCTCCCTGAAGAGCTTCATCCAAAGTTTTGGGTGTCTTTTTGTGCCATGTTTTGCCATCTTTAATTGCAAACTCAGCTTTGTAAGGATTCAGTTGTTTTCCAAGAGACGCATTAATGACCCCATCTCGATCGGTCATGACACAATTTGAAAGCTTTACTCCTAGACTCAACCAAAAACGCGCACATGAGATGGAAGCCGCTCCTCCTCCACAAAATACAACTCTCACTTCATCAATTTTTTTTCCAACTATTTGAAGCGCATTCAAAAGAGCTGCACCGCTAATGATCGCTGTTCCGTGCTGATCGTCATGAAAGACAGGAATGTCCATCTGTTCGCGCAAAGTTTTTTCAATTTCAAAACAATCAGGAGCGGCAATATCTTCGAGGTTAATTCCCCCAAAAGTGGGCTCAAGAGATTTGACAGCCTTAATAAAATCTTCGTTATTTTTGCAATCAAGCTCAATGTCAAAACAATCAATGTCTGCAAAGCGCTTAAAAAGAACAGCCTTTCCTTCCATCACAGGTTTTGCAGCAAGCGGACCGATATTCCCCAACCCAAGCACAGCCGTTCCATTGGTGATGACCGCAACGAGATTGCCTCTACTTGTGTAACGAAAAACATCAGCTGGATTCTTTTGAATTTCCTTGCAGGGCTCAGCGACTCCTGGAGAATAAGCAAGGCTTAAATCACGCTGACTCACGAGAGACTTGGTTGCTTGAATTTCAAGCTTTCCAGGACGAGGTCTGTAGGTCCCTACCCCCTCATGAAACTCTAAAGCTAGTTTACGGAAATTATCTTTGCTGATTTCCTTCATTTTTTGAGGCCTCTCATATAGTGGGAAGTTTAGACAAATAATCCCCCATGGTCACCCCAAGCCCCAGCTTTTGCATAAAAAACCCTTGACCCGCAGAGCATTAAAAATGATCTTAGGTCTTGAACATGGGTCTTTTATTTGCACTCCAGCCCCAACCTCGAAAATCCTCTCCGGATTGTTTGAAATTGCGAAGTCATTTTAGAAAGTTTGCAATGGGAGGAGCCTTTCTTTTTGTTGCGGTCTTTTTAGGGGTTATGACTCTTGCTGCGGCTCCTTTATTTAAACTGATGCACGAAGAAGGTGGTTTCTGGGACCAAATAATTGTGGGTTTTTTTGTAACGGTTCTTGTAACTTATCCGCTCATTGCTTTTTTGTGTTTTTCATTTGAGGAAAATGTCATCATTTCAAGAAGAGCCGATGGTCTTTTTGACTTAGAACGTTTCAAGAAAATTGCTTTTTTTAAATGGGCAAAAGTTTCAGCGCAAGGATTTAGTCTGAATGACCTTAAAGAAGAAAACTGGATCGGAGCAGTCAATACTGCCAGTCTCAAAGCTGAAAAAAATGAGAAAAAAGATCGATACGCCACAAAAGGTCACTGGATGTTGACCCTTGAACAAAAATCTCAAAAAATGACTCTTGAGCGCCGGGCTCGAAAAGAAGAAATAGACTGGTTAAAGTTTTTAATTGAAAAACATTTTCGTGGTGAAGTTCTTCCGCTTTAAGAGTTAACTCTCAATTTCAATTCTATTCACTTTGGGCTTTAAATTCATGCGCAAGAGTTAGATCCAAAACATTAAATGCTTGTGTGAGAACAAAATATTCATAGGTATCATTCATAACCTTTTCTCTTCGGCTTTGAATAGAGTTTTGAAGTTTTTTAAGTTTTTCAAAATCCTTAGTTTTTTGCTCAATCAAAATCTCAAGCCAAAAACTATGGAATGAATTTGGATCACACGCTTGATAATAAGAATAAATTTCAGAGAGCAGATCAGGCTGCCACTGCAAAATTCTATAGGCGACTTCTTGAGCAAAGATTGAGCAATTTTCTTGCTTAAGCCATTTAAGAAGATTTTTTGGAGTCATAGTCGTGTTTTTCTTGAGTTGAAGCTTGAAGGAAAGAATGTCTTTAAAAGCATTCCACTCCTCAAGATTGGCTGTCATAGCAAGAGAGCGAAAAAAATCTATTTCCCTTTTGCTCTGGGGATATGCTTTTACAAAAGACAAATAAATAAGTGGTAAATCTGTGAGAGACGGAGGCATCTGACGACTAAAACGTCGCGGCCAAATATCTTTATTTTGATTAATCATTGAAAGCTCATAGGGTGATGGAACGTAAAGAAGAAAGCTTTGAGAAGCATCGGAAGAAATCTTCTCGGAATTATGAACCTGGGCAACCTTGTATCGAGTTATGAGGACAAGCGAAATAATCGCAATAAAAATACCCAAACATAAAAAATGAAAAGAAAACTTTTTCACCTTTCAAAAGCTTAGCGTTGATCGAGGATTGCTTCTACTTGGACGGATTTATTTTTTTCAACCACGGCATTCACCGATTTATAGACACCAAAAACGGTATTTTTTAAAAGTAACTGATATTCCCCAGGAGGTAACTGAATACTTTTTAAGGGACCCTTTATAGGAGCCAGTTCCGCATCGACAAGCTTTAATCCGTTTATGAATATAACGTTAGCATCGGGCACGCTAGACAAATTAAGTAATCCATAAACATCATATTTGTTTGGCTGCCATACGAATAAATTTCTTACATCCTCGGTTGCACTTGCAGGAGCTCTTTCAGGCGCGGCAGAAGAAGCTTCTTTATTATTACTATCGACAGTCTGATTATCAGCTAATTGCGAAGATGGTTTTTCACTGTTTTCTTTTGAGGTATTGGCAACAGCTCCTTTGGAAGGCACTCCCGTGATCAACGCTAAATTATTATACGCGTAGAACCCAAGAGCACCCAAAACGATTACAGCAATGAAAGGGCGTAATTGAGCAAAAACACTTGGCTTTTCAACAAGAGAAATAGGAACAGATGCACGTTGAACCTGCGCAACATTTGTATTGATTTTAATTCGCGCACTCGTTGGCTCTGCAAGAGCGACACTACTTACAGAGCTCATCGAAGACGGATCTTGATTTAGTGTGTTTCGAAGGTTCACACTCGATACAGCCGTATCTTTTTTGCTATGAACTTTTGAGACATCTGTAATTTCACCACTTCCCTTATCAGTTTTTTGATATACGGGATTCTTTTCTAAAAACGCAGGAGCCTCAAGATTTAATTTTTCACGACGTTTTTTGTCTTCAACAATATCTTCTTTATAAAATTCCTTCATGAATTTTGAAAAATCAGTTGGAATAAATCCAGGATGCCGGTCATTCATATAGCGAGCTAAATCTGTGTAAAACTCTTCGCAAGAATTATATCTAACACCTGGCTCCTTCTCGAGCGCACGCAAGACAATCTTTTCAAGAGCATAAGGAATCGTAGGATTTTTTTCACTCGGCTTTGGAACCTTACACTCACGAACTTTTTCGAGAGTTTTTAATTCGTCTTCATGGGTGAACAATCTTCTTTGTGTAATGAGCTCCCACAAAACGATTCCCATTGCGAAGACATCTGAGCGCTTATCGAGATCTGCACCCCGAGCTTGCTCAGGACTCATGTATCCAAACTTACCCTTTAAGACACCTGCCTTGGTTCCGCTTTCAGCCTTGGATGCAGCTTTTGCAATACCAAAATCTACAACCTTCACAGAGCCATCATAGGACATCATTATATTTTGTGGACTGACATCGCGGTGAATGATGCCCATGGGCTCGCCTGTTTTTTCATCAATAAAATGATGGGCGTAATCAAGACCCTTGAGCGATTCTCCCACAATGTAACAACAGATTTCGATAGGAATTCGAAACTTTAATTTATCTGCTCGAGCAAGGAGTTGACGAAGATTTTTTCCATCAACAAACTCCATAACGAGATAGAGGTAGCCCTCGTTCTCTCCGTTCGCAAAAATTTGAGCGATATTTGGATGCTGAAGCATTGCTGAAAGGTTTGCTTCCATTCTGAACATCGTTTTAAATTCTTCGCTCTCAGCAAAATGTGGAAGAATGCGTTTCACAGCGACCGTTTTTTCAAACCCCGCATAACCCAATTGTTTTGCTCTAAAAACTTCGGCCATACCTCCAGCCGCAAGTCGCTCCATGAGCAATAGATCTCCAAACCTTTCCATCGACATGACTAAGAATAGTATCGGTCCTTACCTGCTGATTCTGGAGGATGAATTGTTACGATTTGTTTTAAATCTTTGCAAAAAGCGTCAGCATTTTGTTCAGCTTACGCAAAAGAAGACAAGCAAATGGAAAACTGTCATCTCGCAAAGCGAAGTGTGTTATAAGATTGACTTATGGGGGCGCCAGGCTTCGACGGACGGTTGAGCATTTCGGTGGCGCGTAGAGTGAGTACGAGCACTCTTAAATCCATTCGTGCAAAAATTAGTTGGCACAAACCAATTAGCATTAGCTGCTTAATTTTAGGTAGCCGAAGTTCAGACGTCTCGGTCGTTGGTGTTTGAAACTTCGTCATTATGACGACTAGGAACTTTTGGGCTCAGCAGCCATTAGACCCGAAACCTTACTGCTGATCGAAACAAAGTAGTCTTAGTTTCTGAGTCAGCTTTGTTTTTAAATTAAGTCAGTTACTACACGCGTAGATGCCCAATGCCTCGCTGCTTCGGACGTGGGTTCAACTCCCACCGCCTCCACCATTTGTCAATCTTCTCGAACCACCGACACTAAAAAAAGTTTTGTGGGTTCGCTTTGCCTAAAATCCGCCGAACCGGGGGCCGTAGCCCCCAGCTCCCTACTCAATCGCTCTTTTCCCACAAGAAACTCGATTTCAAAACCCTCAGACTTAATTTCGATACTGTTCACAAGCTTTTTCACAATCGCGGTCTGCAAATCAGGAGGCTGAGCTGACAAAGCGTCAGCTTGAGGGGCTAAAGTAAGCTCAGCATATATCTCGATCAAACCCTAGTGCCTGGAATGATCTGGATGTTTGCTTGGAGTCAGGTCAGGCTTATCGGGCGCGATAGAGTTCCCCCTAGCCTCTTCTCTTGCTATCCATTCTTGGCGTTTTTGTTGAAGTCTCTTAAAATCGTCTGGGCTTAATATAGATTTTAAAAGTTTTTCTAGTTCTTCTGCAAATGCACTTTGCTTTCCTAAAGGAAGAGTTTCATAGGTTTTTTTCAAATCCTCCAGTAACTCGCTTCCAAACTTCATTTCTTCAGAGCTGTGATCTCCCCCCGCCGCGTACACAAGCGCATTATTGGGATAAAACTTCGTGTAATGCTTTAGCTTAATTAGAAAATCACTTGCTCGAAAACCACGAGCAATCGGCTCGTCCTTTTTCATCGAAGTCATTCTCTTCGGTACCGTATACTTATTCGCACTTCTAAGACCAGCCAATATACTACTTTCGCTGGCTCCGTTTCCCACATCGAATTTCTTTTTCAATGATTCATAACCAGTCGACTTGTACCAACTATAAGAATCCACAGCATGAGACTCGAGTACTAAAAGAGTAGCAAACACTAAAAATATGTGTCTTAACTTCATAGTATCTAAGTGTACTATCTAACCTTAATTTCTCAAAATTAAGGTTGTGTGAATACAGCTATACTCGTGCCCTTCAGTATCGATTTTTTAAACATCAATATCTACAGAACTACAATTTTATTTTTTAGATTAAGAGTTTATTTGTTTTTTGTGAAGAATTATTCTGAATAATTCAAGAATATCTTGTACTTAAAAATACTCAAGAATTGTTTAAATTCTGAAATCATATCCTTAATAAAAATTTACCTTCATACCTTTCGCTTAAGCCTAATAGGACCTTTAAAAGTAGAAGGATCTACGACGCGATTTTTTTGAGTAATCACGATTAGATTTTTATGCACAAGCCTTCGAGCGGCTTGCCTAACCTGCTCCATCTTAAGATGATTTTTTTTGTCTTCGCCCACCAATATTTCTGATGGACAAATCGAAGCACCCGCAGACCTTTTTGCGAGTAATTCCAAAATCTGCTGCTCGTACATATCATCTTCAGGAGTCAGTTTTCTTCTTCTACATTGCTCACTACAATATTTAACTTCGCTCCAAGTTTTAGCCCATTTTTTTCGATACTCGATCGTTCGGCCACATTTTTCACAGATCTTTTCATCAATTTTTTCACTCATGCCCACCCCACTTCTTCAACCACTTATCTCGATACGAACGATCTCTATCATAGTTGCGAGCCTGGACTTCAGGATCAAAAATACGATCTCTGGGATCAGTGCCGCGACCCGACTGATAAAGCCAATTTCCCCAGTTGCTCTCACAATCATAATCGATCAAAGTTTTTTCAAAGTAATCAGCGCCCTTGACCCACTCAACACCAAGAGTCTTTACCAAATAATTAGCAACATTCTGCCGACCACGATTCGACATCCAGCCGGTTTGAGCAAGTTCGATCATATTTGCATTGATAAAATCACTTTGAGTAGTGCCCTTTTTCCAATTCTCAAAGTCATCTTCACTACCAAACGAGAGAGGCAACTTGTTGCGTCTAAGGCCCGATAAACTAAAAAACTTATCTTGATACTTTTCTGCTAAAAACTTGAAGTAATCTCTCCATAACAACTCAAAAACCAACCAGTAAGTCGATTCATTTGAGCGAACTTGTTGCTCAAATTTTTTGATGGCCCAATATATTTCTCGCGCAGAAACACATCCGTGCGCAAGCCAAGGAGAAAACTTAGATGAATCATCAAAGGAAGTAAGACCGTTACGGGTCTCTTTGTAGGTTAAAATCTTTTGTGACTCTGAAAGATAATAACTCAGTCGCTTGAGACCCTGAGCTCGGCCTCCAAAAAACTTTGAAGGTTCACTCTTTAAAGATTTATTTTTAAAAAGAAAGCGAGAAAAATCATTCAGCATAGAAGGAATTTCTTGTTGAGGCTTTGGTGAGGCCACAAGAGACGGCACCAACCAACGAGACTCAATCTTTTTGCGAAATACCGTAAAGGTATCATCAAGATTTTCTGGCCTTATATCGAGTAAAGTCTGATCAAGTAGAGTTTCTGAGCAAGCGTATTTAAAATTTACGCCCTTGAGTTGATGTTCAAGTTCGATTTGCTGCGCTCTTTTTCGAGAATTAAAAGCCTTGGAAGAAAAAACGAACCCAATATCTCCTTGTAAGACAAAAGTAATGAGATCACTCAATTCATTTGACTCAAAGACGTACAGCGGAACCCCGAGAGTTTTGAGATCTCGGCCGAGATCCTCCAAGCACTCATTCTGAAACTGAAAATATTGTTTAGATCCGAATTCAGGACGAAGAAAAAAAGCTAAGACCGGAAACCCTTGCTCCGTTGCAGCAACAAAAGCCTTGTTGTCGAAAATACGAAGATCATTCGTAAACCATATCGCTGTCTTCATATTTAGAGAAATTTCTTAACTTTTTCTCTACCGATAGACAACACTTGCTAAACTTTCTAAATCTTGCAAAGAGGCATCAGGTTGAAAAATTTTTTCAAAATCATGAAATAATTTTGGATCATTTTTTCTTAACCACGAGAAAGATTCCTTAGATCCTAAATACCACTGGTCTCTTAACAAAAAATAATCTTCTAAAATAGATGACTTAAGCATCGTCAAACGAAACCTTCCCTCTAAATCATCAACCTTAGCACGTGCAATCATTTTTTGAACCCAAACTCGCCTTGCTTGTTTTTCATCGTCGGGTAGTTTTTCGGGTCCTAAATTATATATTTTTTCAAGAGATTTTAAAAACTCACTTCCTTTACCAAATTCATCGTAAAGTACTTTACCGTTTCTCATATAAAGATGACTTGAACTCGTATGCTCATATTCGCTTGGTGGAAAGATGAATAGATCTAAAAATCTATCTGCATAAATTCTTGCGTCTCTCATTTTACTTGATGCTTGAGCGCTAAACCCAACTAAATCGAAATCACTAAAAGGTCCGGCATCACCCCGAGCAAAAGAACCATAAAGTATCACTGTATGGCATTGATGATTTGACTTAAGCTCATGACAACAAAATTTAATTATAGACTCTGTATCTTTCATACCTTGAACAATACCCTTTATAGAACCTGTAAAACTCTAATCCAAAGATCAGATCGAATAAAGGAATCATCCCATAATCTGAACGTCAGCCAAATCAATCTTTTTTTTAAAACCTAAAGACTCGGCCAGCTTAATTGAAGAAAGGTTTTTTTCTGAAACAATATATGTCAAACAAGAAAACTCTTTTATTAATTGGGTAATTACGAAACTAAGCATTAACTTAGCTAAACCTTTAGCTCTATGTTTTGACAAAATATAAGCATGGTTAAATCTAAAAGTGAAAAATTCCCTTTTGCTGAAGAAAGAAGAATCATGTACGTAGCTATAACTCGTGCAGAACAAAACCTTTATCTTGTCAGTCCCTATAAATCACAAACTGGCTCAATTCTTTGGGATGAACTTAAAGAAATTTCAAAAAATCTCCAAAGTAATGAAGAATTATTTATCCCAAAGCACAAAAGAGCTCGCAGGCAAATCGACTTAACCCTATAGCTGATCTTATGACAGAAGCTTAAATCTCGACACTGGCTTTCCTTCAACCACAACCGATTCAAGAAACATTTCCTCAGGACGTACCCAGAGTTTTCCGAGTTCATTTTCATAAAGCGCTTCGTACAAAACAAGCATTTCAAGGCTTTCGCTATGCCGAACAAGAGCGTGCACTTTATACTGCTTTCCTTTGTAGTGCTCATAGATACCGCCCACTACGACAGAGGATTGACTTTGAGTGTTTATGCTCACAAAAAACAAGCATTGCATACAATTGTATGGATGTCTATATTTAGAGGAGATGTCTACCTCAGAAACCGGGCAATCCACAAAATCCCACGAGGGCTGCCCACTTTTTTTATCGCTTGTTCCTGCGGGTTTTCCCAGCCCTGCTGATGAATACCTTGATCGCGATATCAAGCTCGACGATTTATTAATCAAAAACAAAAGCTCTACTTTTTTTATTCGCGTCAGCGGTCACAGCATGAAAGATGCGGGCATTCTCAACGGCGATCTTCTCATCATCGACCGCTCTCTTAAAGCTTCTGAAGGATCTATCATTCTTGCCGTGGTCGATGGTGAATTTACCGTCAAGCGTCTGCACTTCAAAAAAAACCAAACTTTCCTTCTTGCCGAAAACTCTGAATACAAACCCCTCGAAATAAAAAACTCCATGTCATTTGAAGTCTGGGGAGTAGTCGTGCATGCCATCCACAGCTTCCGATAAAATTTTTGCTCTTGTCGACTGTAATTCTTTTTACTGCTCTTGCGAACGAGTTTTTCAACCCAAAATCCAGAATAAACCTGTGATCGTTCTCTCGAACAACGATGGATGCGCTGTCGCGCGTAGCGACGAAGCTAAAGCACTCGGTATCAAAATGGGTGATCCTTTTTTTAAAATTAAAGACCTTGTCAAAAAATACGACGTGAAAGTTTTTTCTTCAAATTACTCACTCTACGGTGATATGAGCCGTAGAGTTATGCAAACGCTAGCGCTCTTTTCTCCAGATATGGAAGTTTATTCAATCGACGAAGCCTTCTTATCTCTTAAAGGATTTGAACGAAGAAACCTCAGTGAATACGCTCTACAGATCAAAGAAAAAGTTTACCAAGACACGGGTATTCCTGTTTCGATTGGTATTGGACCTACAAAAGTTCTAGCAAAAGCTGCAAATAAAATTTCTAAAAAAAACAAAAATTCAAGTAAAGGAGTTTTTGACATCAGAGATCCCCTGATCCAAGAAAAAATTCTTCGCTCTTTTCCTGTTGAGGATATTTGGGGCATTGGGCGAAAATCTTCGCAGAAACTTTTAAACTACAACATTAAAACAGCATGGGATCTGCGAAATGCAAATGAGCAATTTATTCAAAAACTTTTAACCGTTGTTGGTCGTCGCATTTTGCAAGAACTGCGTGGAGAATCCCGTCTTGATTTAGAAGATATTAAAAATAAAAAACAAATCATTTCCTCTCGCTCTTTTGGCCGCCCGGTAACAACTCTCCAAGAATTACAAGAATCTATCGCTAATCATGTCACAAACGCTTGTGAGAAGTTAAGAAGACAAAAATCCTGCACACAAAGCCTCGCGGTATTTATTCAAACTAACCCTTTTAAAAACAATCCCCAATATTTTAATTCTGCTCACGCCACTCTTTTATCGAGCACATCTGTGACAAATAAATTAATCCACAAAGCTTTTGAATTGCTTTCATCTATCTACAAAAAAGGTTTTGAATATAAAAAAGCAGGCATTATCTTATCTGCAATTCATCCTCAAGGAAGCTCCCAATTAGACTTTTTTAGCAACTTCGACACTCCTCAGGAAATAAAACTGATGCATACAATAGATGGGATTAATCAACGAGAAGGAAAAAACACTGTGAAATTTGCCGCCTGCGGGATTCACCAATTCTGGAAAATGCTAAGCCAAATGAAAACACCCGCCTACACCACACGCGCCAGCGAATTTTTACAAGTGAAGATTTAAGATTTAAACTTTCTTTCTTTGATGCAGTAATTTTGAGACGCGTAAGAATAGATAGAATTCGATTTGGCAACTCCAGTAAAAGCCACTCCTAACGTAATAATACTATTTTCTTCTAAAACGCTTCCAGGACCAATATTAGATCGAGCACCAATCCAAACACCCTCGTGAACAACAATAGGAGCAACCATCATCGGAAAATCTTCTTTTGACCAATCATGATTTCCCGTACACAAATAAGCTCCTTGTGAAATACAAACGTTTGAAGAAATTTTCACATGGGTTAAATTATCAACCCAAACACCTTCACCGAACCAAACATTATCACCCACTTCTAGAAACCAAGGACATTTTACGGATAGAGCATGTCTCAGGATACATCCACTACCAACCCTAGCACCAAACAAAAAAAGGAAAAATTTTCTAACAAATGAAAAAACAACGAGCGGATTTCTTAGTATGAAAAGATTTACGACATGCCACACTAAACGAAAAAAAGGAGGCCTACCCCAACTAAATGGTTCTAACTTGAATTTTGCTAAATTAACTTTTTTCAAAATAAGCATTCCCTAGAAGATTATTTTGCCACTATTTTAAAAATTAAACAGATAAATTTAAGCTTTATTTTTTAATTTCTTCTAGAAGAACAAGTTTTTCCAAAAGCGTTAAAACATCTATCCTCAAGACCCGGGCTAGAGGGAAAGCATATATTGTAATTTACCAAATTATCTCCAAGACCTTGGTTATAAATATCCAACTCAACGGCCTTTTCTTCTAAAGACAAAGGGTTCTTTAATAAAGTTTTATAGCGGCCACGTACAAGCTCAGAATTCAATACAACAGGAGTTTCCTTAGAAGACTCAATAAGAACCAAGTCTTTTGATATTTGTAGAAAAGACACAAGAGACTGCTCACCTTGCAAATTCAAACACGCATGTATCGACTTTGAATAAATCTTAGAAGAAGGCTTAAAACTCAAATACGTAGCTGTTAAAAGAGATGCGTTTGTGGATAATCCAAAAGGAGCTCCTCGAGTCCCAAAAACCTTTAAGGCACCTTTCATAAAAGGACGAACTTTTGCAAGACATTCCACATTTGTCCATGACTCATATATAAATGAATAATATGTGAGCTCTTCGAGCGTCAGCTGCTGAAGAAACTTATTTTCAGAAAAATCAGCAACCAAGCTAGATTCCTCTGAAGTTAAAGCATCAGGCATTGCCATCAAAAGCTTCAACCACGAGTCCCTCAAAGAAATAAAAACAGAATGAGAATCTTGAGAATAAAAAGAAGTAAACTCTCTATATGTCGAAGGAAGCTTTGTAGATTTTTCCAAGCCTTTAATTTTTGAATGAAAATCAACAAGGGCATTATGAAAAGTACTCACCTGTGCCTTTGAGAAACTCCAAAAAAACAAAGACAATAAAATTATTAAAAACTTATTTTTCATGGTTCACTTCCAACTTTCGATAAAATCTCATAAGGTCTCAAGGTCAACTCTTCAAAGTTGTACTTGAAACACTCATACATGCCATTTAAGAAGGCAACGGTATTTTTAACAGACTCGCTACAAACACTTTTAATTTTCTTAACACCATAAGCAAATCCTTCGCGATCAGTCATCATACAAGCTGCCTTCCAAACACACTTACCAGCAGCCGTACAAACACGAGCATAGCCATTTAAATCAATGGCTAAATTTTTCAATCCATTATTTTGCACGTAACGATCAATAACGTTTTCGCTTAATTCTCTTACATTTAGAGTAGGCCCTATCTTTTTATAATGTGATAATCCAACACCGACACCTAAACTTGCCGGAAGCCCCAACAAGGGAACACTTCCCCCAATACCTTGACTATAAAAAGCACTCAGCGAATCACACCCACTCATATCATTTCTAAAAATATTAAATAAAAGCTGTCTTAAAAATGGAAAGCTTTGTGCATCAATTGTTTGATCAACAATTAAAGCTAATTGCTTTTTGGTAGGTAAAAAAGAAGCATACGTTTTAAAGTCTTGAATAGACTCCAAGGTATACTGAAGATATTGCATTTTTGACTTGCTTAGATTTTCTGAAACCTTTTCAAATCCACATGAAGAAATAAAAACTTCATTATTTAAAATCTTCTTTGTCCTTGAAATCTCAATAGAGATTTCACTTTTAAGTATAGGATCAGTAACGCGTTTTTCTAAATTTTCTAAATTCTTCAAAATGACATGAAGAAAAAACTTGATCATTTTTGAACCGGCGTCTGACTGCAAACAAGTAGCTACTCTTTGAATTTCGATTAACAAAGCGAGAAAGTTTTTGGGATTGTTTACAAAATTATTTTTAAGGGTATCCAAAAGTGATGCAAAATTAAACCCGTAAGAAACAGATCCCCCAACCGACACCTTGCCCAATGCAGCTAAACCTCCATATCCAGTCATCGATACAAAGAGCCCCTCATAGTCTCCTGGAACCCTACATCCTCGAGTTGAAATGTAGCTAATATCACTAGAAAAACCAACAGTGTTTTCTACTTTCAAGCTTGCATTTGAAGAACAAAAGAAAGCAACTTTTCCGTCAAAATTTACAGCATCAATAGATATACCTGCACCTGCAACACCTGAACCGCTTAGGCCAAGTGAGACACCTTGATTATCATAAAGTTTAGCAGACTCTTTTAACACCCTTCGAGCTTTTTGAAAAAACAAAGCATCTTCATTCGCAAAAGATCGAGTTGGAGCAAACCCCAAAAACACGACCAACGAAAAAAGAAATCTGTTTGTATTTTTCATTTCTACTTTACCGGCCAGTTATTATACCAGTTTGCAGAAATGTGTTGTAAGCAAAGTGCGCGCACTCTGACTAAAACTTCTACAGTTAAAAACGATCAATTTTGATTTAAAACTAGTCATTGAAGGTTTTATATCTAAGTAACAAATCTATTCATTTTTGAAGGCAACCTTGACTCATTTGCAAACCTCATCTTGTCTCTTTTACTTTTTAAATCAAAAAAATGACCTAAATTTGAACAAAAAACTTTTAAAAATAATAAACTTTACTAATGGTTAATCAAAAAAAAGAAAAAGTTGGAGTTTGTATTCCAACTTACAATCAAGCCCAGTTTATAGAGGCTTCTATTATGAGTGCCCTCAATCAAATTGGGCCATTTGAAGTAGAAGTTTGGGTATCAAATGATGCGAGCACCGATAATACAGATGAAGTTATGAAAAAACTCTGCAGCAAGGACAAGCGTATACATTATTACAAACAGCCGAAAAATATCGGAATTGCAGAAAATAGAAGTTGGGTGCTATCACAACCAGATACTGAATTTGTTGTTAACTTAGATTCAGATGATGTCCTAAAAGAAGAATTTCTTTTAACTCTTGTGCCAAAGCTTCATCAATATCCCGATGCAGGATATGCGCATGCGCAATGTGAAATAATAGATAAAAAGGGGCTAGTTACTTCTAAAAGAAAATTATTTAGAAATATTGAATTTTTAGATTCCGAAAAAGCTCTCAAGGAGTCCATAACCGGATTAAAAACTACTTGTTCAATGATTCTATTCAAAAAAAAAGCATTACAAAAAGCTAATTTTTTTAAAAACCGTCCGTCGTTCGGAGAAGATTATGATCTTACCGTAAGACTAGCCGACTTAGGCTTTGGAAACGTGCATATCAAATCAATTTTATGCCAATACAGATCATGGACCAACTATCGGCAGCAAAGACACAATTCTAAAATACAAATAGAAGGATTGTGCAGAATATTTGAAGAATCTATAATCCCTGCTTTTAAAAAAAGAAATTGGGATATTCAAGTGGTCAACGAAAAAAGAAAAGTTCACGCAATCCTCTTCTCAATAGCTCTTGTAGAAAATAGGTATCTATCAATTGCTGAAAAACAAGAAATAAAAAATCTCCTTTTAAGATTAGGAGATAGCTTCTCACTTCGTCTCAGATTTTTTCTTTATAAGATTGGATTTGGTAAATTTTTTATGATGAAGAATACAATAATTCTTTACACAAAAAACCTTGTCAAAAATTTACTAATGAGAAGATCCTTATGAAAAACGATGGTTTTCTCCAAAACGACGATTACCCTCGCCTCCGCCTCGATTATCTCGCCCTCTAAAACGCCCGTTACCGCCACCGCCACCACTGCGATGCTGAGAACGACGACGATCTCTTCCTCCTCGATTTCTATCTCGAGGCTCGGAGTCTCGTGCATTTGAAAAAGTCATTTTTGGAATTTCTCTTTCTTCCGAAAAAAGCTCAGGCATTTTCATACACAAAAAGCGAGCTGCAATCTCATCTGGAGACATAGACCCTAAAAACTGCTTCCATTCTGAACCCAAAACTTCCATCGCTCTTGAAAAATTGACCTGTCCTTTAAACTGGTCAAGCAATGGAATTAATTTTTTCTCTGCTAATTCTCGACGGGTCGGAAGCACACCTTCCTTCATCTTGCTTTTCGTAACTCTTTCTGTCAGCGCCAACAATCCACGCTGCGCAGGTGTTACAAGATTTAAAGCAAAACCAGATTTACCACTTCTTGCAGTTCGACCAATTCGATGAACATAATTATCAAGCTCTCGAGGGAGCGAGTAATTGATAACATGAGTCACATCTTTCACATCAAGCCCACGAGCAGCCACATCAGTACATACAATCATGTTTACCTTGCGCTCACGAAAAGCACGCATTGTTTTTTCGCGCTCAATCTGGCTCTTATCTCCATGAAGAGAATCAACCTTGTAACCGCGATCACTCAAATACTGAGACAATTCCGTAACCAAAATTTTTGTCTGACAAAAAATAATTCCAAAAAAATCAGGAGCCGCATCAATTAATTTGCAAATAATCTCGGGCTTATTTTGCTCGCGAGTTACGTAATACAATTGCTCAACCGTATTGGAGAGAACCTCTGTTCTATTGATTTCAACCTGACGAGGTTTTCGCAAATAAGTTTCTGCCACTCTTCGAACTTCTCGACTAAAGGTTGCACTAAACAGCCAAATGTTACTTGTTTCTTTTGAAACAGATTCTAGGATTTTATCGAGATCTTCTTTAAATCCCATAGAAATCATTTCATCAGCTTCATCCAAAATAACAGTTGTAACTTTATCGAGTTTTAATGTGCCTCGCTCAATATGATCGATGACTCGACCGGGAGTTCCCACAACAATCGCATCACCTCGCTTGAGACCATGCATCTGATCGCCGTAGCTCGCACCTCCGTAAATGGGGAGAGTGTGAATATTTTTTGCTTTACCTATAATATTAAGCTGCTGAGCAACCTGTAAGGCTAACTCGCGAGTTGGACAAAGAATAATCGCCTGAACTCCGCGGGCACTCATAGGTAACTTTTCTAAGAGAGGAATGCCAAACGCAGCTGTCTTTCCCGTGCCCGTTGCAGCCAAGCCCACAAAATCAGTCGGTTCACCCAACAAAATTGGAAGCGCAAGAGCCTGAATAGGACTAGGCTTTTCGTACCCCAAACCTTCAATAGCAGTCATGAGAGGGGCACTTAGGTTTAATTCTTTAAAATTATTCATTATTTTTACTTTTGAAGCACTGTATCATAAGCCCTCTTCATAAGCACGAATAAAGCGACCAATTAATTAAAGGTTATTTTCTTTATACAGTGAAGTGGCAAGAATCTTAAAAGCCTCACGAAGAACAATCCCATCATAGCCAAGATCTTCTCCGGGGTTTTTTCCTAATTTGCCGTAGAAATGTTGCCATAATTTATATCTTTCCCTGTAAAGCTGTATGTGAACGTTATTACTGTACTTTCTATCCAAAAAACTTTGCTGTTCTATTGAAAAAAGTTTTTCAAAATTGACATCAAAACATCTTAACAATGCATCATTCTTTGAATGATCAAAAACACGCACAGCAATGTTGGGATCTCGAAGTATAACTGAAGCAACAAAATCGGAATAAACTTCCGCGTATCTTTTGTGTTTTTTATAAAATATACTTAATTTATGTCCACCAAGAATGGATTTGTTTCGAAATTCTTCGATCTTCAAAGACATTTCGTAGGAGCTTACAACCTCATTTATTAAAGTATCTTTTAAATCTTTTGATGGAACCCTACCTGCACAAACTTGTGCCGAGAGTACGCTGCTTGCAACATACAAATTTGTTGAACTTGACGAAAGTTTTTCATAATGATCAAGAGAATCTTGGCAGAGGCTTGGTTCATCAAAAGGATTATAAACAGTCTCTCTACCCAAAAGATTTTTATTAAATAAATTGGAATAAAAAAGTAAATGAGCGAACTCATGTATGATTATATGATTTTCCTTTAAACTAAGATCGCGTTGACTTAAAATGGAAAGCGGTAAATTTAAAATGTGATACTGCGAGATCGCACTTGATTTTAAAAGGCTGTCTTTAAAGAAATTCAAAATAGGACGAGGAATATACATGTGATCAGATAGATTATATTTATTTTCTGATTCTTGAATGACATCTCTAACTACCAAAATTGGTGCCACCACGTTTTCCACATGCTTTGAACCTAAGAGAGTTTGAGGGACTGTTTCAGAGAAATTTGGTTTCCGTGGAACATCAAACAATCCAGTACCAATTCCTTGGATGTACTCCAGAATAAAGAATGTCGTGTCTCTATCTTTTGAAAAAGCCAATAAAGAATCCGCAATTAGAGGATAGTCCTGTCGAAATTTGACTTCCACTTTGCGAGAAGTATCAAATTTCTTACTGATTAAAAAACCGGCATCAAGAAGCCATTTGCAGGGAGGCTTTATCTCTGCACTTGCAAAAATAAATTGCGAAGAAAGTGCTAAAACTAAGAAAATAATTTTATTCTTGAATTTATGGAGAATCATAAATTATTGACATAATGCGTTAATCGTTTATGCCAGTCAAGCTATTAATCTGTTCCGAAAGAACCTCTATAGAGTGACAAACTCGAATAACACCAAAGGTCTATGATACTGTTATTAATGAAATTTTATGAAAAAACTTGTTGAAGGAATTGTTCGATTTAGAAGAGATATTCTTCCAGGATATCGCGAAACCTTTGCACGTTTAGCTCTTGGGCAAAAGCCAGATGTTTTATTCATAGGATGCTCTGATAGCCGCGTGGCTGTAAACGTTTTTGCCTCCACAGATCCAGGTGATCTTTTTGTCGTAAGAAATGTGGGTAACATGGTTCCATGTTGCGGTGAAAATGGCCAATCAAGTGCTGACGAATCCGAAGCTGCGGCCATTGAATTCGCGCTCAACACATTAAACGTATCGAGTATCATTGTTTGTGGTCACTCTGAATGTGGAGCAATGCAAGCTCTCATCAATGGACGCGAAAAACTTGAGATGGTTAATCTGCGCTCATGGCTTCGCCACGGAGATGACTCACTCGAAACTTTACGTAAAATCAAAGACGAACCCAACAATCTTGCTCCCCACAACAAACTTTCTCAATTAAATGTCATCAAGCAACTGGAACATTTAAGAACCTATCCTATTGTCGAAAAGAAAATAAAGGAGGGCCAACTCTCCCTTCATGGTTGGTGGTTTGAACTAAAACAGGCCGATGTTTATGCCTTTGAAGAGAGCCTCAATCAGTTTTTGCTCATAGATGAAAATCAATCAAAAAAAATATTAGAAAAAGTGAGTAAATAATTACTAAAATTCTTTAAAAAAAGAGAAAAAACTTTTTCGATAAAAGAATATTTCAGTGACCTTATCCATGCCCGTTGTTTTTAATTCAACAGAGTTTCCTAAGACAAAAGCTATTCCGCTTTCTTTTGCATATTCAAGAGCTCTTAAAACTGAATCCGTTTTAGGCGAAACACTATTTTGAGGAAGAACTTCTTTTACGAGACCTCTATCTATTTGATCGTAAATTAAATCTTGAAAAGCTAATCTAAAACCCGGTTCAATAATGAGCAAAGATCTTCCTGGATAATCTTTTCTAAGAGAAAGGTTCTCAATTAACTCATCAATCTCAGCCCCAGTAACTACAATCGCTTGATTTGAAAAATTATATTGAGCACCCAAATAAGATGAAACTCTTTTAGCAAAATCTCCAGACAAAAATACGCCTTTGGCTTCGTTCATCCGACCATAAAGAGCGACACAAGAATATCCAGGTTTTACTTTAAGAGGAACAGACTGCAGGACGAGACTTTGAGCTTGAAAACAACACAAAAGAAATAAGGGAATTGTAAATTTTTTAATCACAATTTAGAGAAAATTTCTTATAAGCGTTCCTAACCACCATTACAAGCACTCACACAAGCCTCAGATACCAATCTCAAAGGAGTTGTTAAACATTCCGGTATTCCCTTGTGCCTAACAATAGAGAGACCACTTGGATAGGGCGTTGATGAAATAATACCAAACTTTGCACGACAAGCCTTTAATGCATAAAATAGAAGTCCCGCGCCCCAACTTCCATCCCACTTGAGATACTCACGAATCGAAATACTGTTTACTCCAAGACCATTTTTTATAGGAGCGCTTTGTATAATACTGAAGTTGAAACGAGAGGCTGAAATATTTGAAGCTTTGCAATCAGTCACTTGATTAATTGTTGAAATACCAAAGGGATCTTCACCCACCGAATCGACCATCGTCGTATGACCAGGAGCAGATATAATATCACCAACCTTAAGACTTTCCTCTTTATAAAATGTCACTTTCTGAATGCAATCTAAACCGTTTGACTGAGGATTCCTCAGCATTGCCGAGGACACCCCGTAAACGTTAACAGCTTTGAGAGTTGAATTAGCCTTAAGCTTAAGTCCAGCCGCTGCTAGATTTGAAAAAACTAAAGCGGCACAGTCAATTCCTAAGGTGTTTGATCCAGATCCACTTCTTTTAAAGAAATTGAGCGGCGAATCGATTTCGTGGCTTGCGTAAGGTTTTCCTCCATAGTTGTAAATAGGAGGATTTTCACGAATATTAAGACACCCAGGATCTTTTAATTGAGGAATTTTTTGAATGTAAAAATGAGTAGCATTTACCCTTTCTTTGGAGCGAATAATTCTTCTCTTTCCAATGCCATCGGGGTGATTACCAATCACAGAAATTCCCTGAACATCTGCATCTGAATTTTTAAGGAGAGGAAAATCAAGAACCTCACAACTTTGATAGAAAGTAGAAAAAACTTTTTGAATTCCTGCTTGAGGATTAAAAAGACGCTTTAGAGGGGCTTTATCAGGAATTAAAAGATCCTTATTTGAAGAACGAGAACACTCCACACCTAATTCTTTCACTCGATCTTCAATTTTAAAAATTAAGAACTCTGCTTTTTGTGAAATCGTTTTTTTAGCTGGGGTACTCCGATCTCCTAACTCGATTGCACTTAAAGCCTCTAAAATTAAATGAGGGTCACTCAACTTAAGCATTCGAGGAGCTTCTGCAAAAAGTAAAACTACCAAAGCACTCACATACTGGCGAAGATCCGAATCATGAATGGTCAAAAGACGATCTAAATCACCTTCATTATAATTTGAATTGTAAATATCTTCGTAGTGTTTGTAGAAATTTGACCAAATTAAATCACGAAAATCTTTGCATCCAAACGATGATTTAATATTATCCAAAAACTCTCTCTCATTAAACGGTGGTTTTTCAGCGAATGACCTCAAAGAAAACAATAACAATCCAATCGTTAACAAAAAACACTTTGGTCTTAAAAAATTCATTTAGCCTAGAAACCTCTCTTCCCCTCTCTCTTTTTCTTTATTCACAATTTTTTGGCAAGTGTTGGCGAATAAATAAAGCCATATTAATTCGCCTCTGTTGCAGCTCAGCATTTGCTCGCTTAAATTAATAGCTGGGGGTGAATTTTGCTTTACGGAAACGAGTCCATTTCACACTATGCTCCTTCAAATGTGAGCGTTTGGATGACTATGGCTTTTCAAGCAGGTCTTCTCAACATGGGAGGCTTCCTAGCTTGCCATCGTTTTGTTTCTCATGTCACAGGATTTGCTACTTTTTTTGGGCATGAGTTAAGCCAAGGCAAAACATTGCATGCTCTTGGAATGCTGACAGTTCCTTTATTTTTTTTATTGGGTGCCATGTTTAGCGGACTATGCGTAGACATAAGGTTGAAACAGCATAAAAAACCCAAATATTACTTTCCCTTTGGAATTATGTTTCTTCTTATTCTTTTTATTTTCATGGCAGGAATTTACGGTTTTTTTGGTGAATTTGGATCCCCCCTCGTTGAGTTTCACGGTTACACACTCCTCGCAATTTTATGTTTAGTTTGTGGAATGCAAAACGGAACCATCACCAGTGTTTCAAAATCAGTCGTGAGAACAACTCACCTTACAGGAGTGACAACAGACCTTGGTATAGGACTCATTCGCTTTCTCTATCGCAAAAAGATTCAAGGTCATACCGAAGAGGAATCTAAAGCGAACTTTATGCGCATAGGAATTATTTTCTTTTTTGGAATAGGCTCAACAATGGGTGCTTTTGCGTTTGATAAACTTGGCTACGTGGGCTTTGCAATCCCACTTGTAACGTCAGGAGTATTATTTTCTTTTATGTTTTATTTTCAGCGCTTACGCCCAGTTGAAGTTAAAAATCCTGTAAGATAACTCATATGAAAATTGCTATCGCAGGCGCAAGTGGATTTATCGGAAAACACCTGATCGATCGTCTCTTAAGAAATCCAGACATTCAAGTCAAAGCTCTTGCTCGATCCTTCAACCAATTTAACTCAGGTCGTTTTACAAAAGAGCGCTGCGATCTTTTTTCTCTTCTCGACGTTGAAGAATCTCTTAAAGGTCAAGATCAAGCTATTTATCTTGTTCACTCCATGCTTCCTTCGTCTGAATTATCACAAGGAAACTTTGAAGATTACGACCTTATTCTTGCGGATAACTTTGCTCGTGCCGCAAAAAAAAACAATCTCAAAAGAATCATCTACCTGGGTGGAATTATTCCTGCAGGAAAAGATTCTCATTCCAAAGAACTTTCTCTGCACTTACGAAGCCGTTTAGAAGTTGAAGAGATTTTTAAATCTCACAAGATCCCCGTTGTCTCTCTTAGAGCCGCAATGATTATGGGAAGTGAGGGATCCTCGTTTCAAATGCTTATTCGATTAGTAGAAAGACTTCCCGTTATGATTTGTCCTGCTTGGACTCTCAGTCCAAGCTCTCCTGTTCACGTGAAAGACGTTGCAGAAAGTATTTTTCAAGTCGTCATGAATCCATCTGTAGAAGGGAGCTTTGACTTACAAAACGGACAAAATGTTTCTTATTTAGACATGCTCACAAAATGCGCAAAAAAAATGAACAAAAAAAGATTCTTTATTAAAGTACCGTTTGTCTCTCCAAAAATATCAAAACTTTGGATTCGATTGATTACTGGTGCGCCCAAAAATCTTGTGTATCCACTTGTAGAATCCCTTGAACACGACATGAGCCCCGACCCCAAAAAATCTCTCCTTATTCCTAACTGGAAATACAAAACTTTTGACGACACTCTAAATGAACTCCCACAAGAACAAACAGGTGAATTTAAGCTCCTTGACGAGCCAAAGGCCTACAAAAAACCTGTTTCCGATAAACACATACGTATAGTTCAATCCGTTCAACGTTTACCGCTTCCAAAAGAAAAAAATGCAGAGTGGGCCAGCCAAGAATATGTGCACTGGCTTAACAAAAACTTCCGAGGGCTCATCCAAGCAAAAACAGAAGGCGAAATCACAAAATTCAAATTTTTTGGACTTCCCATTACCCTTCTTGAACTCACGATGTCTAAAAAACGAAGCTCTGAAGATCGAATTCTTTTTTACATCACTGGTGGAATACTAAGCAAAAACGCTGAGAAGGGACGCCTTGAGTTTCGAGTCACTCCCGACAAAAAAAACCTCATCACTGCCATTCATGGCTTTAGGCCTCGTCTTCCTTGGTACATATATAAATACACCCAAGCTTTATTACATGCCTCAGTAATGAATCGCTTTGGTAAATCTCTGCAAAAGTTGTAGACTCTCGTTCGTGACAATTTTACTAAGTTCCCACAAACTCAATATGAGTTTTGCGGGTCGCCCCCTTTTTAAAGACATCAGCTTTGGAATAGAATCCTCTGATCATATCGGTCTCATCGGACCTAATGGAGCGGGAAAATCCACTCTTCTCAAAATTATAAGTAGTAAGATTAAAGCGGATAGCGGCACCCTTTCTCTTCAGCAAGGACTTTCCATCTCCTATCTCGAGCAAAACCCCCAGGTAAATCTTGAATCAACCGTAAACGAAACAATTATGGAAGGCGCTCACGATCCCCACGATTGGCAAGCAATTGCTCAAGCTCAAGAAATGATGTCGCATCTCAACTTTGAAGCTGCGGGAATTATCGACACAACTCTCATGAGTGAACTCTCTGGTGGGTGGAGGAAAAAAGTTGCTTTCATAAGAGAATGCCTTCGCAATCCTTCCCTTATGCTCTTAGACGAGCCAACCAACCATTTAGATGTAGAAAGCATCTTGTGGCTTGAAGAATTCCTCTCGAATGCCCCCTTTGCGACTCTCACCGTGACTCACGATCGACTCTTCTTAAATAGAATTTCAAAAAAGATCTGGGAGCTCGATTTTAGAAATCCCAACGGATTACTTGTTGTGGAAGGTGACTTTGTAAACTACTGCGAAGTCAAAGAAAACATGCTCCACGCTCTTGAACGCCAAGAGACAACCATGCGCAATACTTTACGCAGAGAAACAGAATGGCTCCGTCGCGGACCCAAAGCTCGCACGACTAAACAACAAGCGCGAATTGAACGTGCTCATGAACTTGCAGATAACGTTCAAGAACTTGCAGAACTCAATAAAAAACGCGAAGTAAATCTTAAGTTTGTTGGGGCTGAAAAAAATCCCAAAAAATTAATTGAGGCAAAAAATCTTTCTAAATCCTACGACGGTCGATCAATCATTAAAAACTTTAATCTTTATTTAAGCCCCGGAAACAAAATCGGTATCCTCGGTGCAAACGGCGCAGGGAAGTCGACTCTCCTAAAACTTATTTTAGGAATTGAAAAACCTGACACCGGTCACGTGCAACTTTCTGATGATCTCTCTGTTGCCTATTTTGAACAAAACCGCGAGAGCCTTGATCCGAACGCGACAGTCCTCCAAACTATTTGCCCTGCGGGTGATCATGTTAAATTCAACGGCAATTATGTTCACGTCCGAAGTTACCTTGACCGCTTTTTATTTTCTGCAGAAAAAATGCTTATGCCCGTTGCCAAACTTTCTGGAGGTGAACAATCCAGACTTCTTATTGCTCGACTCATGCTGAAAGAAGCCAATGTACTTGTCCTCGATGAACCAACCAATGACCTCGACATGGTAACACTTAATATATTGGAAGATCGCTTGATTGAATTTCCTGGAGCTATCCTTTTAGTAACTCATGACCGATACTTCATGCACCGAGTAGCCACGCAAATTCTTGCGATTGATCAAAAACATATCATTGGACATGTCGAGAGTTTTTCAACCCTCGAGCAATGGGAAGGATGGCAAAAAGAACAAGCCTCTTCAAAAATTATTGAAAAAGAAAAAAAGACGCAAACAGCTCAATCGTCACAAGAAGTTAAAAAGAAAAATCAACTCACCTATAACGAACAACGTGAACTTGATTTGATGGAAAGTAAAATTCAAAAAGCCGAAAAAGAACTCGAAACACTGAGCTCTGACGAAACTCCGAAAAGCGCTGAAATTTACAAACAAATTGGATTCATCCAAAGCGAGATTGATAAACTCTATGCTCGGTGGTCAGAGCTTGAACAAAAAAAACCAACATGAATGTGAGAAATATAATTTTATTTTTAGTTTTTCTTTTGAGCTGCTGTAGCCCAAAAAATCCTGCAAGCCCAAATCTCAAGCGCTTAAGGATTCGCCTTGCAAGTGAAGTCCCCTCCATTGATCACTCACTTGTAGGAGATGCTACCTCACGCGATATCATCGTCACCCTTCACGAGGGACTTCTTAGACTTGACGATAAAAACCAAATCGAAACGGCACTAGCAGAATCTTGGACGATAAGCTCTGATCAAAAAACCTACACATATAAACTAAGGCCTCAACTCAAATGGAGTGACGGAAAAGATCTTTTGGCACAGCATTTTGTCGATGCCATTGAAAGAGCTCTCACCTCTGAAAACGCAGCTCTATCTGCAAGTTTTCTCTTTCCTATTCAAAATGCTTCACAATTTTTTGAAGGAAAATTAAAAGATTTTTCTAAAGTTGGAGTGAAAGCCCTTGATAGCCGAACTTTTCAAATTCATCTTGAGGCACCCTTTCCCCATTGGAATGACATCACAACTTTTGGCGTCATGATGCCCATTCGCAAAGACATTATTTCAAAATTTGGATCCAAATGGACAGACCCCCTCAACTACGTTTCAGCGGGGCCCTATCTTTTAAAAGAATGGTCCCAACAAGGAAAAATTGTTGCGGCGAAAAATCCTTTTTACTGGAATCAAGAAGAACTCAAAGAAGCTTTTCAAGAAGTAGAGTTTCGTGTTGTGCAAGAAGGAAATACCGCTGTGACTCTTTACCAAAAAGGTAACTTTGACATTCTTCAAAAAGTTCCCTTTCATCTTTTGTCTGAACTTTCAAAATCAGAAAAAGGCCTCCGAAACCTCCCCACTCTTTTTACCGTAGGAATGAGCCTTCACACCCAGCACCCTCTTACGAAAAATACACTTGTTAGAAAAGCCATTGCTCTTTGCATAGATCGAAGTCTTTTGAAAAAATTTCTTGCAAGCGATTCCACTCCAAGCTCCTCTTGGGTTCCCGAAAGCCTCTTAAACCCTCATGCAAACAAAAAAAATTCATTTAATTCATTCTTTAATCCTGAAGCTGCAAAAAAAATATGGTCAAAGATTAAAAATCCACCTCAAAAAATGGATTACCTTTTTCCCTCTACCCCCAAAGCAAAAATTATTGCTGAATTTCTACAGCAGCAACTCAAACAACACCTTGGACTAGAACTTGAGCTTATTCCTCAAGAATGGAAAGTTTTTTTAAAATCTCAAAAGACAGGAGAATATCCTCTCTTTCAACAAGGATGGGTCGCAGATTACCCTGCCCCTCTTAATTTCTTGGATGTTTTTAAATGTAAGAGCGGCCAAAACTACCCTCAGATGTGCAACCCGCAGTACGACTTACTTCTCCAGCAATCCCTCAATGCTCAAGAATCAATACGCGAACAGAAACTTCAAAAAGCCCAAGAAATTCTTCTCTCTCAAGAAGTTGCAACAATTCCCCTGACACTTGAAAATTCAACTTTTCTTGTGAATCCTCAAATCTTAGGCTTCGCTGTTAACGGAACTTCGTCCTATAGAATTTCTAAACTTCGACTGACGCCTTCACAAACTTCATCAAACTCACTCAAGAGATAAAAAGAAATGAATCTTCTTCAACTTCAAAAAGGATCCAAAGCTTTTGCAACAAAAATACTTTTTAACGAAGCAAGTTTTGCCGTGAATGAAGAAGAGCACATAGGTGTGATTGGACCAAACGGTGCCGGCAAAACCACTCTTTTTAAAATTCTGACAGGTCAAGAAACTCTGGATAGTGGCGATGTTATCAAAGCAAAATCACTTCGACTGGGTTACCTTGCCCAGCACGACAACTGGCAAGGAGATGAAAGCGTAGAGGATTATCTTAGCAGAGATTGCGTAACTCCTCTCTGGAAACTCAAAAGCCTCGCGAGAAAACTTGGTTTGACGGACGAAATATTCGCTAAGCCCATAACCTCATTGAGTGGTGGCTATCGTATGCGCTGCAAACTGCTTTACCTGATTGGCCAAGAACCCAATCTTATGCTCCTTGATGAGCCCACAAACTATCTTGACCTAGAGACAACACTTGTATTGGAGAATTTTCTTCAAGGCTACAAGGGTGCATTTTTATTAATTTCTCACGATCGAGAGTTTTTGCGTAGAACAACCGATCACGTTGTCGAAGTTGAACAAGGTGACATCACTAAATACAACGGCAATATCGACGATTACTTTGAACAAAAAACTCTTCTTCGAACCCAACTCGAGTCCCGTGCTCTTTCTCTCCAAGAAAAACGAGACGAAGTTCTGGCTTTCGTTGCGCGCTTTGGAGCAAAAGCCAGCAAAGCAAAACAAGCTCAGTCTCGACTGAAATCACTCGATCGCATGGAAAGCATCGAACTCAAAGCGCTTCCTGTCACAGCTGCCATTAAACTTCCTCCTCCCACTCACGCAGGCAAAAGCATTATCACCATGACAAACGTCAATCTTGGTTATGGAGAAAAAACTATTCTCAAAAAAATTGATTTCACACTTCTCAATGGAGATCACCTTGCAGTGGTGGGGCTAAACGGAGCGGGAAAATCGACTTTTCTTAAAGCTCTTGCTCAAAGGCTTGAACCCCAAGCGGGAAGCATTGAACTTGGTTATCAAGTGAGCATTGGTTATTATGCCCAACATGTTGCCGAGAGCTTAGATTCAACAAAAACTGTCATTGAAGAAATGACCTCCAAAGCCCACCCCGAGGTTAGCAAGCAAGAGGGCCTCAACATGGCAGGATCTCTTTTATTTTCGGGTGACGATATTTATAAAAAAATCTCTGTTCTAAGTGGAGGCGAAAAATCGCGCGTAGCACTCGGGCAAATTCTTCTTCAAAAAGCACCCTGCCTGATTCTCGATGAACCGACGAACCACTTAGACTTTCAAACTGTCGAAGCTCTCACGCAGGCTCTCACTTCTTATGAGGGAACAATCGTTGTGGTGAGCCACGATAGAAGCTTCATTCGTCGAGTGGGAAAAAAAATAGTCGAGATCAACCACGGAAAAGCGAGCATTTATCCTGGAACTTACGACGAATATATATGGAGCCTCGAGAAAGGCATTCTCTCCGAGCGAGCAGAAAGCTTAGAAGCTTCAGCTCAAGTAAAACCGAGGATTCAAAACTCAATAGAAACCTCTAAAGAATCACGAAAAGAAATTGAGCAAAAAAAACGCCTGCTTGAAAAAACAATCGAAAGAGCTGAGAAAAAACTGGCAAATCAGCAACAAAAACTAGAAGAATTAAACTTAGTGCTCGCATCTGGACTGAGCGGAGACGAGCTTCAAAAAAAACTCTTAGAACTACAAAAGCTTCAAACTGAGATTGAAAGCCTAGAAAAAGAGTGGATTCAATCGAGCGAAGAGCTTGAAAGCCTCAAAAACCCCCTTCCTAACGATATTTAACTCCCTCCTTTTTGATGAAAAATCAAAAAAGAACTGGTAGCTTGGTGCGTCTTAATTGAAGTAAAAGGAGTCTCGTTCATTTATGAAAATATTTTCGACCTTACAAAAAATGGGAAAAGCTCTCATGCTTCCCGTTTCAGTTCTTCCTGTTGCAGGAATTTTACTCGGAGTGGGCGGTGGCTTTTTAGCAAGTGCTGGCAAAGGCGGCATCGAACTCGGTTCCACTGCTAAACTCTTTTTTGAAATTCTCCACAACGCCGGCGATCCTATTTTCGCAAGCCTTGCCCTTCTTTTTGCAATCGGAGTCGCTCTCGGCTTTGCGCAAAACGAAGGCGTTGCAGGTCTTGCTGCTGTTGTAGGCTTTGTCGTTCTTCAAGGAACCACAGGTACAATGGCAAAATACCTAGGAGTCACTCCCTCAAAAGTTCTCGGCATTGAAGCCATCAACACAGGTGTTGTGGGCGGTATCATCGCAGGTGCAATTGCAGCTTATATGTTCAACAGATTCTACAAAATCAAACTTCCTGCTTACTTAGGATTTTTTGAAGGAAAACGCTTCGTTCCCATCGTCACAGCTTTTGCTTGTATCGTTGCAGGTGTTGCGTTGAGTTTTGTGTGGCCTCCCTTTGGTAACGCGATCAACACGTTTTCGCACTGGGCATCTAAAGAAAGTCCCATCCTTGCCTCTGGAATTTACGGTCTTGTTGAGCGAGCATTGATTCCCTTTGGTTTACATCATATCTGGAACGTTCCTTTCTTTTTTGAAGTCGGACAATACTTCCAAGCTCTCAAGCCTGGCGTTGATTGTAGCCTTCAAGCCATGCAATCCAACCCTGAAATGTGCAAATTAGTTACGGGAGAAATTCCTCGCTTTTTTGCAGGCGACACAACTGCAGGAATTTTGGCGGGCGGATATCTCTTCAAGATGTTCGGCCTCCCAGCTGCGGCAATTGCTATCTGGCACACAGCTAAGCCAGAGAAGAAAGCCATGATCGGAAGCATCATGCTCTCAGCAGCCTTCACGTCTTTCCTCACAGGTATCACCGAACCTATTGAATTTGCGTTCCTTTTTGTAGCGCCTCTTCTTTACGTTCTTCACGCTGTTTTAGCGGGAACAAGCTTCATCGTGATGAATCTTGTGGGCGCAAAATTAGGCTATGCCTTTTCACATGGAGCAATCGACTACGTTCTTCACCACTACGTGAGTGGTCTTGGATCTGGAAAAATGTGGGTTCTCATCCTTGGCCCCGTTTATGCTTTCATCTATTACTTCACTTTTAGAGTTGCCATTAAAGCATTGAATCTACCCACGCCTGGACGTGAGCCTGATACAGAAACCATCGCAAGCAGCAAAATCTCTGCGCCTCTTGCAGGATCTCCTATTGCCGTACAACTTGTAAGTGCATTCGGTGGTTCTCAAAATATTAAGACACTTGATGCATGTATCACTCGATTAAGAGTAGAAGTGAACGAAATCTCAAAAGTTGACCAAGGCGCGATCAAGTCTCTTGGAGCTGCGGGAATTATCGTGGCGGGTAATGGCGTACAAGCTGTGTTTGGAACAAAATCAGACAATCTTCGCTCTGAGATGAGTTCTTATTTGGCAACTGTTTAGTAGACTCTTATTGATTGAATTATATTTTTCCTAAAAATTTTATTTGGGGCGCAGCTACGGCTGCGATCCAAATTGAAGGTGCCGCTCGAGAGGGCGGCAAAGGCCTTTCGCAATGGGATGTTTTTTGCGAAAAAAATCCCGATAAAATTTTCGAAGCAGCCACTCCCGAGACCGCCTGCGATCATTACCATCGCTACAAAGAAGACGTTCAACTCATGAAAGAATGTGGCCTGAATGGCTACAGATTATCTATTGCATGGACACGAATTTTTCCAGAGGGCTTTGGAAAAATAAACCAAGAGGGGATCAAGTTTTATCGCTCTCTTTTCGAAGAACTCCTTAGCAACGGCATTGAGCCTAACGTCACACTCTACCACTGGGATCTACCACAAAGCTTGGCAGAAATAGGCGGATGGGAGAACAAAGACGTCATTCAACACTTTGTCGACTACGCCTCAAAATGTTTTGAGAGCTTTGGCGATCTGGTGCGAAAATGGGTTACATTTAACGAACCCGGATGGTCCACGCTTCAAGGTTACGTGACCGGGCTTCATCCTCCCTGCAAAAAAGACTCCAGAAGTGCTCTTCAAGTATCACACAATATCTTAGTCGCTCACGCAAAAGCCATAGAAGCTTTCCGCTCTCAAAAAAAAGTTGGGGAAATTGGAATTGTTCTGAATATGTCTCCCATTTATTCAGTTAGCAAAAATATTGCCGATCAAAAAGCCGCTCTTCTTGCGGATGGAATATTAAATCGATGGTTCACTGAGCCCGTCCTTATCGGAAATATTCCCAAAGATATTTGGGAGCTTTACAAAAGCTGCGAGCTCTTGCCTAAACACACGACGGAAGAGCTTCAACTCATCCAAAAAAACTTAGTCGATTTTATAGGTGTGAATTACTACTACCCTCAATACGCAAGCTCAGACGCACCTGAATCCATCTATCACTTGAATACGAGTGGAAAAAAAGAAGAAGACTGCAAGTTCGCCATCAAAAACATTTTTCGTTTCGTCAAAAACCCTCAAGGTAAATTCACAAATTGGGGTTGGGAGATCCACCCCGAAGGTCTCACTGAATTGCTTGAGAGAGTTCATCAATATCGACCCGGAATCCCCACCTACATCACTGAAAATGGAATTGGGTTAATCGAAAACCTGAACGAGCACCAAAGTGTCGACGACCAAGAGCGAATTGATTTTGTTCGAGAACATCTCATCGCTGCCCACAAAACACTTCAAAAGGGTGTTAATTTAAAAGGTTATTACATGTGGTCGCTGATGGATAATTTTTCTTGGATTAATGGATACAAGAAAAGATACGGTTTTTTATTTGTCGATCGTAAAACACAAAAAAGATATCTTAAAAAAAGTGCTTATTGGTTTCGAGAATTATCACAGAAAAATACGTTAGATTAGTTTTCAATAAATGAAGAAACTTTTTCTGAATCTCCAAAATCTTTTTTTGAGTAAGGTACTCTCTCCAAAAAATTCTTTTTTCCTATATATCGTTTCTTTCCCTTATTTAAGTTCCACCATATTTTAGCCTCCGAAGAAAACTTATTGATTCTACTTTCAATTGGGGGATGAGATGTAAAATAATCTCTTAAAGGGTTCAAAACAGCATCACTTTTAATATGATCGATACCGAAAGATAAACGTCCCAAAGCTCTCGAAACTGATGTGGGATCGTATTGGCTATTCACAAGAAGTTTATAACCATAAGAATCTGCTTCATCTTCTTGAGTTTTAGAAAATGAATGACGAACGAGAAATCCTCTCGAAAAATCCGCTAATTTACCAAGATCGGTATGAAAAATTTTTTTTGATAATATTTCGTATTTTACACTATCAAAACAATGTGACAGCTCAACATGACCCATTTCATGAGCTAAAACCGCAAGCAATTCACTCTCTGAGCCCAAAATATCAAGGAGGCCAGAAGTCACCAAAATAACACCTCCTGGGAGTGCCATTGCATTAGGAAAGGGAGAAGCTAAAATTTGAATTTTGTATGAAAACTGTTTTTTTTTGTAGATTTCTAAAGTCTGAACAAGAGAAGACAGATAATCCAAAGTTTTCTTGTCGTCTTGACTAGCATTAGCCTCGTAATCTTTAAAAATAACTTCGCCCAATTTACCTTCATCAACACTATCAATTGGTAGAACTCTGGTAACAGAACGACTCAAAGACTTAGGCACTTTTCCCAAAAGCTGAAAAAGCGGAGAAAAAGACATGTCACCGCTTGAACTAGAACTAGATTTGTAAAAAATACCAACCATTACCAAACAGAAAAAACAAAGAAAAATCCAAAAGAAGAAACGTCTAGCTATCGATTTTTTTTGATTCATAACGATCTTTATATTTATTATAAATGGTATTCATTGCAATTAGAACAACTCCAACCAAGATAAAAACAATTGACTTTAAAAAGAAATCTTTTCCCACAAGATCGTAGAAAAGTATGCGTAAAAAAACAACAACAACGCCCATCATGGAAACTATTCTGAACTGAGGCTCCCTCATTATAATGCTTATTAAAAAAAGCAAAAAAAACTCTGCTATCCATAAAAGAGAAAGAATGGATCTATCAAAACTCCAAAATAAAAAAAACGCTCCCGAAGCAAATAAAGGATATAAAAAAAATCTTAACTGATAACGTACTGCAAAAAGATGTAACGAATTGAACTTTGATAAAAGAAAAGGAAAAGAAATGTCATGAGAAGGTGATTTTTTTTGCAACCTGAACAAAGTAAGAACAAATACTAAGCATAATACAAAAGCTAAAAGTGCCAAAAACCATGATTGATCCGTCAACAAACTGGAAGGCGTTGTGACAGTTGAAGATATAAACGAAATATTAAAAAGGGCTAAAAAGAAATATAAGTAACCATAAACCCGAAGGCGATTAAAGTCTTGATAAAGCATGCCAACAATTAAGCAAAAAAGACTTAACGAAGCCCAAATAAGAGGGTTGTACACCTGATCTATTTCTAAAAATAAAAATGCCGTAATCGAGACAAGAGCAACTTCTAATAGATAATTCACAAAAGATTTAATAAATTTAAATTGTATATTCTCGCTAAACTTTAACCAATAAACAAAAACTCCAACACTTAAAAACTCAAGGAGTATCCTTCCCCTGAAAGTTTCTAAAATCACACTTTCATTAGAAATATCAACGAGAAAAAATCGAACAAGGGAAAACCCAATACTCAATAAACCAAAAAAAGCTACATAAGCATTTGATTGATTGTGCCTTAGAGGTGTTTGCGGATTAAAGAAAGATGCATCTTTTAATTCAGCAAAAATCAAAGAGATCACTAACCATAAAACACTTGGAAAAAGAGAAGAGATGTTTGAAGTAAAAACAAAAGCAGAGAGCATAAGATTTGCCCAAAACAAGCCTATTCCTGGCCACGTTACTGATTGCTTTAACCTTTCTGACCAAGCAAATAAAAAAGCAGATATAGCAATCAAAATAAAACATATCGAAATAAAGGCATCAGAAGTTGGAGAATTAAAATCACCGAGCGCTACTAATGCCGAAAAACAAAATGACAAAATGATCACTGATATTAAAGAAATATCGAGCAAGGGTGAGTTTATTTTTTTTCTTAGAAAAGTAAGTATGGTAGAAGCTGTTAACGGAAAACAAAGCAACCATTCTTTACTAGAATCTCTTAATCCAAAGAAAAATAATACCAGCACATGACAAGCTAAAGAAATATCCATAAAAGTTGTAAAAAAACGAGACTCGCCAAAGCTTATTGAAAACCCTTTTTGATTATCTAGTGTTTTTCTTTGAACTCTATACAATGTAATGGAAAGTATAACGAAGCTCAAAAAGATCTTGAGGCAATATGAAAAAGCCAAGGATTTATCTTCAGTAACATATAGGCCAACAAAAACAAAAAACAGAACATAGTGTGTAATCAATAAAACTATATTGGTAATTTTAAAAATGTGTTTTTCATACTCCTCGGATACAACCGCGAAAAATATTGTTGAAACAATAGAGCACCAAAAGAAAGCGTCAAAAGCTGCATATCCTAATTTTGTGAGCGAAGCTGCGGAAAGAAGTAAAAGAAAAAGAGACGTCAACCTATCACTCACATAAAGCCAGTTAACAGATAACTTTCTCGCTTTATATGACATGTAAAACACTATAACTGACGCAACCAATAAAGTTACAAAACTCAAATGAAAGTATTTTGAGTAAAAAGAAAGATTCAACCCCAGCGTAACCCAAGCAACGATATGCGAGAGAGATGAATAAACTCCAAAAGCATCTGACTTAAACGCCTTCCAGTAATGAACTATAATTGCTGACAATCCAACCCCTAAACAAAAAAGAACCGATAAAAGAGGATTAAAAAAATCTGATTGAAGCCACTGATTCATTTTCATTGCTAAAAGCAAATGAACGACACAAAAAAGAACACTTACAACAATATTATGCCTTTCCCAGTTAACACCTTTAAATGACATCAAAATCCCAAGAGAAGCGACAAGAGAAACCAACCCTAAAGTGATGCTTGAAGTAGGCGTGAAAAAAAGAGCAATTATGTTCAAAGCAACATGAGTGGTTGCAAATCTTGACTGTGTGCTAAAATAACCTAAAAAAAGATTTAGAACAAGACCAACACACAAAAGAGAGTTTCCCCAAAATGGATCAAATATCCATTTCATAGCCTCGAACTGGGACGAACCCAAGCAAGCAACTAAAAAGGTTACACCTGAAGCACATCGGATCCAAAGCGCAATATTTTTCCAAAAAACTTTTCTAAAAAGGTATAAATACAAAAGTAAAAACATGACAGAAAAAGAACAAACAACAATAAACCTTCCAAAGGGCTCTAACCTAACAGATGCATAAATTGCAAAAAATATTACACCCAAAGTTAATATAAAAGTACCAAATACACCTGTTAAGTTTTCAGAGAAGTTTTTCTCAAGAGCAGTCCAAAAAAGAGGTTTGTGTAGCCAACTTCCTTTTTTTACAGCGACCGTTGTTTTCTTTAGTGCTACTTCTTGTTCTTTCTTTAACCCATACTCTTCTCTAGGACCAAACTCACCATGCTGATTTTTGATTGGGATATTAGAAGCTAATTCATTTTGCTCTTTCTTAGAATTGTCTAGATTCAGTGAGCCTGATTGACTTTTAAAATTTACAATTTCGTTTTTAAGATTTGAAATTTCTCTATTAAGACGGGACAAGTTAATTTTTAAGTCTTTTACTTTTCTAAACAGAATAAAAATTAGAATGAATGTCAGTAAAAAACTAAAAAATTCCATATTATTATTAATTAACATTAATATTTAGATGATTTAAATTTTAGGTGCCAAAAATCAGCCGCGCACGCCGAGGGGAACTCGGCGCGCATCCAACGTACCACAATTGAGCACAGCTCTACGGGTTTGCCTTTGAATCGACATCACAACATATTCGGCCCGCAAACTCGTTTCAAGACAACACCGGGAAATTCCTCCTCCACCCCGGTGCTTTATTCAGAATCATAATAATCATTATGTAATTGAAATCTTATGAATAAAAGTTAATTCAGGTTATTAACACAAAATTCATAATCACAAAGAAAAAACCTCAAAAAAACCTAGTAAACAATTTTTTTTCGAGAACTTTTCAACTCTCCGCGTTTTTTCTTTTTTTCCTTTTTTTTGATCATTGAAGCCTTTGTAGGCCTTGAGGGCTTGCGAGGTCTTTCTTTAAAAAAAGCTCGCTCTAAATATTTTTTTAACTTATCTACACAAGCTCTTTTATTTCGTATGAGATCCCTAAACTCATCACTTCTCAAAAAAATTTCTCCGCGAAGATTTATATGAGCAGACAACTTATCTCGAATTAAACTCTTTTCATCATCACTTATAGCTTTTGAATTTTGATAATCCCAAAAACACTGTGCCGCTGAAGAAACCTTATTTACATTCTGCCCCCCGGGGCCGCGCGAACGAACAGCAACAAAATTTAATTCTTTTTCTAATAAAGCCATATTTTCATCCAAATCATATTTTGTATTCAATGCGTCGCTCCTCCATCAGCGTTTTTTTTCTCCACCTTGATCCATTATAGCCGACGGCTTAGCAAAGAGTGATGTCAAACCAAATTTCTCTTGTGACCAAAGCTTTTGCTGCACAAAATGCCACCAGCACTCTTACTCCTTTTTCTTTTGAAAGAAGAGAACCAAGACCCCACGATATTTTAATTGAAATTAAATACTGTGGAGTTTGTCACTCCGACATTCATCAAGTTCGCAACGAATGGGGAAACTCTCTCTACCCAATGGTCCCCGGCCATGAAATTGTAGGAAAAATATCGCGTATTGGATCTGCCGTGAAAAAGTTTAAAGTCGGTGATCTTGCAGGCGTTGGTTGCCTTGTTGATTCCTGTAGAACTTGTAACTCTTGCAAAGAAAACGTTGAACAATACTGCGAAAACGGTAACTCAGGCACTTATAATTCTTTGGAACAGGATAAAAAAACAATAACTTTTGGTGGCTACTCCACTCAAATTGTTGTGGATGAAAAATATGCTCTGAAAATTTCTGAAAAGCTCACTCTTTCTGGAGTTGCTCCGCTTCTTTGCGCAGGGATCACAACTTACTCACCTCTTCGCACTTGGAAAGTTGGACGAGGTCATAAAGTTGCAGTTGTGGGCTTGGGCGGACTTGGTCATATGGCCGTAAAGTTTGCTTCTTCTTTTGGTGCTCAAGTCACAATGCTCTCAAGCTCACCGTCCAAACAAGAGGATGCTAAAAAACTTGGCGCGCATGCCTTTGCATGTACAAAAGAAACCTCCACCTTTAGCCAGCTTCAAAACTCATTTGATTTTATATTAGATACCGTTTCTGCCCCTCATGATTACAACGCCTATCTCTCACTTCTTAAAAGGGATGGCACCATGATTCTTGTAGGAGCCCCTAACGAACCCACACCCCTTTTTTCATTTCCACTTATCCTCAAACGCCGCCGACTGGTGGGCTCGCTTATTGGTGGGATCAAAGAAACTCAAGAAATGCTTGATTATTGCGCAGAAAAAAATATTACATCCGACGTTGAGGTCATTCCGATTCAAAAAATCAACGAAGCCTACGAACGAATGATCAAAGGAGATGTGCGTTACCGTTTTGTGATCGACACTCAAAGCTTAAACAGCTAAAAAAAATGTAATGGCAACAAACATCACTCCCTCTACGCACCCCCTTCAAAGAATGCGAGACATTCAACACTTTGGCGAAGAAGGAGGAGTCGTTCCCGTTATTGATGTAGCTGCTACTTCAACTTTTTTAAATCCTCTAGACATGGTCAAAACTTTTCAAGGAGAGTTAGAAGGCTGTTATCTGTATAGCCGACACTCAAATCCAAGCGTCAGTGCTTTTGCAAAAAAACTTGCCGCGATGGAGGGAATGGAAGACGCTCACGGATTTGCAAGTGGGATGGCTGCGATCACCTGCGCAATTCTTCAAATAACTCCCAAGGGTGGCCACATAGTAGCTTCAAAAACTGTTTACGGTGGAACCTTTGCTTTTTTTCAGAATATTTTACCCAAGTGGGGTATTGAAGTTACTTTTGTAGACTCAAATGATCCTATTGCTTTCGAAAAAGCAATTCAAAAAAATACTTGCGCTTTTTATACCGAAACTCTAAGCAATCCCCTTCTAAATTTTTGTGACATCCAAAGCCTTTCAATAATTGCCAAAAAAAACAATCTCACTCTGATAGTCGACAATACTTTTACCCCCCTTATCTACTCTCCTGCAAAATGGGGTGCAGATATCGTCGTTTACTCCTGTACAAAATACATTTCTGGCTCAAGTGATCTTACCGCCGGAGCGGTTGTGGCAAGCGGAGAATTCATTAAAAAGCTCAAAGACGTTAACAGTGGCATGGCCATGCTCTTAGGGCCCGTCATGGATCCAAGAGTTGCTCATGAACTTTATCTACGACTAGACCACCTAGGAGTTCGGATGAAAGCGCACTCTCAGTCTGCTCAATATTTTGCTGAAGAGCTCGTAAAAGAAAAAATCCCTGTCATCTATCCCGGATTAACGACTCATGCTCAAAATAAAACTTTTTCTGAGCAAATGAATAATTTTGGATTTGGTGGAATGCTCACAATTGACTGCAAAACACCCGAAAAAGTTCTTCAATTGGCTGCAAAACTTCAAAGCAAAAACTTTGGCCTTTATGCGGTTTCTCTTGGTTTTTCTCGCACCTTACTCTGTTGCCCTGCTTTGAGCACATCAAGCGAGATACCCGAAGAAGAACGAAATGAAATGGGCCTTTCACCCGGACTTCTAAGAATAAGTCTTGGATATGTAGGGGATGACTCAACAATGACTGAGCGCTTTTTGGATTGCTACCATGAAGTCATGTCTGAATCCCAAAAGCAGAGTATTTTGCGACCCCCTGAAGCAGCCCTTTAAAAGTAGACGTTCAATAAAAGATTTACATGATGCTATGACTTCTCAGCTGATCCTGAGCAAGCTCTGCTTGTTTTTTTTGAATACCCATTGAAATTTCCTCAGTCATTTTTTTACAAAAAGGGTGAACATCATAAACTCCTCGACACGTCACAATTCCTTTATCAGAAACAACTTCTTCATCTACCCACTTTGCGCGTGCATTGATTAAATCAAACTGAATAGAGGGATGGGACGTAACTGTTCTTCCCTCTAAAATTTCAGTATCAATCAACAAAGATTGACCATGAGAAAGGGCACCTACCGGCTTTCCTGATATCAAAAACTCTTTTACAAATTCAGAGGAACGAGAATCTTTTCGAAGCATGTCTAGGCTCAAAACACCTCCTGGAATCACTAAAGAATCATAATCTTCTGCTCGCGCCTCCTCTAAAAAAACATCAACTTCAAAATCATCGCCCCAATTTTTTCCCTTCCAAGCTCTCACACTTTTCTTTTTGTTAGGAGAAACAATTTCAACGATTGCTCCTACTTCTTCAAAAAATTTCTTAGTTTTTTCAAGCTCAACTTGATCAAAACCTTCTTCCACTAAAAGTCCGATGATTTTTCCCCGTAAGTTTTTAGACATAAACCCTCCATCCATGTTTCATTAGAATATCGAAAAATAAATTCGGCAAAAAAACATCCTCTATTTTGATGCGCTCTGCGGATTGATTTAAAAACGAACTTTTAAAGATCGAATTTTTGAAAAATACCCCAAAAATTAGGGAAGCTTTTTTGAACGCAGTCAGGATTTAAGATACTCAAAGGAGCTCCTGCGAGCTTCAAAATAGCAGCCGCCATGGCAAGACGATGATCATTGTCTGTTGAAAAAAGAATCTCTTTAGAGGGCCATAGCTGCTGAGAAAAAGAGGCGGGATGCACCTCAAACGCCAAAGAAGATAAATTTTCGCTGTTTTTTAATATATCTGACTTCACTCCCAAAACCGATAAAAGTTCATGGATACGCTGAAGCCTTGGTGATTCTTTAACGTTTAAATTTTCTAATCCTCGAAATGTACTTTTCGAAATAGCTCGCGCTGCCAAGGCTGCTAAGACGGGAAACAAATCAGGAGTCGATGATAAATTCACATCGATGCCAACAAGCAGCGAAGGATGAATTGTAATATTTATTTTTTTGTGTTCCTCATTTGAGATCAAAAAATCAGCGCCCATTGAAGAAAGTAATTCAAAAAAAAGCTTATCTCCCTGTAAGGATCTTTCTGGCAGGCCCCTTAAAACAACACCTTTTTTGATAAGACCTAGAGCCGCAACTGCAGCCGCACAACTCATATCAGGCTCAACAAAAAAAGGTTCCTCTTTAACTTTTTGAAAAGGCTTTACTCGAATAGAACCGATTTTTTTTTCAAAACACAATCCCATTCTTTCAAGCATCGACTCTGTCATTTGAGCATAAGATTCAGAGGCCATAAAAGAAGACACGTGTATTTCAAAATCTTGTGGGAGCAGCCATGATGACAAAAGCAAAGCCGAATAAACTTGGCTTGTCTGGTCGGTAGAGAGAGTGACAGAAGAAGGCCACTTACCAAGTGACTCAAAACTCAGACTATTTTCTTTTAAAGTTATATAACGACATCCTAATTGAGAAAGGACACTCACAAGAGATTCATGTGGACGCGAGAAAAGGCGTGGTGAACCCTCAATCTCAAAGTTGCCTTTCAGACGACTCAATCTAACTGCAAGAAACCTTAAAGGAGCCGCTCCTTCGCCACAGTTAAAAGTTTTTTTCTTCTCAAATTCGTTCAGCGACTTTTGTAGATGAATGACATCATCCCCTAAAAACTCACGATTAAAATCGATTTTTAGTTGAGGGAAAAAAGAGCGAACAATCAACGCTCGATTCAAAAGCGATTTAGAAGAGGCTAAAGAGCTTGATGAGATTTCAACCACTGTCCCCATAAAAAGTCGATTATCTGATCTGAATCAAACTCTTTTATGTGGGGTCGGCCTATAGGGCTTAGACAAACGATCTGTACTTTCAAAGACGTGTTTTTCTTGTCTTTTAAAAGAAGCTGCTTAAACAAAGGTTTAGACCACCTTATAGCTTCCGAGCTTAATAATTTTTTAAGTGAGAAATGTCGTTCCCAAAGACTTTTAATCTCTCGATAATCTCGTAAAGCTATGCTTTTTTGAGAGTACAAAAATTCATTTTCAAAATAAATTCCCAAAGCTACTGCCTGTCCATGCGAAATTCTAGATCGTGCGGAAAGTGAACTTGCCTCAAAAACATGTCCAAACGTGTGTCCTAAATTGAGAAACTTTCTCAATCCTCTTTTTTCAAACGGATCTCTTTGAACAATTTTTTGTTTCAGATCAATCGCTTGAGGAGAAAGAGCCCAAAAATCTTTTTTATTGATCTTTGAAACTTTTGATATTTTTTTCCAGAGCTTTAAGTCTAATAAAGCAATCTTAAATAACTCAGCCCAAGCTTCTTCAATTTTAGAAAAATCTTTTGGCAAAAAATCTTTAACGATTAAAACTTTTTCTGCAGGGTAAAAGGTTCCTAGCTGATTCTTAGCACCACTCGCATTGACTGCTGTTTTTCCACCAAAAGCAGAGTCGATCACTGAAAGATAGGTAGTTGGGACATGAATAAGACGAATTCCTCTTCGATAAATACTTGCTAAAAATCCAGCTGTATCACCGAGACTTCCCCCACCCATTGCAACGATGCCCTCAATACGTCCATGTTTTTCTTCATAGCGGATAATTTTTTTTGATAACTTTTCAAGAGAGGAGAATTTTTTTAAATTTTCACCCGCGACAAGGCTCACAGAGGGATAGTTTTTTTTTAGTTGAATAATCTTTTTTTGAAATTTTTGTTCAAAATTACGATCGATAACAAGCATCCACCTCGCACGAGGGATATCTGAAAAATTGAAAGATTTTGAAATCTTATAGGGCGAAGTGAACACGTTTGACATCGTCGTGGTCGTTCAAATTTTCATTAAGTTTTTCGAGCATTTCTTCTTGATCAGGCTTTAATTCTGCTGGCGCCTTAGGCTTATAAATAATCTCCGCCTTTAAAACTTCCCAGCCTTCTTTCGTAAGACCCTCTTGAATAGAATCAAGGTCGTTTTTATCTCCAATAAACTGAAACACTCCCTCATCAAGAGAAGAAACTTCATTCGCGCCAACATTAATCGCAGCCTCTTCCGCATCACGATTCTTGGAATCTTTTGCCAGCACAGAACAAACATGATCAAAGTTCCACATCACAGAACCCGGCTCACCCAAAGCACCACCACCACGCACGAAAATCGCACGTAAATCTTGAACGGTTCTGTTTTTGTTGTCTGTCAGAACTTCTACGAGAACGGGAATTCCAAACGCTCCATAAGCCTCATAAACAATCTCATCTAATTGCCCTTCTTGGGTTTCACCCGCTCCACGTTTGATAGCTCGCTCAACCGTGTCTTTAGGCATCGAGTTTTTTTGAGCTTCGCGAAGAGCCAGCCTTAGACGAGCGTTTGAATTAGGATCTTTACTTCCACCTGTTCGAACAGCAACCGAAATTTCTTTTGCAATTTTTGTAAAAAGCTTACCCTTTTTTGCAGAAGACGCTTCACGTATTCCGTGGACCCAGCCTCTACCCATTTTTTAAAGCCTCATCCCGCAATTCACGACGTAAGATTTTACCAACGTTTGTTTTGGGAAGGGCTTCTCTAAATTCAACATACTTGGGCATCTTATACCCTGTAAGGCGTGTTCGACAAAAGTCTTTTATTGTTTCAGCTTTCAAAGCTGGATTTTTTCGGACGATAAAGACCTTAACAGCCTCTCCGGACTTTTCATCCGCAACGCCCACCGCAGCCACCTCTAAAACTCCAGGGTGATCGGCTATGACCTCTTCAATTTCACTTGGATATACATTAAAGCCAGAAACAAGAATCATGTCTTTTTTACGATCTACAATTCGAAAAGACCCATCGGGATCCATAACGGCAACATCACCTGTTCTGAGATAATCACCATAAAAAACTTTATCGGTTTCTTCCTTACGATGCCAATAGCCCTGCATGACCTGAGGCCCCTTACAACAAAGTTCTCCAGGCTGACCATGAGCCACTTCTTTCCCATCATCGTCTACAATTTTTACATGTGTGGAAGGCATGGGATATCCGATGGAACCAATTTTTTCAAAACCGTCCGCACGATTGCAACAAATAACCGGAGAGGCTTCTGTTAACCCATAGCCCTCGATAATGTGTATGCCGGTAATCTCCTTCCATCTTTTTGCCACGGAACTTTGAACAGCCATCGCCCCACCCACAGATAGTCTCAAATAAGAAAAATCAAGCTGTGAAAAAGACGGATGATTCATCAACGCATTAAAAAGAGTATTCACTCCCGTAATAATATTAAACTTGTATTTGGAGAGTTCTTTTATAAAGGCAGGAATATCTCGAGGATTTGTAATCAACAAATTATGACCGCCCTGTTTGCCCATCATTAGGCAATTAATCGTCAAAGAAAAAATATGATAGAGAGGCAATGCTGTCACAATCAAATCACCCATTCCTGTTGTTCCAGGAGCCATCCAAGCAGCCGTTTGTAAACAATTTGCAATCACATTTCTATGAGTGAGCACAGCACCTTTGGCGACACCTGTTGTTCCGCCTGTGTATTGTAAAAAAGCAGTTTCACTTGATTCAATTTGAGCAGGATCCAACTGTTGCAATCGTCCGATTAAAAGAGTCTTTCTAAAAGATATTGCTTTTGGAAGACGAAAGTCTGGAACCATTTTTTTAATTTTCTTAACTACAAAATTGACAATATTTCCTTTAAGAAGACCAAGCTGATCTCCAAGCTCCGTAACGATCACATGTTGGATTCCAGTTTCTTCAAGAATTTTTTCTAAGTTGTGTGCAAAATTCGCAAGAATCACAACTGCTTTCACGCCAGCGTCTGTAAACTGGTGTTTCATCTCGCGAGGAGTGTAAAGTGGATTTGTATTCACAACAATTAAACCGGCTCTCAAAGCTCCGTACAAAGCAATCGGATATTGTAAAACATTTGGAAGCTGAATCGCAATTCGATCACCTTTTCGAAGACCAAGTGATTTTTGGAGGTAAGCCGCAAAAGCAAGGCTCAAGCGATCAAGCTCACCATAAGTCATTGTTTTACCCATACAGGTAAATGCAGGACGGTCCTTATAAAGATTGAAACTATTTTCAAAAAGCTCAATAAGATTCTTAAAAGAATCCACATCAACTTCTTGCGGAACTGATTTAGGATAATTTGCGTACCATGGATGCGTCATGCTTCCTCCCCAAAACTCAAGGCTAAATTTCTATAGCTTTTCCCTTCACTTTATTGAGCAGAAAAGCTCCTGCTAAAAACAAAGAGGCTATACTTAATAAGCCTAAGCGATGACTTCCAGAAAGCCAAGTCACCGAACCCATCAAGATTGAACCAAGCATGCCAGAAAATTTACCAAAAAGATTATAAACGCCAAAATATTCTCCGGCCTTTTCTTTGGGAATTAATTTCATAAAAAAAGATCGACTTAAAGCTTGTATCGCACCCTGTGAACAAGCAAGCAAACATACCACACAAAAGAATTCCCACTTGCTGTGCAAAAAACTCGACCAGCATATAATCATCAAATAATTTACAATCATCGCAAAAATAACTTTTCGAGGAGAGATTTTTTTAGTGAGCCCCCCCACTAAAATCGTTGCAGGAAAACCAATCAATTGGACGGCCAGCAAAGCCACCATCAATTCACCCGAATCAATTCCTATACTCACTCCATAATCAACAGCCATACGAATCACCGATCCGACCCCATCGTTATAAAGAAGATAAGCTAAAAGAAAAAATCCCAGATTTTTACTTTCTCTAAAAACATTAAAAATACTTTTTAAAAATACATGTACAGATTCTTTTGAATGATCATGAGCATTTTTATTCGCTAAATTATTTTCCTGAACCACTGTTAAAGTTGGAATACTAAAAATGAGCCACCATAACCCAACTGTCACAAACGAAGCTTTAATAGCGCTGGCACCGTCTGCTAACCCAAAAAAAGAAGGATTTTTATACATCCACAAATTCAAAGCAAAGAGCAGACCTCCGCCCAAATAACCCATGCCATACCCCAGAGAAGAGACTCGATCCGCTTCCTCATCTTTTGCAACACTTACAAGAAGAGAGTCGTAGGGTGCGCAGGCTGTAGAAAAAGCAAAGTTTGCTAAAATAAAAGCCGCTAGCGATCCAAACACAACGCCTTCAAAAATAAAACCCATCGATACAGAAGCTGCTGCTCCCAAAAAAGTTAATAAAAATAAAATTCTTTTTTTGGCATGAGATCGATCACTTAACTGACCTAATGTGGGAGCAGCCAAGACAACTAAAAACAAAGAAAGCGCATTCGCATAGCCTAAGTAGGCTGTGGATTGCGTAAAATTAAGTTGAGATGCGTAGTATTTTTTAAAAAAAATTGGAAAAAACCCTGCAAGAACTGTCGTTGCAAAAGCAGAATTAGCCCAATCGTAAAAAGACCAAGCCCATTGCTCTTTAGAAAAAGATCTAAAAAATTTAATCACTAGAAAAGACTTTTAACCTGCTTTTCCCTGAGCCTGTCTTCGCTTAATTTCGACAGAAACTTTTTCGTAAATATTTTTATATGTTTCTGGATCTAAAATGGGATTTCCTTGTGTGCCCCCCATACTGTATGAATCCATCTTTTGTATGGTCATTCTTGTCTCAACAGTCTTGCCTATTTTTTCAAGATTGACGGACACCTCATAACTCTCACCCGTACGATAGTTTTTACCAGCATTAAAAACCATATTAAAGCCAGACATGCTGTCTGTCTTTTGAATACTTCCAACAATCAAACCACCGGCCATATCCTGATTCTTAATCACATAGCCCTCGTCTTGAAGGACAGTTTTCAACGAACGAAAAACATTTTCGTAACTTGTACTTTCAAAGCTTCGCATTTGCATCGCACGAATTTGCTGAGGCGACATCGCAGGAGTCACTGCACAAGCAACTAACAACAAACTTAAAGCAACTATTTTTTTCATTTTTAAATCTCCACTTTGAAATCAAAAAATTAGAATTGCGACGAAACAACAGAATAATCTTTAACGATATCCCGTTTATCAAAAGTTAGAATTAAATCAAAAGAGGCAGAAGCAGAAGAGCTAAACGCCTTAGATCCTCCAAAAAGAATAATACCGCCACCAAAACCACCTGACTCAGAATCATAAGATTGCTTACTGTAAGTCCAAACCTCTTCACCCTTTGAGTTTTTTGTAACAATATTAGGTGACCCAAGAAGCTGAACGATTTCAGACTGAGAAGTTTTTCCTTTTACAATTGATTTTTTGACCGTTCCAAAGGTCAAATTAGATTTCTGCTCTGGTTTATTTGAGGAAGAACAAGCAACCATTAACCCAAAAGCAGCAACATTCAACACAGTCTTTAAATTCATAAGTATCTCCTTGAGAATCATAGAATAAAAAGAAGCCCAGCAGAGTCAATCCATGCAGGTAAATTTTTGCGGCTAGTCGCGTTCAAGATCCTCGGCTATATTAAAAGCTTAATCTGGTCCCATAGTTAAATGGATATAACGACTCTTTCCTAAAGAGTAATTGTAGGTTCGATTCCTGCTGGGACCGCCACTTAGATGTTTTTCACAACTTCAGCTGACGAAAACCTTACCTTTTTCAGTTTAGAATAAGCATCTTCTGCATCTCGATATCCAGCGGCACACGCAACAACAGTAGAATATTCCGTTCCTGCAAGACCTAAAACCTCATCGTATTTTACAGGATCAATACCTTCCATCGGACAAGTATCTACCCCCACCATTGCAGCAGAAGTCATAAAATTTCCAAGCGCTATATAAACCTGACGAGAAGCCCACTCCTGAACCTTTGCAGAGCGAGGACCTTTCACAATATCCCCCACCATCATGTTTTTATAAGCTTCAAGTTTTTCAGCAGGAAGAGCGCGAGTTTCCATAATGGCTTTTACATATTTTTCAACGTAAGCCTCATCCATTTTGTTGCGATAAGCAAAAACAACAAAATGAGAACAATCTTCTACTTGTGACTGACCCCAGCTAAGAGGAGTTAATTTTTTTCGAATTTCGGGATTTGTAACAACCAAGAACTTCCAAGGTTGTAATCCGTAAGAAGAAGGAGAAAGAACGAGAGCCTTCTCAATCGCAGACCACGTTGATTGAGAAATTTTTTTCTTAGAATCAAATTTTTTAACAGAACAACGCCACTCTTGGATTTTAAGTAATTCAGATTCGTTCATAATAAAAAGGCACTTTAGATGATCTTTTCAATCAACTAAAGTGCCCTTAAAAGAAAGTTAAAGACTATTTTGTGCTTTTACACCAAGGCAATGTAGGACTGATCTTACAGAGAAGATCGCACAGTGCAGGGTCGCCCAATGGACAACCGCCCGCTCCACCACCGGAAGATTCAGAACGCTTCCATACAAAGATGCTATCAGACTCAAGCTTTGTTCCAGCGGAATCCGTAGCTGTTACCTTTGTCTCACCATCGGAACTTGCTGTTAAATTTCCTGCGCTATCAATCGCAGCTACTTGTGGGTTACTAGAAGTATAGCTAACAGCCCCGTTCGCGTTTAACATTTCAAACTTCACAGAGGCACCTGGAGAGAGCGTGTACGCATATGGAACTAAAACAGGTTTAGCATTTTTCAAACTTTCAATAGCAGCACTCGCATCAATTCGGCAGTTACAAGCTGTTTCAATCGCTGTTTTTACACCCGTTTGCTGGATGATGGATCTTGCTTGCATTCCAGTTAAATTTTTATTTTGAGCTTTCATCAAAGCAACAAGACCCGCCACAAGAGGAGTCGCCATGGAGGTTCCGCTCAAGAGCGCATACTTATTATCTGGCAAAGTACTCATGATTTTAAATCCAGGAGCTGCCACATGAACGCTTTTGCGACCAAAGTTTGAAAAAGATGTTTTTGCATCACTTTCATCACTTGCCGCCACTGTAATTGTGTTTTCAAAGTTTGCGTTTGCAGGATACTCGTCTCTCTCGTCATTTGAGAAACCCACTCCGCTACGGTCACCGTTTCCAGCAGCAGAAACCATGATGATCCCTGCATCGCTTACACGTTTCACGGCTTCGATAAGAGGCGTTGCCTGAGAAGCTGGAACTTCCGCACCCCAACTTGCTGAAACAACGTCTACTTTTTTCTCAATGGCATAATCCATTGACTTGATAGCTGCCATTAAATCACCTGATCCATCTACCCCAAGAAAGCGCAAGGGCATGATAGAAACGTTTGGACTTAATCCTACGATTCCGCCCTGAACAACTCCTGTTGCGCCCACGATTCCCGCGCAGTGAGTTCCATGTCCTGGGTTTTTATGAGTCTGCTGCCAATTAGGATCCGCTTCATCATGTGGATCATTGTCATTATCTTTAAAGTCATAACCTGGAACGGCATTGTCTTTGAGTGATTCGTGCTTTGAATCCACACCCGTGTCGATAACCGCAACCACAACGTTTCTTGAGCCAAGATTACCTGCTAAGTTCCATGCTTTTTCAGCTTGAACTTTTTTAATCGCCCACTGTTCTTTAAGTTTGGATAAATCTACTTGATTATTTGTATGGAGCTTGAAACTTTTTGTCACATATTCCACATCTGGATTAGCCAAAAGCTTAGCAATCACCTGAGCTTCGTAAGAGACGCTCTTTGATTCCAAGTTTATTTTTGCAATTGCTCCAGGCTCGTGAATATCTGTAAAAGCAATATTTCCAATTCCTTTTACGTTCACTGACTTACGAATCAGCTTAGATGCATCTTTAAATTTAACGATGTATTCTGCTGCGTTTGCCGAAAAAAAAGCAAAAACCGCAAATACGGACAAAAGTTTTTTCATTGAGAT
>CAYOWH010000006.1:69916-70885 GCA_964407615.1 uncultured Bacteriovoracaceae bacterium | reverse complement strand
TATGAATCTGTCATCCGCCAAGATGCTAACTTTTTAGATGCATCTTTAAGGTTGTCGAAGCTCCAAGGCTTCGGTGGTCGGTGATAGAATATAAGAGTGAAATTAGGTACTTTTTGCTGCCTGAATTTCATGTGAAAAATTAGTGTAGTTAAATGAAATTTTCGGGGCAGAAATTTTTTATTTTTTTGGGGCTTTTCTTAGTCCCCATTTTGTTTGTAGGTGCCCTTTTACGTGAACCAATCGTGAATCGTGGATTACTAAGAATAACGATGAATGTCATGAAACAAAGATTGGGAACTTCAATTAAGGCTCGAACCTGGAAGGTTGATCTTTCTCATTTTGCCGTCGCAATTGAGGGTATTGAATTTGAAGAAAATAAAACAAAAATTTTTGTTAATGAATTAAGAGCAGAGTTTTCACCTCTCTTTTTGATGATTGGAAGAGTGTATCTATCAAGAGTTTGGCTTGATCGTGTGAATGTGGGGGGTGTCTTATCTTTTTCTAAAACTCTTAATTCAAATAAAGATTTTATCTTAGAAAATGAATTAAAAGATTTTGGAGATCAAATTATAAAAATCCAATCGATTCTTGATAAACAAAAATTAGGTTTTGATTTGATCGAAGTGGGTTATTTGAATGTTGCAACAAAGCAAATCAAGATACAAGAAGCAGATTTGAAAGTTGAAAACTTCGGAGTAGGTCATGTTAAATTTGAATTTGTTGTAGAGGGTTTGAGTGGTGAGGGTTTGCCAAACATCAATCGACTTCTTTCTTCGGTTGTTTTTTACAAAGATCGACAAAGTGCCTATCTGAGCGTGAGGCGTTTAAGCGCTGAACTCATGAATAAAAAAAATCTACACACCTCATTTGAGCTAAAGGGAAGATTGCCAGGAGATTTATCACTTGAAGTTGTTTCGGATTTAGAGGAGCTAACAAAGGTGCTTTAAATGACTTAACTTCATATCAGAC
>CAYOWH010000006.1:56319-69906 GCA_964407615.1 uncultured Bacteriovoracaceae bacterium | reverse complement strand
AAGTGGCTTCAGGGACAGTCAAGCAAGAAGCTTCAAGGCTTTGCAAAACAAAACAAAGCTTCGGGCCTTGTTGAGGTTCTCACGACAGGCCATTTTAGTGGAGCTTCATTTCAAAAAGCAGAAACCAATCTGAGAGCAAAAAAATTAAGCTATAATGACATGTCTTTTTCAGAGCTTTCAGGGGAATTGGAGTTTGATGAAAAAGATTGGCATATACTCCGTGCAAAGGGACGTTTTTCACCAACTCCTTTCGATCTTAAAGCTAAGAATTCTTTTTCTGCAAAAGATATTCGAGTTGAAAAGGGCCAGCTCAAGGGAAGTCTAGAGCTAGATCAACTCGGTCTTTGCGCTCTTTTGCGAGGTTTTCATATTCCAGACTGTTATCTCGATCTTGTGATGAATGGCGCAATTGAACTTGAGGGAGGGCTTGATCCTGTAAAAATTACACCTCGAGTTTCACTCACGTTTGATCCCTACACGGTTTACTCAGATCCTGATGTCGGAAAAGGACCAAGTGGAAGATTGCTTAGAACAAAAGCATCTTCCCTAAGTGGAGTGGTTGAACTCAGAGAGAAAGATTTAGATTTTAATGACTTGAATCTCTCCTTTGGGAGCGAAACGGTTTTAAATGTTCAAGGTAATTTAAAATATTCACCAACTAGATTATTTTTAAAAGTTAAAAATGAATCTGCTAAGTTTGAAGATATTCTAAGCGACTTTTTAGATCAAAAAGTCACTGGATTGTTAAGAGCACAATCCACCATTGATTATGATTTCAAAAGAAATAGTGAAACTGGTAAGACGGATGTTTACGCCGACTACCTCATAAAAGATTTGCAGGTTAGTGATCTTCCCTTTGGCGACTTATCAGGGAAATTACAATTCACAAAAAAAATTCTTGATTTTAAACCTGTTGCGAGAATGGGTCCTGGTACCTTGAATATAGCTGGAAAGATTGGGAGGCTCGATCCATCTTCTCAAGAAAGTTTGATGAGTCTTCAGTTGAAATCAAGTGATTATGAGCTGTTGGTGCCTCGATCGGCAAAGCCTCCGATTTTTGATGCGGTTTCAAATTTTGAGGCCCGTTTAGAGGGATCGCTCGAAAAAGAAACGAATCGGCCCTTTGGGGGATATTTGAATGCGAACCTTCACTCGCTTTCGACGTTTGGAATTCCTTTCGAAAAAGGAACTTTAAAGGCTTATCTAAATTTGAATGGACTAAAAATCGAAAAGTTAGAGGTCTTTAAGGGAGATCAAAAAGCAACTTTGACAGGTTTTTTGGGAGAAAAAAAATCTCATGTTGAATTTAGTTCTCAAGATTTTCCTATTCGTCATATTGGATACCATCCAGAAATTGAGCGTTTGTTTCAAAGTGGTGAGCTTTTCTCTTATGGTTGGTGGGATCAGCAAAAAGGTTGGTCAGTCGATGCTTACTGCAAACAAGCTAAGATTGGTGGTTCGCTTTTTCCAGAATTGAAACTAAGTTTTGCGAGTCGCAAATCAGGGCAAGCTCAAAAAAATGATGATTATACTTTCTCTTTAGTTTCAGGAACTGAGATGAACATTCAATATGATTCCAGTACAGAGAAGTTAAAGGCTCGATTAAAGGATGATGGGATTTTATTGGGATTAAGTCTTGCTAACAAAAAAGAAAATATTTCTGATTTTCTAAAAACAAAAGGAGATATTGATATTGATTGGGCTTCCTCTGAAGGAAAAATCAAAGTTAATTCTCTAGACTTTCAAATGTCTGATCGTTGGAACAAGGAGGAGAGGGGTATTCTCTCTCTTGTAAAACCTTCAGAAATTACTTTTAGGAATTCTATCTTTTCGGGCGATGCCGTATTTCTTTCAGGAAATCATCGGTTTGAATTAATCAGCCAAGGGCCTGAGCTGGTATCGAAGGGGAATCTTTCTGTTAGATTAATAGATTTGTTTTTACCAAAGATTGTGCGATTAGTGGATGGAAACATTTTTGTAAATTCTCGTTGGAATCCAAGTCAACAACAAGGACTTCAGTCTCGTTTGCTGTTGTCGGATGTGAGTTTATATCTTGGTTTTTTGGGCACTGAATTAAGAGCCGTTAAGGGAAATGTCGGTATTAGTGGAAACGATTTAAGGTTTTCAAATTTATCTGGCAGGTCGGGTGAAGGTACTTTTGATTTAAATGGAACAATGGGAATGCTTGGTGGCAACATTCATTTAAAAACACATACGTCTGTTTTGCCTTTGAGAATTAATCATGACTTAGACCTCACTGTGTCAGGTGATTTTGAGTTAAAGGGAAGTGATCAACCCTATCTCCTAAGTGGAAAGGGAAGAGTGGAGCGAGGATTGTTGCGAAAAGAATTTTCAGATTCGAATGTAAAAATGGCAATTCTTGAAAAACCTTGGGTTCATTTTGATTTACCTTTTGAAATTGATCAAGGTTTTGAAATCAAAAATTCTCTCACAGATTCTTTTATAACAGGACAGGGAATGCTCCTGGGTAATGATTTGCAGCCAAAAGTTTCAGGAAAGTTCAATGTTGTTAAGGGTACTTTACTTGCAAAAGATAATGAGTTTTCTCTTCTTTTTGCAAAAGTGGATATACCTAAAGAAACAGGGCTTGATTCTGTAAAAGTAAATGTGCAGGCCTCAACGATGAAAAATTATCGGGGTGTCGATTATCGAATTTTTATGACTGCGGATGGAGATCCAACAGATTTAAAACTCAACTTTAGAAGTGAGCCCTCATTAGCTCAAAAAGAAGTGATCTCTCTTTTGTCTTTGGGTTACATACCTCAAGATCAAAATATGAATACAACAAATCAGGGATCCTCTATTGCTCAAGGAGCATCTGCTGAGGCCTTTCAGCTTCTTTTTGGACAAGCGTTAGGCAAGGGTATTCAAAAGCAAACAGGCTTCAATGTAAGGGTTGGAACATCTTCTAACTTAAAACAAGCGGATACAATTCCGAAGGTAACTGTTTATAGAAAATTAAATGAACGCATGAGCGCTACTTTTGGAAAAAGTTTGGATGTATCAAGACCTGAGAATAATTTTAAAATAGATTATAAACTTATGAAGAACTTAAATCTTACGGGAGTATGGGAAAATCCTGAAGAAAATCAAAACTCTCTTGGACTTGATTTAAGATTGGAGTTTGAAATTAAATGAAAAGCATCTGGAGATTAGCTATCCCGCTTTTCTTTCTGTCTTCTTTTTCGAGAGCTCAGGAAATTTTATCGATTGAATGGCTATCAAATTCTGAACAACCTAATCTTTTAGATAACCTTATAGGAAAAGAAATTCAGTCTAACGATTTTCTCAATACAATTAAACTCTTAAAATCTACAGAAAACTTTCAAGACCTTGAATATTTTTTTGAAAACGGAAAGCTAACTTTTAAAGTTTTAGATAAAGTAATCGTAGAAGCAATTGCGTGGAATTATCCGACCCCAAGATTAAAGCCGTATGTTGAGAGAGACTTGATAACGCAATTTGATCTACATGAGGGCGATGTTTTGCCTTCAGATATTCAGCAAAGAGTTCAAAGGCTTGAGTCTCGTCTTCATTCAAGAGGATATAGGGATTTCAACTTAAAATCTTCTGTTTCAAAAATGAATAGTGGTTACGGAATTACGTTTGATTTTATTCCCTCAGACGTTGAAAGAGAAAAGTACTCTAAAATTATTTTGAAGGACATCGATGATAAGGAGACTCTTGAATATCTTGCCTCTAAGATAATGAGCCTTCAGTCTACGGAAGAGAAGACATGGAAGGTTCAAGGAAATGAGCTTCTTCCAGACAGCTGTTGTTTTCTAAGAGATGAAATTGAATTAGATGATTTTCGGTACACACTTCGAAAGTCAATGCGTTCAAGGGGCTTTTTGAATTTTGATATTGATATTCGTTCGGGAGACGAGGGGGTGCTTATTGTAAGTCCCCGAAACCTCAAACGCTTTGACTTTCAATTTGAAGGACAAACTTTTTTTTGGGAAAGTGAGCTTCGAAATTTTCTTTTAGAAAATCTTTCAGATAGAAACTTTGAAATTGAAGAGGCCAAGGGGCTGATCCTTGAGCTTTATTACAAAAAAGGATTTCAAGATATTGTTATAAATCCAGAAATTTTTTCTACAGGTTCAAAAATTAAGATTGTATTTAATATTCAAGAAAACAAACAGTATTTCTTTAGGCGAATAAATTTTCAAAATGTAAGAGATGAGTTTCTTCCCTTGCTCAGACAAGCTGAAAGAGAATGGTTGATGCCTGAAAAAAACCCCTTTCGATATGGCTATTTTGACGAAAAGGGCTTGAAAAATGAGTTGGGTGTTCTTGTTGAGAGAATACAGTCAAAAGGTTTTTTGGATGTTGTTGTGTCAAGTTATGACTTTACAATTAATCCGGTTTCGCGTTTTGCACAGCTCAAGCTTAATTTGCGTCTTGGTCCGCGCTACAAGTACTCACGATTTTTGATCAAAGATTCAGAAGATAGCCTTCTTCCTGTCAAAGATCTTTTTTTACCCAGTGAGGGAGATTATTTTGATGGCGATAAACTTCAAGAAATTATCAAAAAGCTCAAGAGAGCTTATGAGAATGAAGGTTATCTATATTCTGAAATTGATTTTAATGCAGAAAAAATTCTTACAAAAAATCAACTTCTTAATACCGTAGAGGTAAATCTCAATGTGAAGCGTGGCCCTCAAGTTTATCTAAGAAATGTCTTGGTTCGAGGAAATAATCGCACTCGAAAAAAAGTACTTCTTCGAGAATTGGGCAATGGCGCTGCTGAAATAGGTGATAAGTTATCTCCCCAGAACTTGGGTGAGTTTGAAAGTCGTCTCCAAAGCACAGGTCTTTTTTCAACTGTAGATTTGAAGCTTATGGGTGAAAACATGGAGATGCTGGGAGATAAGGCTTTGGTTGATTACCAGGTTGATGTCAAGGAGCGAGCTGGGGGCTCTCTAGAGTTGGGGCCAGGATTTAGAACGGATTTGGGATTTGTGGGATTTGCCGAGTTTTCTTATAGAAACATCGGAGGATGGAATCGAGGGGCTTTTGCCAAAAGTACCGTCAGTCATAAGTTGCAGCATTTTCAATTTTTAGAGCAGGATTACTCATTTTCTTTTATAGAACCTTATCCTTTAGGATATCGGGGCCGTCTTCGTTTTGATGCCCGTTACATGCTGAGTGATGATATTCAGTATGAAAATGGTCAGGCTATTTCAGGCTTTAATAAAGAAGAAACAAAATTCACAAGTAAACTTGAAAAAAGATTTACAGAGCATTTTACAACAATCTTAACTCTCTACACCTATGAGCTTCCTCGAATTTTTAATAAAATTACGGAACCAGGCCAGAGCGTTCAAAAATATCAGCTTGGAGGAAATGGTCTCGAGTTTTTAATTGATTATCGAGATAACATTTTTAACCCTTTATCCGGATGGTATCTAAGTCAGAACGTAGAATATTATTCTCCTTTGATGGGAAGTTTAAGTGGAGTTAATTTTTTAAGTTCTTTTACAAGGCTTAATAAGTATTTTCATCTAGGGCATAAAGCCGTATTAGCTCTTTCATTGGGATATGATCATCTTTGGGGAATGGGGCGAAATTCAATTATTCCTGAAAACAAACGTCTTGTTTTAGGAGGACGTGCCTCGTTACGGTTTTTACCCGAAAACTTTTTGCGATTTGATGAGGCGGGTGTTTCAGAGCAACAAGCAATTTTGGGACGTCTTGAATACAGAGTGCCTCTTTTCTTAGACTTAGGTATGGCTTCCTTTTTTGAAATGGGCGAACTCGATGTTTTAAGGGATCAGAGTGCAAATGGAAAACGCTCTACAGGACTTAGAAGTGGAGCCGGCTTTGGTTTTAGATATGGGACACCCGTAGGGCCTATATCCGTTGATTGGGCTTATAACCTAGGAGCAAGAGATAAAGAAAGTGATTATCAAATCAGTCTAAGTATAGGTACTTTTTAATATAGTGAAACATGCTCAAATAACTAAGAGTGATTGCAATCACAAAAGAAACTTTACCAATCAGTAAGGAAGAGGGCATGAATGTAAAAAGAGGGTCCTTTAACAAATAAGCACCAATTCCTATGAACTGAAAAGCGGTTTTCCATTTAGCAGTTTTCTCAGCACTTAGAATAATTTTCTTGCTTGCAAAAAGACTTCTTAATCCGCTTACAAAAAATTCACGAGCTACAATAATGCTGGCAATCCAAGGGTTAAGTTGTCTTTGTGGATCACCTACTAAAAGATAAAGAGAAACACTGAGAAATATTTTATCGGCAATGGGATCTATCACTTTTCCAAAATCACTCACTTGATTAAATTTACGAGCAAAATAACCATCTAATCCATCGCTTATTGCAGCAACGACGAGAATGAGAGTTGCGGCTAGATTTAAATCTTCTTGCATAAGCCATCCCATGGGAATGAGAAGAGCAATTCTAAAAAGAGTGAGAGCGTTTGAAAGGTTCATTGTGGTTTAGGAGAGATCCTAGCAGGAGGCCCTAAGGACTGCTAGACTTAGGCACGCGATGTCTGAGAAGAAAAAAAAATCAAAATTTCGAGTTTTTGCAAATTTAGCAATTTCTCTCGATGGAAAAATTGCTGATTTACAATGTCCTCACAAAACTCTTGGTACTTCTTATGATAAAAAAATGATGGAGCGCATTCGTCATCAAGCAGAAGTCGTAGTGATTGGTGCACAAACACTTAGAATTTTTAAAAAAGTCATCAAAGCTAAGAATAAAAGTGGTCGAAATCTGGTGAATGCTGTTGTGTCTCAGAGTGGAGTCATAGACCCCTCTCTTCCTTTTTGGAATGATCCGACAGTGATTCGTTTTTTGTTTACCTGCGAAAAGTCCTATTTAAAAGCTCTAGAGTCATCTCGTGATAGAGCTTTTGTGATGATTGCCGGAAAAGATAAGGTTGAACCTAAAAAGATTTTAGAAGCGTTTGCTAAAGCGGGCTTTCAAAATATTTTGGTTGAGGGGGGCGGCGAATTAATGCACAGCTTTATGAGTGCGGGTTTGTTACAAGAGCTTTATTTAACTCTTACACCGAAGGTTTTGGGGGGTCGCCTTAACCCAACTCTCGTGGGAGGTAATGACACTTTGAGTCCATGGTCTCAGGCAAAGCTTTTAGACTTCAAAAAAGTAAAAGACGAGCTGTATTTACATTATCGTTTTTGAAGAAATCTAAGCTTTGAGAAAGGACCTGTTTTCTGATTAAGATCTTCCTGTGGCTGAAGCTCAACACCGTCAAGTTGTAGATGTTTCTTTAAAAAAATTATACCAAGCAATTCTCGATTTTGAAAAATATCCTCGTTTTGCAAGTGGTGTTAAGCAAGCACAGGTTCTAGAAAAAACAACCGATTTGACTGTTGTTCAAATGCAGGTCGAGATGATGAAGAAAATTGATTACTCTATTTCTGTTAAGAGTGAATACTCAGATGAAAAAGCAAAAGTTTGGTGGAATCTAAAAGAAGGTGATTTTTTTCAGAAAAATGATGGGCTTTGGGAGTTGACCTCTCTTGGTCCAGAAAAAACACAAGTCACCTACAAATTAGATTTAGAGTTTTCAGTAAGTGTTCCAAGTTTTATTTTGAAAGGACTTATTAAAACAAGTCTTCCAAAAGCAGTCGAAGATTTTACTGCTGAAGCGAAAAGGAGAGAGTCATGAAAGAACGTATTCATTCGGATCAAGCACCAAAGGCTATTGGGCCCTATTCTCAGGCAATGAAAGTGGGGAAAATGCTTTATATGTCGGGACAAATCCCTCTAAATCCAGAGACTATGACTCTTGTTGAGGGTGATATTCGAATTCAAACAAAAAGAGTTTTGAAGAATATGGCTGCTGTATTAGATGCGGCCGGAGCTAATTTTGAATGTGTCGTGAAAACTACTGTTTTGTTAAAAGATATGAACGACTTTAAAGCTTTTAATGAGGAATATTCAAAAAGCTTTGCTCCTGAAAAAAACCCTCCCGCGCGAACGACTTTTCAGGTTGCCGGCCTTCCTTTGAATTCTCTAGTAGAAATTGAGGCGATTGCAGTTTTGCCATAAGGCAGAGATGAAAAATAAGGCTTCAAAATTTTTTTTGATCATATTTTTTGTCCTTTTATCTCTTTGGACAAAAGATTTGTATGAGTTTTCGTTACTTATCAAATACCCTGAAAAGCCTTTCGATGTAGAAAGCGAAATACCTGTTGATATGATTGTTGTTCTAACAGGTGGGCAAGGTCGCTTTCGCTCTGGTCTTAATTTGTTAAAAAAGTATCCTCGAGCCGTACTTCTTGTGTCGGGAACTGAAAGTTATGTAACTTTAGATGATGTTTTAAACGCTAATAACGTTACGGATTTGAATCCTTCATTAAGATCACAGATTTGGCTCGGAAAGTTTTCAAAAAATACATTAGAAAATGCTATTGAGCTAAGAGAAGTTGCGGAACAGACAAATTCTAAAAATATTTTGATTGTTACAAGTTCCTATCATGCGCGACGAGCTTTGGAGTTTATAAAAAAAGAAGTAGATCGAAGTAAACTAAAAGATATAGCCGTTTATTATCACCCTGTGGAAAGTCCCAATTTTCCTCTTACGGGCTGGTGGAGACGGTGGATCGGTTGGAGAATATTTTTTTCTGAATATTTCAAAAGCAGTCGCTTTTGGCCCTCTCGAGTCGACGAATAAATTTCTCTACGCTTTCTTTTTCGTTAAGTGTGTATTTTTCACAAATTTTATTTTCTGGAGAGAGAAAAATAAGCGTAGGGAGGCTTAAAACTTTAAAGCTTGAGGCAAGCTCTTTATTTTGATCGGGCTCGGTCATGTCGATTTGTACAATAGACCATGAGTTTTTTTTGAAAAAGTCTTGGGCTTTTTCATTCATAAAAACTTCTTTTTCAATTTCTAAGCAAGCCACACACCAATCAGCTCTAAAGTCGACAATTAGCCATGATCCTTGAGGCTTGTTTGCCCAGCTAAACTTTTGAAAAGAGGTGACATCTTTTTTAGCAAAAATCATTTTTGTTGCAGGTATCAAGAAGTAAAAGGAGGCACCTGTAAGCATGATGCTACCTAGGTATTTCGCAATAAGAGAAAATTTTCCTAGCTGAATACGTTTGTGAAGACGAAAATAGAAATGGCCTAAAACTAAAAAAGGGATGGCCATACCCAAGCCAAATATACTGAGTGCAAAAAATCCGGAGGTATAGCTCTGGAAATTTCCTTCAGGGAGTTGCCGACTAAGTAAAGCGAGAAGAGAAAGAAGTATCGGGCCTACACATGGACTCGCAACAAGGCCAAGTGTTGCGCCCATTAAAAAACCTTTGAAAAGAAGTTTCTTAAATGAGGTTTTTTTACGAAGTTCAAGGGGGCCCTCAACTTTGTTAGCGATTTCTAAAAGTTTATTTGCGAATGGGAAGGGAATGAGTCCCGAATAAACAAATCCCGATAAAAAGAGAACGGTTCCGATTGTGAAAAGATAGGTTGGACTTTGCGTTAGGCTCCCAAAAACTCCACCGGTTGCTGCAGAAAGAAGTCCGTGAGCAGCGTAACAAAGTATGATTCCCAGCCCGTAACTCAAAGAGAGAGCAAAAGCTTTTTTTTGATCATGGTGAGACCAGCGAGAGAAAATTCCTAAAGTGATAGGAAAGAGTGGCATCACACATGGAGAAAAAGAAGTGATAAGTCCTGCCAAAAAAAGAATCAAAAGCGAGGGCAATGAAATAAGAGAAGATGAGTTTTGAAAAAGACTTTTAAGTTTTTGAGCAAGTCTTTCTTGAAGAGAACTCTCTGGAGGATCGATTTTTGAAATAGGATTTGATTTTATTTCAGGGTTAACAATCGGAATGCTGAACAAAACTGGTAAAAGACAATTGTCTTTAGAGCAGGCTTGAAGTTTTACGCTGATTTGCGTGAGCGAGGGGATTTTCTTATCTACAGTTTCAAATAGAAAAGTGTTTTGACCCTTATAGAATTCCTTAATTTTTTGAGTAATGGGATCTAGACCCTGAAAGGATGGAGTACTCTGTTTGAGTTTGAGTTGCTGGTAAGAGCTTTTAACTTCGAAGGTTTCTTTGTAAATAGAGTATCCATTGAAAGTTTCTAGATATAATTCGAAGGAATCTTTGCTTTTAAGCTGAGAGTTGACCTTGAAAGCTTTTTTGTAAATTTCGGGAAGATCGTTGTATGTTTTTTGATTTTCTTGAGAAAAAACGAAAAGCTCTCCCAAGAAAAAAAACAATAAGAACAAAAACTTCTTACAAAACTTTACTTGAGAGGCCATGTTTTGAGGATATCGAAAAAATTGTGAAATGGCTCGAACTCTACCTGTGCATTTTCACACGTTTTGATAAGTTTTTCGGTCGCATAGATTTTATCGACGTGATGAAGAAAGGTTTTGTCACTTCCTCCATTGCCGATAGCAATAACTTTTGCACCACCATGTTTTCGTGAGAGTTCTTGGGCCCAGCGACCCTTGTGGAGAGGTTCTGCTTGTGAGTGGTCTTTATCAGGTGCAATGATCTCTGCGATGGATTTTTCATCGAAGCGAGCAATGTTTGATTTGAGTCCTTTGATAGCAGCTTGAGCAAATTTAGACATAAAGCGGTCGATAACGCTTGTGATGTAGAGATCTATTCCGCAACTTGCAATGTAGACAGGGGTCTTTTTATGAGCACAAAGTTCAAGAAATTCGTTTACTCCAGGTCTTAAAGAAGCGGCTTTAAGCGAAGAGTGAACAAATTCACTTTCAGAACATGGAAAACCAGTCCAAAGTTCTTTTTGAAATTCTCTAAGTCTCAAGTCACCTTTGCTGTAAGAGGCATGTAAGTCTCTAAAAAGTTGTGGACGATAGAGCATTGAAAGTTCGTTTCCAATGTCTTTTTCTGTGAGTGTTCCGTCAAAGTCCGTGACAACAATAAAAGAGGTTGAGTCAAGATCTTCAACCATCGTTGCCAATTGCTTCTACGGGGCAAGATTCCATCGCTTCACGACATTGAGCAGTTTCGTCATCATTAACGGGTTGTTTGTAGACGTAGCTGTAACCTTTTTCTTTTTGTTGAGTAAAATTATTGGGAGCTGTTTCACGACAGACATCACAATCAATACAGTTTGTGTCCACAAACCAAGGTCCTGGAACGTTTTCAGACTGTTTTTCTGATTTATCTGCCATACTCTTATACTATAGGTGTAGATCCCTCTTTTTGGAAAGTAAAGTTTTAGGGACTTTCAAGAAGTTTTGAGGCCTCATCAAGAAACGCGATGTTTCTTTTAATAGCGGGAAATATAAAAGGCATACTGACAACCGAAACTAAGACAAAAAGACTTGCCACTAAGGGATGAATCCATGTGGGAATGGCCTCAACTTGGCGAGCGCCTCCTAAAACAAAAGTCATAATTCCAAAAAATATTGCAAATGTGACGAAGGGAAAGGCTCTTCCTTTAAGCTTGTTGGCTTTTTTGTAAATTTCATAAATCGCTTCGGCTTTTTTACGATCTTTTGTGGCAAGGCCCATTGCTTGATCTTTTATCCACACTCCAGTTCCTATAAAATAAAACAAAACTCCAAGAGCTGTAAAGAACTGGATAAGGGTGCACGGTATAGCTGTCATATAGTGAATTTGCATGGGGTTTAGAGAAGAAAATACTCCCGAAAGTGGAAAGCGAAACCATACAGCTGCATATGTCAAACTCAACAAAAGAGTTGAGAGAGCCCAGAAAAATCTTACGCCATTTTCAATTAACATGAGTTATTTTTCTTGGAAGATTTCAACTGTTGCAAGTTGGTCGCCCTGTTTGACGAGATCAAGCTCGTTAAGGCCTTCTGTTATTTTTCCAAAAACTGTGTGAACTCCATCAAGGTGAGGCTGAGGCTGTAACACAATGAAAAATTGAGAGCCGTTTGTATTGCGGCCAGCATGAGCCATACTCAATGAACCTCTGAGGTGTTTCAAGTCGTTATCTTCATTATCAAACATCCAACCAGGTCCGCCTCTTCCGCTACCGGTGGGGTCTCCGCCTTGAAGAACGAAGTCGCGAATAACTCTGTGAAAAACGGTGCCATCATAAAAATGATTACGAGCAAGGTGTATAAAGTTACTTACGGTGTAGGGAGCTTTGTCTGAATCAAATTCGCCCTTAAGTTTGCGTCCGTTTTTAAAATTAAAAACAACTGTGTACTTAGCACCTTTTTCGACAATCGGTGCGGGGAGTTTTTTGAGTTCAGAAACGGAATTTACGGATTTTTCTAATTTCATAATTTTCTTTGACCTTGGGAATGATGATGCTCCGGGGGAGGGGCTTTTATCAAGCTCTTTTTTGTCGAGAAGAATATCTGAATTTACAGAAAAGAGTTCCTCAAAGTTAAGGGAGCTTAAAATGGGATCTTCAAAACTTGTTTCCCAAATAGGAAATGACTTCTGTAGATTTTTATCGCCTATTTCTAAGCTCACGGTTTTATTGGGAGCTTCCGTTATTTCAATTTTGATTTTTCCAATACCGAGGCTTGGATCACGAGGACTTTTTTCAACAAATTTCTCCGCCTTGATCAGGCTAAGAGCATTTATCATTTTTTGAACAGCATCGGGCTTGCAGGTGCCTTGGCTTTTTTGGCCGCGCAGAGTGTGGGTGCCCTTCCAATTGCTTGCCTCTTTTTGGAGTTCTATTTGAAGATCTTTTGAGAAATATTTAATTTTTTGAATTTTATCTTTTTCCAAAGTGATTAAGGTTTTTTTTCGAAGATCAGAGTAATCTTTGCTGACTTCGCTCATGAGGGAGCTTGGCATTTCATAGAGAGTCTCATGAGTGCTGGATACAGCGTAGGTTTTGTTGCCTTTTTTTATTTTTTGCTGAGAGACAAGCCAGTCAATCTTTTCATTTTTTAAAGTTTCAAAAGTTATTTGATGAGCTGATCGTGAGAGACCGTATTTATCAAGAATTTTTTTGTTTTTTGTATCTTCAACAAAAGAAATTACTTTGATGCCTTGAAGGGTGTTGAGCCAATCTGAAACAAGTCCTGTATCCGCTAGAAGGCTGCGTTTTCCACTTTTAATAAACCACTTACCACCTTCCCCAAGTACCAGAGAAAAAGGGTTTTTCCCCTTTACAGTGATCGACTTGAGGTCCGCTAGATTTGAATTGAAAACTTTTTTGTTTCTAAAATCAGCTGCTTTTTTATTCGTTACAGATTTAAGTGTTTTTGAAACCATGAAAGGGGTGTTTTCGTTGGCCCATTGAGCGTAGCTTTGGTAATCCACAGGACTATCTTCGCCAATCAAAATTTCGCTTTCGTTTTTTTGGTTTTTCTCATCTTTATAGGTAACTTTTATTCGAACGACGGGGGCTTGTAGTCCAGATTTTGTTGAATCAATTTGAACGGAGTCTTCTTTTTTGGTGCTAAGAAGACCAGAAATTAAGGAATCAACACTCGAAGTATCAGCATCAAAATTTTTTCCATTTGTTTCGAGTGACCACGATTTTGAATCGTCTTTTCTCTTGAGAGTAAAGCTTTGATCAATTGTAGAAATAAAAAGCTCTGTGATTTTGTCTCTTTTTGCGTTTTTCCAAAGCAAAGAGCTGCTGTCTTGCTGCTCTT
>CAYOWH010000006.1:0-56309 GCA_964407615.1 uncultured Bacteriovoracaceae bacterium | reverse complement strand
ATACGCTCAGAAGAACAAGTGTGGTGGAGAAAATTAAAAGAATGCCTGAGCTAAGAAGTGGGTTTTTACGCTTTTTCTTCATATGCCTAAAAATAAGTATGCTTTTTGCTTGAATCAAGACTTTGGGGCGGTGAATTGTTTTCATCGCCAGATCTTTGTATTGGTTCAAGAAGCTTTAAAGGGTAAATTTGAAGTATGTTCCTAAAAAGATTTCTCAGTTGTTTTTTTGTTTTTTTAATTCCTTTTTTAAATTCTCAGGAAAAGCTGCCTTTACCGGAAGGATGCGGAAATCCCTTTGTGCCTCCGGGCGTTTTTGGCGATTTCTACGAAAAAGCTATTCAAAGCTCACTCATTGAAAAAGGTTCGGTTTCTAAATCTCACATACAACTTTTTGGCGTCAATTCTTTGCGCAAATACATGGCTGAGAAGTTTCCTAATCCAACGGACGGCGATGCTGTTGATCGTCATATTCGTGCTCAACTCTGCTTCTATGCAAAGGGGAAAAAAGATATCCTTGCCTCATCGACCTCTCTCCATGAACATCTTCTTTCAATATCAGAGAAGCTTTTAGAGGATACTAAGAAAATTGCCAAGGATGCTTTAGCGGCAGAAGTAGAACGTCAAAAACTCGTGGCTAAATTTGAGTCACGTTATGGTTTGATTGATCAGGCCGAAAGACTTGGTCAGCAGGAAGTTTCCTCTCTTTTTACAAAAAATTGACAAAAAGACTCCTCGCTCTATGGGTATCCTAAGTGAGTGAAGTGGTATCTACTCAAAGACCGAAGGCAATTAGGCCCTTTTACAAAAGAAGAAATTATTGAGGGTTTAAATTCTGATCAATTTGACTTGAAAGACTATTTGCTTCCTGAGTCTGCTGTAAAAGATCAGAGTTCTTTTGCGTATGTTTTGCTCAGCACTGTTGTGGGTCCTGAAATTGTATTTGATATTGAAAAAAGAAAACAAAAAAATTCAAACAACCCAGCAATCTCTTCAAGTTCACAAGTTGACTTTAAAAGTCTCAATAAATCAGAGCACGAGAATCGTTTAAAACTATTAAAGGATCAATTCGAAAAAGATTTAGAGTCATCTCAACTAGCGCAATCAAAACATTCTCAAGAAAGAGTGCCTGCAACCACCGGAAACATTGATGCCTATTCGGCATCTTCCTCTTACTCTCAAAGAGTAAGAGTTGAGGGTTCTTTTTCTAAGTTGTGGCTTGGGTTAGCTTTGGGATCATGTGTGATTGCTGCTTTTTTTGCCTACCAAAAAGGTTTTTTTGAAAGCCAAAAATCTCCAAGTCCGTTATCTTCTCAAAATCTAAATTCACCTCAGGACTTTACTCAGCCCACACGTTCTCCAGCTGACATTCCTCAAGCAAATCGACGCATTATGAATCATCCTTCTGAGATGCAACGCTTGAGAATGGGAGCAGATCAAAGTCGATTTAAAAATCGAATGCCAAGCAATGTGATTCAACTTCCAATTCCAACAATAAGAAGTGTTGAAGAAGCTCCCACATTAGTGCATACAGAAGAGGCTGAAGCAGATTCTCAAGAGCCCATTGCCCAAAGAAATCCTGCGAAGATGAGGAAGATCCTTCAGCAAAAAAATAACGCCCGTAAAAATGGCGAAGCCTTAGTAGAAGGTGAAAGTGAAAACTCAGACAATCCAGAAGCAGCTCAGGAAGCTGAGCCAGGAAGCGAAGATGAAAATAACATTGAATAATTCTATTGGAAGAACTCAGGACTTTCTCTTTCAGGATTTTTTAAAATATTGTCGTGACAATCGCTTGGTTGCGTCTGGAGAGACTGTGTTAATTGCTGTTTCTGGTGGCTTGGATTCGAGTGTTCTTGCTTACTTGATGGCCAAGTGTTCAAAAATTTTAGGAATTAAAGTTCATCTTGCTCATGTCGATCACCGAACTCGTGGTGAGACTTCTCGTCAAGAGGGAGAGTGGGTTAAGGCTTTAGGTGAGCGTTTGTATGCTCCCGTTCATTGTTTGAGTGTGCCGGAAGGCATTCAGATGAACCAAAATGAATTTCGAAATCATCGCAGACGGCTGCTTTTAGAATTGGCAAGTGTTTTAGGAGTTCAAAAAATTGCAACCGCTCATCATGCTGACGATAATGCTGAAACTTTTTTGATGAGAGCTATTTCTGGAACGGGCATCAATGGATTAAGGGGGATGTCCCCTACCGATGGCGTTTGGATTAAGCCGATGCTTCGTTTTTCAAAAGATCAGCTTTTGAATTACGCGCGTTCTAATCGTATTTCCTGGATTGAGGATCCCAGCAACTCTCGTGGTCATTATTTGCGCAATCGAATTCGCAATGAGTTTTTTCCGCTTTTAGAAGAGATTCGACAATCTTCAGTTGCAAATCTTTCGATTGTTGCTCAACGGCTTTGGGAAGAAGAAGCAGAAATGGATTCGTGGTTGGGATCTCAATTTGATGGTTCAACGCATCGTATGTTGTCTGTGGGTTGGCTTGAAAAATGGCCACGCTCTCTCAAAAGAAGAATTTTTAAAATTTGGTTAGTCAAAAATAAGCTCGAAGCTCATCCTGCTCTTGTTGAAGATTTGCTTGATGGAAAAGAAGTCATTCATTCAAAAGGAATTATTTTAAAGCACTCTGATCACTGGGTTTTTTATCCTGAGAGTGGGTTTGGATCAAAATGGTCAGGTACTTTGGATGTCAATTTAAACAGAAGAAGTTTTTTAGGCGCTTCTCTTGCGTGGAGTTTTTTACCTCAATCTCCTACAAAGTTTAAGGTATTTGATTTGAGTCTTTATCTTTGTCAAAGAAAACCTAATTCCCGCGAGGATCTTAAAAATTGTTTGAGTTGGGAGTATTTACCGAGAGATTTAATTGTTCGGTCGATACGTCGGGAGGATCCGCGAGAAGCACATGATCTTTTAACTTCTGCAGGGATTCCTCATCCGTTTCGCCGAATGTGGCCAGTCCTTTCGAGTCGTGAGATTCCAAATGAAGTGTTTGCCGTTGTAGGAATCGGTGTTGTGGGGTCTTATGCATACGTAGGAAAGGGACCTTGCCTCGTCATGGAGAACTTCTTTGAGGAAGCCATTGTTTAGGGCCTGTTTTGAAGGGTGCTGAGAACAATTTTAATCAAAAACCGTTAGAATCTTTACTTGAAATTTGAATGCGTTGCCTGGCGAGTTCTGCTAGCCTGAAATAAGTATGAAAAGTCAACAGTTTAAGGCTGTCTTGGTATGGATATTAATCATTACAAGTGCACTCTGGTTTGTCTCTCAACTTCAGGTACAGCCCAATAAGCGTGAAAAGATTTCTTTCAGTGAGTTTATTAAAAATGTTCAAGATGGGAATGTTGAAAAAGTTACGTTTCGTGGAACCTCTGAGATTTCTGGAAAGTTTAAAGCAAACACTAAAAACGGGGGAGAATTTGAGACTGTTGGGGATACACGTGCAGAGCCGTATCTGAATTTATTACGAGAAAAAAATCTTATTCCAGATTATGAGTCGGAGCCAAAGCCTACCTTCTTGCAGCAAGCGTTGCTGACGTGGGTGCCTACTCTTTTTATTGTATTTTTATTTTTCTTATTCATGCGTCAGCTCCAATCAGGTTCTAATAAGGCCTTAAGTTTTGGGCAAAGTCGTGCAAAATTATATAGCGAAAATCAGAGCAAAATTCGCTTTCATGATGTTGCAGGTTGTGATGAAGCAAAAATGGAGCTTCAAGAAGTTGTTGAGTTTTTAAAAAATCCTAAAAAGTTTACTCGTTTGGGTGGAAAAATTCCCAAAGGTGTTTTGTTGATTGGTCAGCCTGGAACAGGAAAAACTCTTTTGGCAAAAGCTGTTGCGGGTGAGGCAAGTGTTCCTTTCTTTTCTATCTCTGGATCTGATTTTGTTGAAATGTTTGTGGGTGTTGGGGCAAGTCGTGTGCGATCGTTGTTTGAAAATGCTCGTCGTGCAGCTCCTTGCTTGGTTTTTATTGACGAAATTGATGCTGTTGGTAGACATCGCGGTGCAGGTTTAGGGGGTGGTCACGATGAGCGTGAGCAAACTCTTAACCAGTTGCTTGTGGAAATGGATGGTTTTGAAGGAACAGAGGGCATCATTATCGTTGCGGCTACGAATAGAGCAGATGTTCTTGATCCTGCTTTGTTACGCCCAGGTCGCTTTGATCGCCGAGTGTCTGTTCCGAAGCCAGACTTGAAAGGTCGTGAGGAAATTTTGAACGTTCATACCAAAAAAGTTCCCCTTGGAAGCGATGTTTTATTGAACGTGATTGCTCGTGGAACTCCTGGTTTTAGTGGGGCCGATCTTTCAAACCTTGTGAACGAAGCAGCCTTGATTGCAGCTCGCCACGACTCAACGGTTGTGAGCATGAGAGATTTTGAAGAAGCCAAAGATAAAGTTGCTATGGGAAATCCTCGAAAGAGTTTGGTGATGAAGCCTGATGAAAAGAGGCACACGGCTTATCATGAAGCGGGTCATGCTCTTGTAGCGCATTTTGTTCCCGGAAATGATCCGGTCCATAAGATTACAATTATTCCTCGTGGTCCTGCACTTGGATTTACGATGACTCTCCCTACAGAAGATCAGTTTTCAATGACAAAAGATCGTGCGGAAGCAATTTTGAGTTATATGATGGGGGGGCGTGTTGCGGAAGAAATTGTTTTTGGTCATCTCACAACGGGCGCATCGAACGATATAGAACGTGCAACGGATCTTGCTCGAAAAATGGTTACAGAGTGGGGGATGAGTGAGCGTTTGGGGCCACTGAATTTTGCATCTCATCACGACAACGTTTTTTTAGGAAAAGAGTTAGGTTCGTCTACTCATTTTAGTGCTGAAACAAGTCAGCTCATCGATCGTGAAATTCGCGACATTGTTGAGAGAAATCATAAGAGAGCGCGTGAGATTTTGATGAAACACGAAAAAGAATTACACGCAGTTTCTCTGGCGTTGTTAGATGTAGAAACTTTGGACGCTGAACAATTCAAAATGCTTTGTGCCGGCAAAACATTAGAAGAAGTAAAACAAGCGATTGCGGCTGCTGCCCCAAAAGTTGTGGCGTCTTCAGAAGTAAGCAGCGAAGTAAAAGCTGCAACTGATGAAAAAGTTGGAATCGTTAAGATTCCAGACCCAAGCAAAGCTTAAATTTTGACAGTTTTTGTTAATAATTCGTGAATCAACTTTGATGCTTCAATTTGTATGAGCAAATTGTTATGCTCAAAAGAGATGGTGTCTTTTTTTCCTTCGCAACTCAGATGGCAAGATTTGTTCGACATCATTCTCGTATTTATCGTTACCTATAGACTTTTGATTTTGATTCGTGGAACTCGTGCCCTCCAAGTCTTGATGGGACTTTTGGTTTTAGTGGGCGCTTTGCTTTTAAGCGAGAGACTCAGATTGTATGTCTTTAACTATATTCTAAAACAATTTTTTGATTATTTATTTATTATTGTTGTGGTTCTTTTCCAAGATGAAATTCGTCGTGCGCTTGCCAATATTGGACGTGGACCTTTTGCGATTGCAGGATCTCGATCAAGTAAGCTTTTGGTTTCGGTTGATGAAGTTTGTAAAGCCGCTCATATACTTGCTCTGAATCGTATTGGGGCTTTGATTGTTATTGAACGTCAGCATGGATTGAAGAATTACACGGAAGCCGGCGTAAAAATTGATGCGCGAATTTCTGCAGAGCTTTTGGTCTCTATTTTTCAAACCGATTCTCCTATTCATGATGGTGCTGTGATTGTTAAGGAGGACCGAGTGTTGGCAGCGGGTTGTTTTGTTCCTGTTTCTCTTGAAACAAATGTTGATCGAAATTTAGGAACCCGACATAGAGCTGCTATGGGTCTGTCGAAAGAATCTGACGCAGTTGTTGTGGTTGTGAGTGAAGAGCGCGGTGAAATTGGAGTGGCCGTTGGAGGAAATTTAAGACAGAATTTGTCTCCTGTAACTTTGAAAGAGAGAATTTTGATTGCGTTTGATCTTATTGAAAGGCGTGAAAACACAGGAAGTTTTTATGCTCGAATCAAAGACAGTCGTTTCTTAGGAAAGCGTTCAGAAAAAAACTCAAATCAGGAAAGGAATAAAAATGAGTGAGTTTATTTCGGGTCGCCTTCGTGATCGAGGAGTGATTGCTCTTATTGCTCTTTTGTTTTCGCTTGGTCTTTGGTTTCGTGTTGTGGGCGGAGAAAAAATTGAAGCGACTAAAATCGTAAAACTAGATTTTAAAATTCCAAAAGATTTAATTCTTTATTCACCTTTCCCTACGGAAGTGAATATTCGAGTAAGGGGACCTTCTCCGTTTGTGAGTGAATTTTTGAAGCAAGAATCTATTCTCTCTATAGATCTATCAAAAAAAGGAACGGGTGAGCATGAAGTTGTTATCCGTTCTAATGATTTAAAAATTCCCTTGGGAATTGATCTCACTATGATTAGCCCTCAAAGTGTGAAGTTGTTTTTGGATCGTGAAATAAAAAAACGATTGACGGTTCGTCCTATTATATCGGCACAGCTCCCAGAAGCCTACAAGGTTGAAACAGTTGTTGCTCAGCCCAGCACAGTAGAGGTTAAGGGGTCCCGAATACGTCTAGGCATTCTAAACTCTTTACCAACTGAGGTGATTTATCTTACTGAAAATAGTTTAAACCAACACTTTGAAGCACCTTTGAATTTGAAAGATTTTTGGGGAATTGAAACAGTTGATAAGGTTTCATCTGTACATGTTGAGGTAAACTTAAAGGGGCCTTCAAAACGCAAGTTGTTTCGTAGCATTCCTATTCGTGTGAAGCTGGGGCAGCCTGCGCGTTCCTTTACGATTGATCCTGAAAGTCGTGGAATAAAGTTGCGTCCTCGAACGGTAGATTTATTGCTTGAGGGGCCACAAAGTAATTTAGACTCTATGCAGTCCTCAACCGTTGATGTTTGGGTACAGTTGCCTGAGATGAAAAAGGGTTCCAATCCCTGGCGCCTTACGTGGAAACTTGCTCCTGATGTTCGAATTATAGATCGCTCTACGGATACTGTGATTGTGACGATTCCTTAGCAAAAATAAGACTTTTTTGCTTCCTAAGTTGAGCTGAGTTATCTTGTTCATCATGCGTGAACTCTTTGGAACAGACGGAATTCGAGGAATAGCAAATCGATATCCTATGACGGCAGAAATCGCTTTACGCGTTGGTCGCGCGACGGCTCATTACTTTAGAGGTCGTAGTTTAAGAAGCGATAAAAAAAGTATTGTTTTGATTGGCAAAGACACTCGCCGAAGCAGTTATATGATTGAGCAAGCTCTTGCAGCAGGAGTTACGAGTCAAGGAGCGATGGCTTTATTGGTGGGGCCTATGCCCACTCCTGGTGTTGCTTTTTTAACAAATGATATGCGTGCGGATGCAGGAATCGTCGTGAGTGCGTCTCACAATAGCTATGAATACAATGGAATTAAAATTTTTGGTCATGATGGATATAAGCTTGCAGATGCTATTGAAGAAGAAATTGAACGACTTGTTTTAAGTGATGATTTTGAAGAGCGCCTTCCTGTAGGTGTTAATTTAGGTTCGGCTAAAAGGATTGACGATGCGATGGGACGCTATGTGGTTCATGCAAAATCTTGTTTTCCGAATCAGTATGATCTGAAAGGAATGAAGATTGTATTGGATTGTGCCCATGGAGCGGCTTACAAGTTTGCGCCTTTGGTTTTTAACGAATTAGGTGCTGAGGTGATAGAAGTTGCAAGCGAGCCCAATGGTGTGAATATCAACAAAGAAGTAGGTGCACTTTTTCCAGAGTGTGCTCGAGACGAACTTTTAAAATCAAAAGCTCATATCGGAATTAGTTTAGATGGGGATGCGGATCGAGTGATTTTGACCGATGAAAAGGGTGAAGTTGTAGATGGAGATCAGATTTTGGGGCTTCTTGCTGCAGATTTGCACGCTCGTGGAGAGCTTGCAAAAGCATCTTTTGTCACCACTCCCATGAGCAACATAGGACTCGAAATTGCCATGAAAGAAAGAGGCATATCTGTATTAACTTCTGGCATAGGAGACCGCGAAGTCGTGGACCTTATGCGAAAAGAAAAATTAAATTTTGGTGGAGAGCAATCTGGCCATTTAATTTTTACAGATTTAACAACTACAGGTGATGGAGTGATTGCAGCTCTTTCTGTGATTGCTGCGATGAAAAGAGCTGGTAAGCCATTGAGTGAACTCAAAAAGATTGTTCAGCCCGTCCCTCAGATTTTAAAAAATGTACGTGTTTCCTCCAAGCCTGTCCTAGAGCAATTAAAAGAAGTTTCAGCTTCGATTGCCGAGGGAAATAAAAAGCTTAAGGGTCGAGGAAGAATATTGGTTCGTTATTCTGGAACAGAGCCGTTGTGTCGTGTGATGATTGAAGGTGAAGAAAAAAGTATGATCGAAAAAATCGCTATGACGATTTGCGAAGCAATTGAAAGAGAAATCAATCACAAAACTTTGCCTTAGCTTTTATGTCACATTTTAAATCAGTCCTTCCTCAGGTTTTGAGCTGGATTCAAAATCAAAAAACTCATCCCTGGATTTTTCTTTATGGAGATTTGGGTGCAGGAAAAACAACTTTCACAAAAGAACTCTTAAGAGAACTTGAATTTGATTCACAACAAATCCAAAGTCCTACTTTTTTAAAGCTTCTATCCTATTCAAATTCCAGGGGAGAGTGCGCGTTGCATATGGATGCTTATCGAATAGACGATGAGAAGGAATTTTTACGTCTTGGTTTAGAAGATTACGATCATATCAAAGTGGGTCTTGTAGAGTGGCCTGATTTGTTTGTTTCTTTTTTAAAAAAATATCCTACTTTTCAAGAGGCACTGGAAGTGAAAAACATTTTAGAAATCAGACTTTCTTCCGATCACGATTTGAAAAAAATTATCATCAAAGAAGTTCAATTTAATAATTTTTAGTGAGTAACTCGAATAATATCTCTTAAGTAAAAAGAGATTTGATCATGGGCTTCTGTCAGCTTTTCAAGAATAGATTCAATTTGATTGAGGCGATATTCGATGTTGGCTTCTGTGCTCGCTTCTTGAACGGCTGCTTCCATTTCGTCCTCAATGGGCATGAGGTGAGCAAGGTCTTTAACGGCGTTACCGAAGTAATAATGAATTGGAAATTCCAAATCTCTTGTTGCTGACATCTTAGTGAATAGAAAGCAAGACAGGTGCCTAGACAAGAATTTTTAGGGCCACAAAATAGGCTTGTAAAATCAATAGCTTACAGGAGCATTAGGGGCTTGGCTTAAAAACAAGGCTTCAAAAAGCCAAAAATTGGCAACGGAAGTGCATTATTTTGCTAGTTCTTGAAGTAGGTGCTGGTTGAGCAAAATTCCTTGTTCGTAGTTCTCAATGGGGAAGTTTTCGTCAGGCGAGTGCGCACGACAATCTGGCAATGAGAGGCCTAAAAGCAGGGTGTCTGCTCCCAAAACCTCTTTAAAGTCTTGAACAATGGGAATACTACCCCCTTCGCGAATAAAAGCGGTTTCGCGATGGAAGGTAGAATGAAGGGCGCGTTGAGCAGCTTTTCCGTTTTCTGAAAAAGGATCAACATAATAAGGCGATCCAGAATGTCCGGGAATGATCTCAAAACTCACCTCGCTGGGCATGTGTTTTTTAATGTGAGCTTCCACAGCTTTTAGTATCTCAGCGGGTTTTTGATCGGGTACTAAGCGACACGATATTTTTAAGATTACCTGCGAAGGAATCACAGTCTTTGATCCAGCACCTAAATATCCTCCACCTGCTCCATTGAACTCCAGGGTAGGTCGAGCCCAAGTGTGTTCGCGGCTATTGTAACCCGGTTCTCCAAAAAGTTTTTTCACTCCTGTGAGACTTTTAATTTCTTCATCTGAATTTGGAAGATTTTTCCAATTTGTTTTTTCCCAGTCGGCAACATTTTTTACGTTGTTGTAAAAACCTTCAACTTTTACTTTTCCTTCCAGGTCATGAAAGCTATTCATGAGTCGGGCCATGGCAAGCAGCGGATTCATGAGCGCGCCTCCAAAAACTCCTGAATGCAAATCCATCTGTGGGCCTTTGATTAAAACTTCTAAGCAGGCAATACCACGCAAGCTGTACGTGAGGGTAGGGATTCCTGGCCCCACCATACCGGTGTCTGAAATCACAACAAGGTCTGCTGGTAATTCTGCTTTGTGTTTTTCAAGAAAAGGACGAAGATTGGGGCTGCCAATTTCTTCTTCACCTTCAAATAAAAAAGTTAGATTCACGGGTAGATCTTTATTTCTTTCAAGAGTGGCCTTTACTCCCATCACGTGTGCAAGCATTTGGCCTTTGTTGTCTGCTGATCCACGAGCGTAAATAATTTTATTGCGCACGCTAGGTTCAAAAGGGGGAGTCGTCCAAAGATTTACAGGATCAACAGGTTGAACGTCGTAGTGGCCGTAAATAAGAATGTTTTTTCTTCCTTTTTTGTGTTCGTTTTTTGCAACCACTACAGGATGTCCGGGTGTTTCGTAGCGTTCAGCCCCAAGGCCCATTTCGCTGAGTGTTTTCATGAGCCAATCCGAACATGCTCGAACATCTGAATTATTTTTTGGATCTGTTGAAACAGAGGGAAAACGTAAAAATTCCAATAAAGAGTCGAGAGCATTTTTCATATTGAGAGGTCAAATTTCCTCTCTTTGAAGGGATTTTTCAAGTTTTAAATAAATTTAAAGAAACAGAGTTTTATTTTCTTAAAATGTAAAGAGTTTTAAAGGCTTTGTTTGTCTTTAGAAGCCTTGTCAGTGAGCAGTGGAATTGCTCTATTTGCCAGAGCAAATGAGATTCAAGTTTTGTGACAAGGTTTTTTTAAAGGCTTGTTTGCTTGTGATCTTTTTTTATCCCTCATCAGGTACCGCGGCTCCCAAGTTTTTTCGTCGTTGTTTAGATCTTCTCTCCTCTATTCCTGAGCTCATACAAGACAGCATTGAGAATTATAAAAACAAACCAAAATACATAGAGGATTCAGGAAAATTTCCTGTTGGCGATGAAATAGCTATTTTAAAAGGATTGTTTAGGGACATACAAATTGGCTACGACCATGATGATTCAGCCGCAATTGAGCACAGATGGAATAGAATGTGGACCAAGTACACAGGGAATTTATGGGATATAAAATACTCTGATCCTCCACGAATTTACGGCTTGAATGAAATTGTAAAGCAAAGGCCGACTTCGCAATTTTTTAGAGTTTTTGCTCAAAAAGCAATTCATTTTAAAGATGGTCCAGCTCCTATTGCATACATAATCGGCTGGGAAAATGTCTCTTTTAGTACTGTGGAATGGGCCATTCATGTTGTTTTTGTTTCAGGATATAATTTTTGGATTTTTGGAAAACTTGAAGGATCCAAAAAAAATAAAATCAGACCGTGGGACAATTTGCCTTAAAGCGCCGGTTTAAGGATTCTTATTGAATTTTTCAATGAACTCTCTTGCCCATATGGGGGTTTGATTGCGATCGTCTTTTTCTATAGCGCCCTCATCTCTCAGGTAATTGAAAATTTCATTTGTCTGTTCTTTTTCTTCTTTGGAAAGAGGTCTGAGGTGTTGATTGAGTTCGATTAAGTTGATGGGTTTGTTTTTAAATTCAATAATTTCATTTTTTTTATTGAGGGCATTTCCGTCTCTGTTAACTCGAATAATTTCGTTGTCTGATATCGAAAGAGAGGGAGTAAACCTTCCATAGCGAGCAAAAAGTCCCGGAATTTGAGTAGAAATATCACCTTTTGCTTTTGGTTCTATAAAAGGTCCAAGTTCTTGTTCAATTTTTTGCAACTGAGGTTTGAGAGCTTCACAAATTTTATGAAACTCGTGAGCGTTTTCCGGATAAATGGTAATGAGTTTTCCGTATTGCGAATTATCTTTATTCCCAAAACCTCTTTCAAAAGAAGGTGTGTCGGGAATTTTAAATGCAGTGGTTGGAAATTCTTTGATTAAAAAAGGGATGATTTTTTCTATGACATCAAAAGCGTGATGTTGAGGGAATGAAATATGTAACTTCCAACCTTGAAGAGGGAGAGAGTTGATAGGACCAAATGAAAAGCCTTGATTTGTTTCGATGTAACGAGGTGTTTGAGAAAGAAAGTTTACAAGTCTCACATGAGAGTAGTCTTTGCTAGAAAAAAAATTTGTATCTAAAAAATCTAGACAGTTTTTTTTATCCGTTATTTCAATCGAATAAAGGTTGACCGGAAACAAAAACAAAAATGAAATTATTTTCAATTCTATGTTTTCTATCGGCATTACAACTAAATTTCAATAATAGCTGACGGTTTTTTGTCAAAAAATCGGTGGCCCCTAAAGAAAAGAGATTTTGGCTGGGCATAGAATTGACACTTTTAAAAGATCTAAACAAAAAAAGTGTGAAATAATTTTTAATGAATGTCTTTCTTAAAATTTAAACAGATCGGAAATACTTCGTTAATTCTTAGTTTGCTGCTTGCTTCTTGTGCCTCTCGCGGTCCAGGATACGCTGCTCGAGTAGAGCTCTACGATAAGCTTGCTCAGTCTCAAAAAAATTCTCAGCCTGAAAGAATTGATCGTCCTGGAGTGGTTGAAAAAGTTGCGGTTGCAAGAGAAGAAGTTATTCCTGAAGCTTCCGTGGTTGTTGAGCCAGTATTTTCGGAGCCAGAAGTTGTAAGCGCCCCACCTAAAGCTGTTCGAACTATTACAAGTAATCCTATAGTTGAAGCACCAAAAGTTTCGAAAGTAAAAAAAGCTAAATCTTATTCAAAAGTCATAGTTGATGAGTTGGATCTTAATATAGTTCCTGCAACATCAAATCCAAGTGGACAGGGTTACTTACTTAACGATTAAAAGTAAAAATTGAAAGAGGGTCTAAAAATGATGAAACACTTTAAATTAAACAAACTACTTAGATCTAAGGCTTTCATTTTTTCGGGGCTTTTTTGTGCTTCTTCAGAATTGCAAGCTTTTAACTACCAACAGTACAGCAGAAGCTTTTCTTTAGTTTTTGATAAGATCGAAGACGCGCGTTTAGATGAAAGTTATGTTCAGAGCAATTCTGATTTCTTGTACAATTTTGGTGGTTCTTACGTCGATGCTCCTCTCTTTCAAAAAGGTTCTCAGTCCAAAGCATTGATTGAATACATGGCTTCCGTAAACTTTGGAGTCGCATCCTATCTAAAACCATGGCTCATGGTGGGAGCAAATACTTCGTATACATTTTTTAGAGACAACCAAGGAATCAATGCGAGTGGTTTTGGAGATGTTCAGCTTCTTACAAAGCTTCGAGTGATGAATGAAGGTCGTTGGGCATTGAGTTTTATTCCTTATGTAAATATTCCTACTGCAGGTGCCGTTTACACAGTCAAAAACGGACCTTCGAACTTAGAGGGAAAGCGTCTTAACGTTTTATCAGATGAGGGGTTTGGTTATGGAATGAAGTTGGCAACTGAGTTTTTAACTCGCTATGTTCAGTTTGCTGTCAACGTTGGATATCGGTTTAGTGATAAAGCAGTTGTATATGACAATAACAAGGTTCGTATAAACGACATGACTCATCAGCTTTTGACGGGTTTTGGTGCTTATTTGCCTTTGCATAAAAGTTTTGGTTTGGGCGCTGAATACATGCGTTTATGGTCTAATCCAATTTTTAAATCAAAAGTTAATCCGAGTGAATTTATGCTCACTGCTTCTGCAGGTTTATCGCCCTCTGTAAATGGGTTTTTAGGTTTTGCTCTTGGTAATTTACTTGCTCGTGATGATGGAAATGATTACCGAATTGTAGCGGGACTAAAGATTGCCCCTTGTGTTTGGGGTGATGTTTGTAAAAAAACTCTCGTCGAAAAAGCCGAAAGAGTTGAACATGTTCAAAGTGCTGTTAAAGAATATGTTGAGTCTACGCCTCCTGTTGCTATTGAAAAACAAAAAGAAGACGCCGCTCTTTTTTCAGGAGAAGAGGTGATTCAAGGAGTTAATCAAGATAGCACAACTCTTGGTGATTCAGATTTGATGAATGTTCCTCAAGAGCCTGCTCAAGCTTCTTTTGGATCAGAAGTTACCTATGTGGTTCGATATCCTCAAAATATCGCATTCATATCTATGAAGGACAGGGCTCGATTAAAAAAAGTAATTGTTAAAGTAAAGGCTGACATCAAAAACATAAAAGCAATTAAAATTGTAGGGCATGCAAGTGCTGAGGGCGCTTCCTCAATCAACAAGAAGATTTCCTATGTCAGAGCGATCATGATGAAAGATGAGTTGGTTAAATTAGGAATTCCATCCTCTATGATTGAAATGGGATATTTTGGTTCAGACCAACCTTCTGAAGCAGATCTCCCAGCAAACAGAAGAGTTGAGTTACAAATTGATCGCTAGTTTAAGTGACAATTTTTTTCTGTTTATTTTTTGACTCCGAACTTAAGGCTGGGGATAATTTGACATTCCTCTTGAAATGCCTTTTCGCAAAAGCTTAACCAAAGATTAACTTAATTTAATACCTTTAAAATTCGAAAGAATTTGCAATGGTATCTTTATTTAAAAAATCGTCGCCTCTTTTTTTATTACTTGTAAGCGCTTGCGGAAAAAATTTCGCACTTGATGATTTTGGATTGAGTTTAGCCTCGCTAGGATTAAATCCACAGACAAGTAATAATCGGCAGGTCACTTTGTCGGGGGTGTGTTCGCCTTCTAAGGGAAAAGTTACAATTACTTCTGAGAAAGATCCTGGGACAACAATTGATTCTTTTTCTCCAGCAAGTCTGGACGTTGATTGTAAAGCTTCGGGTACTTTTTCTGCAGATGTAACCTTGAGTGCCGGTGATGGATTAAAAAATGCTTTGATCGGGCAAGGTACGGATAAAGCAACAGGTTCTGTTATCTTAGACATGACTTCTCCTGATAGAGTTGTTGTTACTTCTCCCGTAAATGGAGAAAAAATTACCACCACAAATCTTTTACAAAATCTTGTCTTTAAAGTGACTGGGACGGGTGAAGAAAATGCGACCGTTAAAGTTACCAGCTTAAGCTCTTCTTGTTCTGCAAAAGTTAATGCGTCAGGTGCATGGGACTGTCTGTTGGAGCCTGCTCTTCCAAACGGTGTTCATGCTTTAAACGTTACTCAAGTAGATCTTGCGGGTAATACTTCGGCTGTAAACACAATTTTAATTGAGGTGATTTCAAATGGAGGAGTCACTCCTGCCTCTCCTACTATTTTAACGCCTATAAGCGGTTCTTTTTTGAAAGATATTGAATTTACTCTAACGGGTCAGTGCGACAGCTCTGCGAGTGTTGTAAATATCACGGGTACTGTTGTTGACGATTCTTTAGCGGGATTATTTGGTAATAAATCCATTATTAAAACAACGTGTTCAGGTGCAGGAACTTACTCTGTTCCAGTGAAGTTTCTTTCAGGCGATGGTACCAAAAGCGTGAGTGTCAGTCAGATTGTAAATGGATCTGCGAGTTATCCTTCAACAGCGACTTATATTTTGGATTCAGAAGTACCGCTTGATCCAACTATTACAAGTCCCACAGCTTCTTCGAGCTTGGTCGATACCACTCCTATCATAAGAGGTTTAGGCGTAGCTGATTCAACAATTCGAGTGAGAGCTGGAGTTGATCTTACTGCGAGTACTCAAGCAAGTTGCGAAACAACAGTTGCTGCTAATGGTAGTTGGTTTTGCGAGCTCCAGCCAGCCTTCCTTCCACCGACTGAGATAGATATTGAAGCGGTTCAAAAAGATAGAGCGGGTAACGAATCAGCTGCTGTTACAGTTAACAGCGTTACTCTTGATCCTACTCTTATTCCTTCTCCAACCATTAATTCTCCAGCTTTTGGATCGACACTTGGAACCCTTACTCAAACAATTACGGGATCATGTGTTGGAACGAGCACAGTTGCTCTTCTTGGAAATATTAAGGCAGCAGTTTCAGGTGCTTGTACAGCAGGAAGTTATTCTCTTTCTGTTGAGTTTGTTGACGGTGAGGGATCAAAGATGCTTCAAGCGACTCAGACAAATTCAAGTGGAGAAACGAGTCTTCCTTCAGTCGTTCATTATTTTGTAGATTCTACTCCACCTGAAAAACCTGTTGTAACTTCTCCTGCAAATTTAACTTATGTAAATAACAATCAAACAGAAATCAAAGGAACAGGAGCTGCAAATTCAACAGTCACTGTCACTGTTGAGGGTGGAACCCCAACAAGTACGGCAACTTGTCAGGCAACAGTGAATAATTCCAATAATTGGAGTTGTACATTAGGCAGCGCACTTAACGATGGTCTTGTTGAGGTTGTAGCTTTTCAAACAGATTCAGCTGGAAATGTAAGTCCTGACTCAGATCCTCTAAGCTATACAATTGATACGAGTATTCCCTCATCTGTCACGATTGATGATCCCGCAAGTGGAGCTTATGTGAAACTTGCAGCTCAAAAAATTAAGGGAACTTGCACGAGTGGGTTTACGGTTGAACTCAAAGGGAACATTGTGGATAGTCCTAAGACGGGGCTTTGTTCGGTTTCAAATGATTTTGAAATAGACGTTGTTTTATCAAAAGAAAATAAACTAAATAATATTTCAGCAGTCCAAATTAATATGGCAGGCACATCCTCTCCAGCGGTTGTTGCTTCCTACACTTGGGATACAATTATTCCCGACCCTGTAGATGTTTTAAGTCCTCCTAATAATTCAACGATCTCTGATAAGACTCCTAACGTGAGTGGTTTGGGTGAGGCCGGTGCAACTGTTCACGTGAGTTCTGGAGCAAGTACATGTACTTCGCTTGTCAATCCAAATAAAACTTGGAGCTGTGACTTAAGTACGAGTTTGTCAGATGGACCAAATACCATCTCTGTTTATCAAGAAGATCTGGCAGGCAATCAAAGCACTCCCGTTGATGTTAATATTACAATTGATCCAAATGCGGCAGCAGCGCCTTTGATTCTAAGTCCTGCATCGGGTTCTACTCTTGCTTCAGAAATTCAAAATATTTCTGTTTCTTGTCTTGTGGGAACAACCGTAAAATTAGCGGGTAATTTTGAAAATAGTCCAAAAAGTGAATCTTGCGATGCTTCTCCTAAGAGCATCAGTGTGACGTTTGTGGGCGGCGATGGACCAAAGAGCTTACAAGCAACTCAAATAGATGCTGCCAATGTAGAAAGTACTCCTTCAATGGCCCTCTATGTATTAGACACAAGTGTTCCTTCGAGCGCCCCTACAATTGAAAGTCCAGTAAATCTTTCAATCCTTCAAATTGCAAATCCGTCAGTTTGGGGTTCAAGTGAGGCGAGTGCAAAAATAAACGTCAAATCCGATGGAGCTGTTGTTTGTAATATATCTGCGGATTCATCTGGGAAATGGTTTTGTCCTGCAACTTTAGCTCTTACTGCGGGTTCTCATATTTTAACAGCAACACAAACAGATTCGGCTGGTAATGAAAGTTCAGATTCACCCGCTGTTAACATCACTGTTGATTTGGCAAATCCAAGTGGTTTGACAATAGCTGCTCCCACACATCTTCAGAAATTTAATCAGTTAGATGTCACTGTAAGTGGCCAGTGTGAAGCAGATGCAACTGTTACTTTAACAGGATCTTTTGCTGAAAGTCCTGCTTCTTTACCATGCCAATCTACAGGGGATTATTCGCAGTTAGTAAATTTTTATCCGGGTGAGGGATTGCGATCTGTTCAAGCAATTCAAACAGATGCTTCTGGAAGAACTCAGGGTCCTGTGAAGAGATATCTATCAATAGATTCGACACCTCCTTTGGCTCCTTATATCGCAAGTCCTTCTAATAATTCATTTGTAAACACTGATAAGCCAATCATTTCGGGCACAGGTGAAGCGGGAGCTTCTATCGCGGTAAGAAATTATGTGACGAATGATTTAGTTTGTTCAGCGACCGTTAATTCATCTGGTAATTGGTCGTGCGATGTTGCAGCGTACACTCTTCTCGAGGGTGAGATTCAACTTGCTGCTAAGCAAAGTGATTCTTTATTGAACGAGAGCGGAGATTCAAATGTTGTTGCTGTTACGGTTGACTTAACTTCGCCTGATGCTCCTCTTTTGAGCCTGCCTCTTGATCTTGCAGTTCTTAATGCAAGAGCTGTTGTTGTTGAAGGATCATGCGAAGAAAACGCAAATGTTTCTGTAAGTGGCACAGGTATCAATCCACGTCCTGTTGTGGCAACATGTGTGAATTCAAGTTTTGCAATTCCAGTCATGTTAACAAGTGGAGATGGAGATAAAGCTTTAAGTATCACTCAAAAAGATCGAGCAGGTAATGAGTCGACTTCTACAGACATGACATACAACTTGAAAACTACTTTGTCTGTTGGGGTACTCTCTGTAACAAGCCCTATACCTGATTCTATCTTGAGCAATGATTTACAAAATATAAGTGGTGATTGTGATGATGGCACTAAGGTTTATTTGTATGGTTCATTTGAGGATGGATTTGATCCGGGATCAGGTCCATTTTCTCAAGATTGTTCTTCGGGGACTTATACTTTCAACAATGTTCGCTTTACTTCAACGAACGGAATAAAAAATATTTATGTTCAAGCAAGAGATTTAGCGGGGAATGCCTCTACTTTTGTGAGCGCAAGTTACACCTTAGATACTGTTTCTCCAACGGTAAGTCTTAATGCTTTAGCTAAAATAAACTCATCAAACTTAAATTCTTATGATTTGAGTGGAACTTGCTCAGATAACGGAAGAGAAGTGGTTGTCGTTCTTGAAGATTCAATGGCGACTCAAGTGACGCCTTCTTCAAATCCAGTGTGTACAGCACATATTTGGAGTGTGAAGGGATTGGATCTTACATCTTTTGGAGAGGGTGATGTGACTGTTACCGTCGGTCAGTTGGATGCTGCCGGCAATCCAAGCGCAGATGTGATAGATACTGTCCAACTAGACAAAACACCTCCTGTGTTAACACTGCCTACTATTGCAGATATTACCTCACTCAACAAAAACTCCTTTGATTTTGAAGGTACTTGCTCTGCAGATGATGGAAATGTAAGTGGTACTTTAACTGACGGGACAAATACTCTTTCTTATTCGACATCTTGTGTGTCGGGACTTTTGGGCGATACATGGAACATTAGTGGTTTAAATGTAAGTAGCCTCAAAGATGGCACGGTGACTGTGAGTTTTGCTCAAGCGGATTCTTTTGGAAATCTAGCTTCAGGTAGTGTCACGACTAACAAAGGTACTGTTGGCCCAACAGTAACAATCAATACGTTGAGTGAGTTGATCAATAACACGAACAAGGGGACGTATGGAGTAAGTGGAGCGTGCGAAGGAACAGAAAGTGTGACGGTGAGTTTAAGTGATGGGCAAACATCCGTTTCACCAGCAGGAACTATTACTTGTGGTTCGGTAACTCCAGATGAGTGGACCGCGACGGTGGATGTAGGATCGCTGCGAGATGGATTGGTGACAGTGAATGCAAGCCAAGCAGATGTGGCAGGAAATGTGGGTCATGCAACAGCGCAGGTGGTGGAGAAAGATACTGTAGCGCCAGTGGTGAGGATAGGAAGTTTAGATCCCATCAGTGGAGTGAACGAGGGAAGTTACGTAGTGAGTGGAACATGTAGTGTTGGTGATGGAAATGTGAGTGGAAAGTTGGTTGATGATGCAGCAACGCCAAATGAAGTGTCGTTTAATGTAGATTGTAATTCTGCTGGAGAGTGGAGTGATACGCTAGATCTAGCGATATTGGCGACACCATTGGCCTTAGAAGATGGAACAATCACAGTCAGTGCAAAACAAACAGATACAGCTGGTAACGAGGGCAATGCGACATCCAAGGCAGTAAACAAGGATACAAGTGGACCAGCATTAGCGATCTCAACAGATCCTGCAACGGACATAGTTAATAAAACAAATTATGCAAGTTTTGATGTGACAGGCACTTGTGACGAAACGGGTCGTGATGTCGTGGTGAGTGCGGGAACAGGGACTACCTTGAAGTATGGAGACATGACAGTGAAGTGTTTAGCTGGAGGGTGGATAGCAAATTTAAACTTCACCGGAACAGCTTCCAGTGCGACTGAGGTGTCTATCAATGTGAATCATTCGGATGCAGCGGGGAACGAGTCAACACCTGCAACTGCAACATTTGATTTCGACATTGTTGATCCAACAGTAACAATCGATACGTTGAGTGAGTTGATCAATAACACGAACAAGGGGACGTATGGAGTAAGTGGAGCGTGCGAAGGAACAGAAAGTGTGACGGTGAGTTTAAGTGATGGGCAAACATCCGTTTCACCAGCAGGAACTATTACTTGTGGTTCGGTAACTCCAGATGAGTGGACCGCGACGGTGGATGTAGGATCGCTGCGAGATGGATTGGTGACAGTGAATGCAAGCCAAGCAGATGTGGCAGGAAATGTGGGTCATGCAACAGCGCAGGTGGTGGAGAAAGATACTGTAGCGCCAGTGGTGAGGATAGGAAGTTTAGATCCCATCAGTGGAGTGAACGAGGGAAGTTACGTAGTGAGTGGAACATGTAGTGTTGGTGATGGAAATGTGAGTGGAAAGTTGGTTGATGATGCAGCAACGCCAAATGAAGTGTCGTTTAATGTAGATTGTAATTCTGCTGGAGAGTGGAGTGATACGCTAGATCTAGCGATATTGGCGACACCATTGGCCTTAGAAGATGGAACAATCACAGTCAGTGCAAAACAAACAGATACAGCTGGTAACGAGGGCAATGCGACATCCAAGACAGTAAACAAGGATACAGCTACTTTAGGTTTAGCAATCACAACGCCAACTTCGATAATAGTAAACAAAAGCAATTATGAAAGTTTTGCATTAACAGGAACGTGTGGAGCGGTGGGGCAGTCGGTTGATATTACAGAAGGAGATAATACAAATATTACTCCAGATCCTACAAAAGTGTTGTGCGGTCCTGGAGGAACGTGGATTGCTTATTTGAATTTCACGGGTTCAGATGCAGCAAATACGGGCGCTATAAGTGTAGATGTCAATCATATGAATTCATATGGAAACGCGGCAGGCCCAGCGACTCAAGCATTAACGTTTGATATCACTCCACCCAGCGCACCTAAAATTACTTTATCAAGTCCAGCAACAAGTCCGGGTAGTGATTTCACGCCTGCTTTAACAGTCACAGCAACAGCGGGAAATTATGAAGCAACGGATAAAGTGACTCTTCATTTGGTGGCAGGATGTTTAGATACAGCGGTGAGTAACGTCGCAAATGGAGACGGCGATGGATCTGTAGATGTTGCAGTGGTGGATGCCATGGTCGAGGGGCAGGTGTTAAAATACTATGCACGAGTAGAGGATGCAGCAGGAAACATTTCTTGCTCGTCAGCAGATGCTACTAATCCTAATCCATTTGTTACATATAAGTTAGATACGGTAGCGCCAGTGGTGAGGATAGGAAGTTTAGATTCAATTAGTGATGAAACAAGTTACACAGTGAGTGGAACATGTAGTGTTGGTGATGGGGATGTAACAGTAAAATTGGTTGATGCTGCAACTCCCACACCAAATGAAGTAGAGTTTAGCGATGTAGATTGTAATACTGCTGGAGAGTGGTCGAAAGAATTTACCACTCTAAGCACCCTCATAGATGGAACGATCACAGTCAGTGCAAAACAAACAGATGCAGCTGGTAACGAGGGCAATGCGACATCCAAGACGGTAAACAAAGATACACTAATGCTTGTTTCTTTGGATAACTCAGATCTTCCTATTGGCTTTGGTGGAGGCACAAAATCAAACGTTGAATGGGATAGTACAAATAACTACCTCAAGCTTTCTGATAATAAGACCTATGGAGTCTTTACTTCAAGAGTGATGGATTACAAGAGTGCGCACACGTGGTTGGAGCTTAATTGGAAGACAACTATGCCTTTTGGAAAAGAGCTTACGAATACAAGCGAACTTACAGATCATTACTCTGGTGTTGAAGCAGATTTAATGAGTGATGTTGTGGCGATTTGGCATATGAATGACGACGTAGACTCTGACAGTGTAGCTGATGCTATTACGAATGCTACTACTCAGGAATATAACCTCGCATTGAATGGAGATGTACTTCTTGGTGAACAAGGAAAACTTTCTAAGTCGGTCAGGTTTAACAATGGATATTTGAAGCTTGCTGGGAAAGACCTCGTAACTCCTGCGTTTAGTATTCAAGCGTGGGTCAAGCCTGATTACTCGAGTTTAACTGGTAACAAAGTTATTTTTCAGCAAAAATATACACAGGGCTTTGTTTTTAGCTTGGAAATAAATGGCGGACAGCTTGTTTTCAACGTTAGTGATGATGCGTCTCCTGCCGCCATTACATCTGCTACTTCTCCCGTTAATAAACTTCCTGTTGGAAAATGGTCTCATATCATTGCTGTTTTTGATGGAACTTTACCATCGGGCAATATCAAGATTTATATCAATAATGTGGCTGAGGGGACTGAAACTTTTACAGATAATTTATTTCCGGGTTCAGGAACAGTTACAAATCTAGCCGTTTATTTGGGTGGAGATGAGGATTCAACAAAAAACTTCAAGGGTTACATCGATGAGGTGGCTGTGTGGGGTAGAGCATTATCTCATGATATTGCTAACGACGAAATAACTCAGCTCTATAGAAGAGGAGTGAATAGACTCAAGTTCCAAGTAAGAGGTTGTTCTAACTCAACGTGTACAGGTGCGGCTTGGGTTGGGCCTAATGGTACAAGCTCGAGCTACTTCAGTGAATTAATCAATAACGCTGAAGTTGACGCTTCTACTTTAGATCCGCTTGGAGAGGTGTCAGCTTTCTACCCGATCTTCAGTTTTGCTGATTATGTATCAGCGGGATTGAACGCGATTAACTCGCAATATATCCAGTATAGAGCAATCTTCCAAACAGACGATCCAGATTTCTCTCCTGAGCTAGAGCAAGTTGAAATTGTGCAGTAATTTTTAAGTGAATGATTTGACAATCATAAAAACAATCGCCGAGGCAACGTAGGCGATTGTTGTCATTCCAATAAAAACATAAACAGGTATTTTAGCAGAGCCTGTTTCTTTTTTCATAACTGCCAGTGTCGACACGCATTGCATAGCAAGTGAATAAAACACAGCAAGAGCGAGTGCGCTTGCAAGCGTTACGCCACTTGATTGTAGTTTATGAGCAAGGCTTGAAGTGTCTCCTTCAACAGAATCAATTCCATAAAGAGTTCCAAGAGTACCCACAAAAACTTCACGTGCTAGGAATGAAGTCAAAACAGCAACTCCCACTTTCCAATCCATTCCCATAGGAGTGAAAAGAGGCTCTATCCATTTACCAATTCTTCCCAGCCAAGAGGTGTCTAGGTGGCCCGCGTGATCGGGAAAGTAGCCTAAAAACCAAATCACCACCGTTACGCTAAAAATCATAAAGCCTGCGTTTTTTACAAAACCAAAAGTTCTATTGAAAGCATGCATAATGATGGGGCGCCAATTGGGCATGCGATAGGGAGGGAGTTCAATGACAAAAGGAGCATCACCTAGTTGAGCAGTTTTTTTAGAAAGAGTTTTGTCTAAAAAACTTGTGACAATTAAAGCCATCGCAATTCCAATTGCAAAGAGCATGAAAAAAGCAAAACCTTGTAATCCTATCGTTCCCCAGAGAATTGTAGTTGCGGGAACAAAGCCTCCCACGAGCATGGCATAAACAGGAAGTCGTGCCGAACAAGACATAAAGGGAGTCGCAATAATTGTAAGTAATCTCTTGCGCGGAGATTCAATCGTTCGTGCAGACATGATGGCAGGAATGGCACAAGCGTGGCCTGAGAGCAATGTTACAAAGCTTCTTCCCGAGAGCCCGAAGATACTGAGTGGTTTGTGAAGAATGACAGCCGCACGCGCAAGATATCCCGAGTCTTCTAAAAGACCGATGATAATAAAAAGAATAAAAATTTGAGGAGCAAAAACTAAAAAAGATCCAAGCCCTGCAAAGAGAGCATCTTTTATAAAGTCAGAAAGTATTTCGTTTGAGACATGAGTCGCAACCCATTGGCCACTAAGATCAAGAAAATCTTTGATCCCCTCCATAAAGGGAGCAGCCCATGTAAAAATAGATTGAAATAAAAAAAGCATGAGAGCTGCAAAAACAAGAGCGCCTGCCCAAGAAGAAAGAAAAAAATCATCTAAACGATGTTGGCTTTTTAAAAGCAGATCGTTTTGGGGACCATGTTTTTTTGATAACTCATGAGCCCGAGATTTGAGTTTTAGGATTTCATCTTTCGTGTTGAAAGATTGTAGTTCAAGTTTTTCTTTTACATCGAGCGAAGATTTTTTTCTTTTTGCAAGAGAGAGGCAAAGGGCTTTTAGTTCTTTAAGTCCTTTTCTTTTTTTTGCAGAAATTGCAATCACCGGACATCCAAGTTCTTGGCTAAGTCCTTCGAGGTCAATCTTGATTTTTTTTGTGACAATTTCGTCAATCACATTCACGGCTGCAATAATAGGACAATCACATTTTTTAGAAACTTCGATTAATTGAAGTAAAAGGTAAAGGCTACGCTCCAGTCTTGTGGCATCGAGCACACAAATAATCGCACGCGTCTGTGGATCAACGACAGCTTTTGTAAAACCTTCGATCGCAACTTTTTCATCGAGCGTAAGAGCTTTAAGAGAATATGTGCCTGGAAAATCTTGAAAAACTAATCCGTCTGCTTCAGCACTTAAAATTTCTACCGTCACTCCCGGAAAATTTGCGACCTTTTGCTTGAGGCCTGTCAGTCTATTAAAGAGCAATGTTTTACCAGAGTTCGGGTTGCCAAGAATGAGAACGTTTTCCACAAATGTGCCCTTTTTATTTTCTTTTATTTTCTTCTTCTGGAAAGAGAATTTTGATGCCTTGAGCGATTTCGGTTTCCATTGAAAAAACTGTTCCGCAAATTTCAAATATTCGCGGAGCTCCCATCGGAGGTGTTTTCAAACATTTTACAAACTCTCCCTCTCGAAAGCCTAGTTCTCTGAGCCTCATTGTATAATCATGCGACAAATGAGAGCTAAAAGAAGAAATCTGACCCTCTTCGTTGACCTTGAGATCTAAGAGAGAGCGGTTTTTTTTAGAGGAACTCATGGGTGAGCTTTATGATTAATACAGCCCAAAGAAGGGTCAAATAAAAAAACTCAAAATTGACAAGAGTTTTCAATTTTCTTGTCTTTTAAAATAATTTGTATCATAGATGTTTGAATGTCTCGTAAAAGCTCTAAGAAGGTTTCCTCGAGCCTTCTCCCTTGTGGCAGGGAGTCCGTAAGCGAGTTAACGTGCGGAGATACAAATGAGCTGATTCTTCAAAAAAATCGTGAGCGTTTAGAAAAGTATACAGCCGAAAATAAGCTTAATGCTTCAGAGACCCGCGATAAAATTTTGGAAATTGTTTTTAAGCAAAAAAAACATTTTTCTATTCAAGGAATGGTGGGCACGGTTCGTGAAGAATTTCCTGAGATTGGATTTGCCACAATTTATCGAAGTGTTGCCCTTTTTTTAGAAGCAGAGGTTCTGACTGAGGCTTTTACAAATTCTAAGGGAATTACTTTTTACGAACTCAATCGTGAAGTGGAGCATGATCACGTGCAGTGCTTGGATTGTCATAAAATATTTGAATACCGCTTACCAAAAGTAGATCTTCAAGTACGTCGGACAGTCGCAAATTTGTCATTTCGTGCACCGATCACTCGAAATGTTGTTTATGCCCACTGCGATTTAATGAAAAACAAATAATTTACGCCTCTCTGACAACTTCCCATCACAAATCTTTCCTATAATTTTTATAAAATAGAAGAGTGAAGATAGATCGAGATCTTTTTTCGAAGCTTTGTCAAAAATATCCCACTCCTCTCCGTGTACAAAAATTTTTGCAATCTATTCCCTACAATAGTGAAGAAGGAGGCGAAACAGTCCGTTCGGCTTATGCTGCTTTAGAGGCAAATAAGATTCATTGTTTAGAGGCAAGTTTTTTAGCAGCGGCTATTTTAGAAAATGCCCATTATCCTCCCATGGTCATGAGTCTTGAAAGTCAGGATGGCTTAGACCATGTTTTGTTTTTGTATAAAGAAAAATCAGGCTGGGGTTCAGTGGCTCGCTCTCGTGATGAGGGGCTTGAGGGAAGAAGACCTGTTTTCAAATCACTCAAGGCTTTAGCTGCTTCTTACATCGATCCTTATGTTGATGGAACGGGACGAGTTACAGGATACGGCCTTGCTAGTTTTCACGAAGTTCAAGCAGACTGGAGATTTTCGAGGCGAAATCTTTGGAGTGTAGAAAACTATTTGATTGAATTACCCCATAAAAAAATAAATTGTTCAGAAAGTCGTTACCAAAAACTTTTGAAGCGTTTTGAGCTCGGACTTGCTCCTTTACGTCGGCCACATTGGCTTTAAATCTAAATCAAATTTCATAAGCCCTTTTGCGGCTCTTTCGCTTATTTAGAGAGGACAAAAAACGGCACTGGGGTGTGAACTCTGTGTACAGTAAAAACCATAAAAATCATGCACATATATGCTTTTTCATAGGAGATAATAAAGGCTATGAGAAAGATATTTTATAAAAAACCCCTCTCTTTATTAACCTTGCTCACATGTTTTTTTGTTGTGCAAAATTCTTACGCTAGGATTGCCTCTTCTAGAAATCACAGAATAGTAGATAACGATCTTGATAACGAAGAAGCTTCTGATTACCTCGAAAGTGAGAGTCAAGAGTCTTCTCGCTTTGTAATTGATTTGATCCCCGGCATGGGAAACTTTTTGGCTAAACCCACTTCAGTTTTGAGTTTGGACGAATTAAAAAAAGACGTTCGAGATTTAAAAATTAATATAGATGAGACAAGTGGCGAGATATCGCTTAACGGATCTGTTCCTTTAGATTGCGCTGAGCACTTATCCGTTGAAGCCGTAAGACCCGCTGCTTATTTAAACAATCGTGTAGGATTTAGAGTTTCTGATTTTACAGGGAAAGCTCGAGCTTGTTTAGTAAAGTTTCGTGGTAAAGCATGTACCGTCGATACGTGCGTAAGTTTTGATGAGTTGACAAACGAAGACTCTCAACGCTTTAAGGCAAGAGTAAGATTAGAGGATTTTAAAGAGAAGCGCTTTATCGTTTCTGTGCAAACTTATGAGCAATCAAAAAAAGGTGTTGATTGGGCAGATTTTGGACAAGTTGAAACTCTTCGAACAAAATCAAAGACGCCGTCTCGCTCTCATGTAACTTTGAATTCAAGTTCTTCTCGCCTGGGCTCTGCTTCAAGAACTCATTTTGAAAAACCTTCTAGAGATTGCAATGAACACGTCGTTGAGCAGTTTGTCGTCAATCAGCCAGTGGCTCCTATGATGATGCCCCAGCAACAGTTTGCCCAAGCTCCCATGTTCGGCCAAGCTCCGATGTTTGGTCAGCCCATGATGCAGCCTGGATTTGGACGACCGATGTTCGGCCAAGCTCCGATGTTTGGTCAGCCCATGATGCAGCCTGGATTTGGACGACCGATGTTCGGCCAAGCTCCGATGTTTGGTCAGCCCATGATGCGCCCCCCGATGATTGGTCAGTCAGCGTATGGACGACCTATGTTCGGCCAGCCTCCCATGTTTGGTCAAAACCCTATGATTCGTCCGATGCCGCCTTTTATGCCTTCTCCTCAAATGACGAATTTTAGACCTTCATTAATGCCTCGCCCTCCTGTTTCAATTCCTCCTTTTGTGAATGGTGGATGTCCAACAGGATGTGCAGGGGGATATGGACTTGGATTAAATTATTCAAACTTGAATCAAACACTTCCAGTGTTGAGATATCCGCAAGTTTATCCAAGAAATAATTTTCAATTGTCTCTCAACGGAAACTTTAGAATTTAATTCTGTAAATTCCACGATGATACGCGAGTTTAATTTTTAGTAACCAATAAGTTGCTAAAAATGACTCGCGTATAATACGTACGGTACTTTTTTCGCTTTTAAGTTTTAAATTGATAGGAAGTTCTGTCTTTTTAAAATTTGAATTTTGTGAAATCAAAAAAAATTCAATATCAAAAAAAAATCCAGGACAAATTTGTCTCGAGAATGTTTCATAAGCTAACTTTCTTGAGAGAGCCTTAATTCCTGCTTGAGTATCTGTGGTTTGAATGGGCATCAGCAATCGAACAAATTTGTTAAAGAGCAATCCTAATTGATGTCTCTTATGTGCAAGAGTTAGAAGCTCTGCTGGTATGTCAAAGGTGCTTGTGAGTAGCCTTCTGTTTCCCGAGACAAGGTCGTAACCTTCTTGGAGTTTGAGAAAGGCTTTGTCAAAAAATTTTAAGTCGTAGGGAAGATCCGAATCAGTAAAGAAAATAAACTGACCTTTCGAAGCTAGAAAACCTGTGCGAAGAGCAGCTCCCTTACCTCGAGGGCTTGTGTGTATGACGACTTCTATGTTGGAGAATTTTTTTTGAAGTTCAAAAGATTTTTCGATTGAAGGATCTTTATGCCGAGAGGTTTTGTTTTGCGGGTCAATATTTGGAATGAGAATAATTTCAAATGAATCTTGGAAGGCGCTTTTTAAATACTCATGGCACTGAGAGACGGTATCCTCTAAGAAATCTGCTGCTTTTTTTGCGGGAATAAGAAGAGAGACGTGCTTGTCGGGATGCCCTTTTTTCAGGCTTTCCGAGGGAGATAAGTGAGGCAAAGATCTAAGTTCTTTGCGAAAAGACATGCATAGCTTTTACATGCTATATCCAATTCGTTAAAGAGGAATTTTTGGCTTTGAGCTCAGGGTTAGATACAAATTTAGATCATAGTTTATATGACTCTATGGGACCCTGGGCTTGTTTTCCTAAGGTTCATCCTACCAAAACTATCAGTGTTTTATGTCCTTTTAATCTTTCTTCGGATTTAAATCTTAATTCTGAGGAAGTTTTAGCGAAGCTCCAGGATTGGAAGCTTTTTCTAGAAGAGCAGAATCTTTCTTTTGAGTTCTTGATGCTTCCCTTTGGGGGTGATTCTCAATCCTTTTTAAAGAAATATCCCGAAATTCAAAGTTTTTTTGATCATCATTCGACATTTATTTTTAAGGAAACAACCGCTTTGTTTTTTAGGTCGGAAGCTTTAAGGGAGTGTTTTTTGCTATCCGGAGGCAAAATTTTAATTTCAGTTGATTTTGAGCAGCCATGTGATTTGAAATTTTTTCGGTCAGCAGTTCTTCATGTCTCTCGTGGCTATGATTTTGTAAGAGGAAATAGAAGAATAGAGGGGGCTCGTTTTCGCACGCCTGTATCCTTACTTCCTCATGCTTACAAAAGAGATTCAATGAGTAGACTTTATAATCGCGTCTTAAAGATGTTTTTGGATTTAGACCCCAAAGATGTTTTTTCTACCAATTATGTTTTTAATAGAGACTTTGCTTTTGAGATGTTTTCTCTTCATCATCTTAGAGATATGAGTTTTGAGCTAGAAGTTGCTTTAATGATAAAGCTTCGAGAGCTTCGATCTCTAGATTTACCACTTAGATTTTTTTTAGATAAAGAAAAATCATCAAAGCGTATTTTAAGGGAGTCTTTGTTTATTCTTCGAGATTTTCTAATTGTTTTTTACCGAAATTTCAGAGGATACTACGATCCATTTATTTTAAATCATGCAGTGACTGCTGATGATTGGGGTCTTTCTCCAGGGGTGAATAGGGGTATTTTTGATCTTGCCCAGCAAGGGGTGGTTAAAAGAGTTTCACTTATGGCGACAGAGGATTTTTTAGAGGAAGGTCTTGATCAACTAAAAGTTTTGCCAGGAGTAGAGTTAGGTCTCCATTTTAATTTAACCCATGGAGAGAATCAGGGTTTTGGCCACAGGGGTCCTCTGGCTTTTTTAGTTTATTGGATTTTCAATAGGTCGAAAATAAAAGACAAGCTTCGATTTGAATTTGAAAAACAAATAAAAAGATTAAATGAAGTCGGCGTTCGTCCTGTTTACTTGGATTCCCATCATCATATGCACTTGGCGCCCGGATTGTTGGACGATGTTGCAGATTTGATTCAAAAATATAAGTTGAAGAATGTTCGTTATCCGTATGATTCAACACTTTTATTTACACCAAAAGTTATCATAAATCTTTTATGCTTATGGGCCAGAAATTCATTTGATCGAATGAATTTACTTTGGCGAAAATGTTTTTATCCCTTAAAAAAAGATTTTCTAGATCAAGCCCGATTGCGTTCTCGATTGTCGCGAACAGAGGGTTATGAGGTGATTGTTCATCCTGCAGACTCAGATGATGTAGGCCTTTTAAAATTCAAAGACAACTATTCAGCCGATAGAGTAAAAGAGTATCGGGCACTTCGAATGCTCAAGCCGCAAAACTTTAAAGATCGCAATCTGAACCGGAATTGAGGTCTTTAATGAGTTCTTCTGTGGGTGAAAGCGCGTAAAAGCTTTTAGGTGCTTTTGCCTTGTACTCTGGTGCAATCCATTTTGGTACTTGTATATCGAGGCTTCCCCCGTCATCGTTTGTGAGTTCTGCTTCATCTGAAATTTTTTCAAGAAGTACCGCTAAAGATGCAACTCCATCCGCCATTCTTCTTTTGGCGATTTTTAAAAGAGCAGCAGAACCTTTTGCTCCTCTGCCCATGTTGAGGTCTGTATTGATAACAGTTTTGTGTTCATTGTAAGATCGCGTGATTTCTTCAAATGCAAAATCAAGAGGGCTTAGTGAATGAAGCTTTTCAAACAAGGGGCTTGAAAGAAGAACTTTTGCTTGATCTGTAACATCGGCAATGAGGTCTTCTTGATCAGAATTTTCAAGATTGATTGTTTCAAAAAACTTGTGAATTCCAGGATTGTTTGTTTGTTGACCATCGTAGTTTTGCGAAACGTGAAGAGGCTGAGAAAGGTCTCCAACATAATGAGACATAACCCCAGCCATTTGAAGTCCTTTAAGGTAATTGTTTTTCTTTAAGGCACTCACTGAGGCTTCATAGAATTGGTTGATTCTCCATGTAGCTGTTCCGTTGGAAAGGACAGTCTTTTCTGTGTATTTTTTTGTAGCGTCAGAGAAAATTCGAGGAAAAAGTTGAAATTGGTTGGAGTTCTTTATGTAGGCATCCATTTCAAACCAGTGGGTAGGTTTTTCTATCCAAGCACCCGCTCCATTTTTCCAGTATTGGTCGGGTACGTTTGTGAGTTTTCCCATGTTGCTAGCATTTGATCGCCAAAAAGCTCCGTTTTTGCGCACAATCTTTGAAGCAATGATTGCTATAGTTCTGTGTCCAAGGCTTCCCCAAGCGTGAGCTTTTTTAACATTTAAAAAAAAGCTAAGACTTAAAATAATGAGACAGAAAAATTTTATTTGAGCTTTTTTGTAAGAACCACGCATGAAATCCCCCCGCTTATGTGAAGCTTATGGAGCCTATTCTAATGGGTCTATTTCAACAAAAACTTAAGTTTTTCTTATTTAAAGAAATTAGGAAAAGAATCTGACAACATGCGCTGCATTTCATAGCTAAATCTAACATGGTAGTTGTGAAGTTCAGATTCCATACAGGTAAAAAAAGCATGGAGAAGAAACATGATGCTTAAATACTTAAAATAAATTTGTATTTTGGGGTGTTTCTTTCCAACATAAACATCATACAAAGCAAGGACTGAAAGGGGAAAGCAGGGAAGCAGTTGCCAATAGTTGAGTTCCACAGGGGAAAGGGCGGTAGATATTAAACTTGCTAAAAAAGTAAATCCAAAATATCGACGAAGCCAAATAGCAGGTTCGATTTTTTCAGAGGCGCCCGAGTTCAGTGAGGGAAATTTAAATTTTTTGAGAAAAAATCTTCCTTGTTCTAAATAAGAAAAAAAAGCCCAAATCGAAACAATCGTTGTGAGAACAAAAGCAATCGCTAAACTTATTTTGTAAGGATATTCAAATAATTTTCCAGATAAACCTAAGTCTTCAATCCATGTCATTTTTATTTCGGTAAAAGGTTTTCGGGGTAGGTACAGAGATGGAAATCGAATCCAATAAGTAAAGGTTTTAATCAAGGGATAGACAAATAAAAGATTTCTTAAAAAGAAATGATCTTTATTGTACTGAGAGGTTTCGCCAGGAAGTGTTTTGTAAATTTCAGGGTTTTGAAAAGCACTTAAAATATAGGGAACAAAAGTTAAAAAAACGATAAAACATCCCCAAAAAACTCCCCACGGTGAAATCTTCATTTCTTTTCTAAAGAAAAGAAGAGTCGTTGAAAGCATCAAAATCATTGCTGAAAGATGTATTTGAAATGCAAAACCAATACAAATAACGAGGAGGCATGAAAAGAAAAAGTGTTTTTCTTTTCTTAAATGAAAGCTCAACCAGAGGTGTAAAACTGACAGAAAAGGAAGATAGGCGGGATTCCAAAGAACAGATTCCGCTAATCTCCAGGGGTTAATCCAAAAAAGTATGAGGAGAGGAGCCCATAAAAAATCTTTTCTGTAAGATTTCTTGAGAACGTCTGCAAAAAGAATCAGAGCGAAAAGATTTAATATAAAAATTAAAATATTTGGAGCATAGAGGGATTTGAAAATCCACATAGGTGCTCCAGTCAAAAAAGTTAAAAGACTTCCTGGAATGTGTTTTACAACACCACTTGTTGCGTTTCCGTAGTGGGTCCACTCGCCAAATTCGATAAGCTTTAAAGCCCGAACATACATTTGCGTGTAATCGCTGTGGGGTTTTGCGGTCACAACAAAAATAGCAGAGATGACGGTGCCAGCAATAAGATAAAATATTTCTTTTAATTTCATAAGAGCAATCATCGAAGTTAGCACTCGTCAATTTTTTTTTAAATCAATTAATTTCGATTCTTTTTTCTTTTATTCAATCTTATTTCCCAGAAGTTTTTTGACACTTTAGGTTTCTTTGTTTCTTAGGCCAAACACATTCAACGGTTGATTATTAATTTTTGGTAAAGATTTTTTCTCTCTCTTCCGAACTCCTCTTTGTGACTTGTTCACAAACTAAGGAGGGGGAGATGAGAGTCAAGTTTTTTATACTATCAACAATCATGACATTTATTGTGCAACATGCGGAGGCCATGTCGAAGCCAACAAATCCAGGGAACGGAGGAGGTTCTTCAAGTTCCTCTTCGTCGAGTAGCTCAAGCAGTTCATCTTCAAGCAGCTCTTCTTCCTCTAGCAGCTCATCATCTAGCAGTTCTTCTTCTAGTAGTTCCTCTAGTTCTGCAAATATAGTTGAACAAATCAAAACAATTGCAGGCACCTCACAGTGCGCAGCTTATTCTTGGCGAGATCGAGGAAGAGCTCCTAAGGGTTATATCAAAGGAGTGGCCTTGGCATATGCAAGAAGTGTTTGTCGTTTGGATGATCCGCGTACGGATGTTCGATCGCCCGCGTCTCTTATGAGTCAAGCGCAAAGCGGAGCAACAACAAGAGACGCTCTTGCTTGGTACAAATCTGCTTTTGACAATTTAAATCTTGAAACAAGTAGAAGTGGAGTTGAAACACTTCGTTCTCTTTATACTTTGGGAATGGGTCTTGGCTTAAGAGAAAGCTCAGGAAATTATTGTGAAGGATTTGATACGACTGCAGCGTCTCAGTCTGCTGTAGAGGCAGAATCTGGAGCATGGCAAACAAGTTACAATTCTATTTCAGCATCACCAGAGCTCAAAAAACTTTATGATGAATATCGAAAAGATCCTTCCAAGTGTTTTTTGGATGTGTTTAAAGAAGGAGCTGCTGGATGTAAACAAGGTTACATTGGTTCAGGGGCGGGTCTGGAGTTTCAAAAATTTTCAAGAGCTTGTCCAACTTTTGCAGCGGAATACACAATGACTTTGCTAAGAGTTTTACGTAAGCACTATGGTCCTATCAATCGTAGAGAAGCTGAGGTTCATTATTCTTGTAATGCCATGCTTGACCAGGTTGAAGCGCTTGTGGAAAAGGGCGGAGCTCAAGCGTGTGAGGTCATAAATTAAATTTTATAGAGAAAGCCTTTGCTTTTACTTTCATGAAACATAAGAGGAGTTTTTGAATAAGCTCCTCTTATTTCAAAAATAATTTGATTATCTTTTTCTCCCTCTGAAATTTCAGAAAGATTGACTTCGATCCAAAAAGATTTTTGATTGAGAGGGTCTGGGCCCATGCATTTATACCAATTTGTTTGACTGTTGTTAGTTGTGTTTTTGATATTACAAATTGGAATAAAAGATAGGTCTTGTTGTTTTTTGCAAGTTACAAAAGCAAAAACTCTTTTTGTGCTTATGGGAATTTTATCGCTAAACCACTGGCCTGTACCGTTTTGCTCTGAGTTGAATCCTTTAATCTCGCAAGAAGGTGAGGTTTTGTCGTCGGCGTTGATGGTTTCACATGTGTTTTCGAGTGAATTAAATTTCTGTCCCCAAGTACAAGCAGTTTTTTCTTTCGAAACACATTTAGAAGTTGCCGCGTTAAACTTGTGTCCCTTGGTGCATCTACCGGTTGCTTGCCATATCTCAGTTGCGGTTCTTCCCTCTTCAATGTCTCCGGGGTTTGAGTCCCAGCCCGGTGGGACTTTACACCATTTTTGTGGATCAAAAATGGGGGGTGTCGGTGAATCACAATTTCTTATAAAAGCTTCTGTGTTTTGATTGATTCTTATTTGATAGCGAGTAGAAAGACCACCTGGAGGTGCAACATGATCAACGTCAGGGTTCAAAGTATCGGAATTACCGATCGATTTGAAAGCTAAGATAAAAGCCCAAAGGCAAAAACGAAACACCACTTAACTTTATCGTCAAAATTATGGTGTCTTTGATAAATCTTTGGTTAATTTTGAGTGAGTTTTCTGCAAAAAAATCAAAGAATTACTCGATATGTAAATCTAAAGCTTTAAGTTCCCGACGGCATCCATTTCTAAATTCATGATCTTTAGCTCTTTCGAGGGGAGCGTCTTCGATCATCTTTCTTAGTCCTGGTACGTTCTTTTGAATCATGGCGGCAATATCGCTTGTGTCTGGATAGTGAGAGTTTCCCAGCTCAAAAAGTAAAGACCAGATTCCATATTTCCAGAATGCATAATCTTCAAAGGTACCGTCTGCTGGATAGATGGTTTCGCCTGAAAAACCTGTTTCGTAGTGGCTCAAAAAGGTTGCTGAGAGGGCAAGAGCTTTAAAGATAGTATCGTAAGGAGTTGAAAAGTTCGACGTCGAGTTTCCCCATGGGTAGGCAACAACAGGCCAGTAGGTGTGAAGCGTGGCACTTGTTACAATATTTGTGTTTGCAAGAAATGAATGAAGGCTTTGAGTTGATTTAAGAGTGAAGGGACCTTCGGAGCCGCAAGGGCCTGGGTAGTTTCTGTTTGGATCATAAGAGCCTTGAGGACTATCTTCGTAGCGACTTTTTTTGTTATATCCTCGAATATTTAAAACTGGAATAACATAGACAATTTTGTTTTCAATGGGCCTTTCAGAAAGATCTTTTGCAAAAGCTAAGGCTACTTCCGTTGAGCCGTATTCGTTTCCGTGATGAGTTGCGACAACTAGGCTTTCGCTTGTGCCTTTTCCAATCTTAAGCCCTTTTATTTTTTTTCCTGAATCAGAGGGCCCGATATCAATTAAACTGACATGTTCTTTGTGTGTAAGAGCTAAGTTCTGAAGAAAGAGCTCAACGTCGTCGTAATTTCTCCTCGAAGCCTCTAGATCATAGTCTAGAATTTGCGCTTTTAGTTGAGTGATTGCAAAAGAGTTGAGCATCGTAATGAAAATTAATTTTTTTAAGCGATGATTTCCTATTGAAGTCACATGATTAGATTAAGCGACGTCGTGAAATTGACAATCGCCCAAGTGTCAAGACGGTGACGATTGAGTTTGGTGAGGTATGCGAAAATATTATTTGGAGAAAACACTTTGGCTTTCAATAAATATTTTTTTATTTTTTCTTTTCTACTGATTTTCAATGCAAGAGCAAAGCAAGATGTAAGGCAAGATGTGAAGCAAGGTGATAATGATTTTGCTCATTGTGCAAAGGCAAATAAGCAACTCAAGCAGCTAAATGGATTTTTTCCGACAGAAGCACGTGTTCAGGCCGCTAAATTAATTATGCAAGACATGAACTTACTTAGGCCTCATCTTGAAAAAAACAAAACAGGATTGCCAGATAAGCTTATTAAAGTTTGCTACGCAGTTAAAAAACAGTCTTTTGAGTCTGTTTTCACGAAAGGAACAGAGGATCTTTTTGGAAATTATGATTTTCTAATGACAGCAGGAAATTTCTTTTTTTACGAAAGAGAATGGCAGGCTGCCTACAACGTTTTTGAAGCTGCAGCTAAATTACAGCCCTCTCTTTTAAGTCCTAATCATTATGCCCTTCAAGCGTGGACGATGCTTCAGTTAACGACTGAAAAACCCGTCAGCACAGAAATTTTTATGCAGGTTTGCCGCAAATATATTTCCTCTATGCTTAAGGTGAGAGATCTTTCCGAAGTAAATCGAAAGTATATCAACCAATATCTTGGGATTATTGAAGAAATGGCTAATAAAGTTTATACGGCTCGAAAAATGAAAGAAAATGCTGTCGCTTTAGACCCCCAAAATTTAAAGCTTCGTTTATCTTGGGGTGAATTTGAGGAACGCAATGGACAGTTTGAAGCGGCTTCGAAAATTTACGCGGCTGCTATTGATGTCAAGACGACAGACAAGGAAACTCTAAAGGAAATTTATTTGAGATCTTTGAGCTTACTCAAAAGAACGAAATCAAATGAGAGGCTTAAGAAACAATTAAAAAAAGCATTAGCGCTTTTCCCTAAGGATAAATCTTTTAATGATTTTAAAGAGGTTAGAACACCTAAGAATTCCTCTACTCAAAGGCTTCCCGCAAGTGCTCCGTAAATTTTATGTTAAGAAAAAATTAAATTTACGTTAAAAAAAAAATTTGAACTTAATTGCTTTAAAATAAAATTATGAGGAACTCGCTTCCGCATGTTTTCATTTCTATTTGCTTTTTTGCCGCACTTGTTTCGGTCGCGTCCACCATTGAGCTCAAAGGTGCAGCAGATCTCTCTGATACTCTCGAAAATACCAATGTTTTAATTAACGCTTATAACAAAAGAGGTGATCTTTTAAGGGCTCGAGGGGACCTAGCTTTTGATGCAAGTACGGGTCGATTTACAAATCGATCAGCGGTTTCTAATAAGATCGATGATAAAAAAAGCAACGGCTCTGGCGAAATTATGGATGACGAGACTCAGTTGCTAGAAGATAAAACTATTGTTGAATTGGCTGACAAGCAAAAAGAGGGAGAGAGCGTAAATCTTGCGAAATCAAAGAATTACTCTTCTACTTTGTCTGGCGCTAAATCACTTTCCTCAAGTGACGTCCTAAGCCCTATCTCTCAACCAACTCAATCTGTTTTGGGTCTAGCTCCCAGTTCGTCAGGAATTTCTTCTTCAAAATCTTACTCATTAAGCAGTAAGGATTTGGATGGTTTAAGCTACGGAGATTTCACTCGTCGAGCTATCGATGCCGTTTCTCAGAAAAATGATCAAGGCAATCAAGGTTTTTCTTCTGGTGGGATAGCTTCTTCAGGTGGAGCCTTTCAGCCTCCTCGATCGTTTAACTTAAATGATTCTGGTAGTCCTTCTTCTGGTTTGAGTTTGTCTTCTAATAGCAAAAATGAATCGGTAAATCTTTCTAAATCGGATATTGAATCTTACGGCGATGCTTTTTCGGGTTATGACTCCCTATCGAATGCGGGAAGTGATGTTGCGGGATTAAATAATTCAAATAGTAAAAATTCAGTTGTGAGTGATTCAAATAAACAAAATTCAAATCATTCAGAAGGTCAAGATTCCTCTCAAAATTCAAAAGACAACAAGAAGCCCGCCGAGAATACAGCTTCCAAAGTCAATGATTCAGAAGTTCCTAAAACTCCTAAGGCTCCAGTCAACTGTCAGTCTGCTAAAGATGCTTTTTATGCAAAATTTAATAATACCGGATCTTACACGCTCAAAGAAACTGTCACTGATAAAGATGGCAAGCAAAGACAGCAGTATTGTATTAAGCCTCAGAAAAATGATTTGTTTGATGTTTACTCGGGGCTTGGCAACCTAGAGGAGTCTTGCTCTCAGGAGGTTGGAGCTGTTTTTTATGGTTCTGATGCAGAGTCAGCGTGTATCTGGGTTGATGCGCCTTCTGCGCGGGCACCAGGAACTAAAACTCATAATCTTCCAGATCTCTTTGATAATTCATCCTCTGAGAATTCCCCTATGAATGGTCCCGCTGAGAGTGGAAATCAGGGGCATGTAAAGTAGAAATATTAAATTTACGTTAAGACAAGTTTCATGAGAATTAAGAGTTAAAATATAAAGAAGATATGAAGATTATAAATTTTTTATTATTGGCTATTATCGCTTCGAGGCCTTTAGGTGCTTTCGAGTTAACAGACAACGTGCAGTTAACTCTTTCGAGAGTTTTAAGCTCCGAAGACGCTCTTCGCATGAATTTTGGAAACAATGCTCCTGCAATTTCTCTCATGAGTTTAGATAAGGACAAAAACTTCATTCTAAATCAGGATCAGAAATATACTCTGATTGATGGTAAGAAATATTTTCACAATTCAGGTAGTGATTCATTAAGTATGTCACCTCAGGGACTTGGTATATCAAGTGTGGAGGGGCTGAGTGGGGCGGATCCTTTTTTTTCTGGAAAAGAATCTCTTGGATTTAATCGATCAACATATGGAATGATTTCAGGCAGTGAAGAGTCTTTGCAGAAATCCAATGAAATTTTTGTGCCGAGTTCTGATCCCTCTAAAATGTCTTTTAATAATCTGATGAGGGATTCAAGTTTAAAATCTTCTTTATTTGCAGATTTGACCAGAGAAAGTTTACAAAAAAATGCTCAAGAAAATTTCTCTTTAGATCTGAATCAGAATTTAGATAAAAGCCTTTCCGGTATTGGTCTTGCGAAAAAGGGCGCTGCAAGTAAAAAGAGCAATGCTCAAGAATTTGCTCAAAGAAATCCCCCTTCAGATGTTGCCCTCTACAATGATATAATGAGTACTTTTCCGGGAATTGTATTGTCGCCAAGTGGAGCTATGCTCTCCAAAGATGCAGACATGGCAGGAGCTTCATCGGCTAGTACGACAGATGTCGCACATGTTGATAAATCTGGAAGTTCTATTCCACAAACTCAAGTTGCGGTTTCTGAGAGTGAACTCGTGCCATCTGCTGCTCCTGCTCGAGAACAGCAAAGTTTAACAAATCAAGAAACTCCTCATAAGGATCCCATCGTCAAAGAACCTGTTTTAAGTGAAGTAAAAAGCCGAGAGTCACCTGTTATTTCTCAGCCTGTATCTCCAAAGGCTCCTGAGTCATCTGTTGCTTCGCTCCCGGTTCAAAGCGCTAAAGCTGAAGAAAAAACAGTTGAAAAAGCCTTAACTAAAACCAAAGATTCCAAAAAATCAGAAGAAGTTTATGCTTATCACGATAAAACGGATGATTTATTGTTTAGTGATATTCGAAAAACTTCCAATCCAGATAAATCAAGCGCTAGTCTCTTGAGTGATTCGGATTTAAAATTATCAATTGATACTCCCTTGTTAGAGACTGCCCATGCTCTTCCTCAAAAGAGGGTAGGGTTACTTGATAGTTCTGACTTTAAACTTTCAATTGGTGATCCTGTTGGCTTAAAACCTCAAAAACTAGAAAAAAGTTTTAATTCTGATTCTGATAAGAAAAAAATTGCAGAAAACAAACGGGATAGTTGTCAAAACGTTATTAATGATTGGAATAATATTTATAAAAAAGACGTTGAATTGGTGAAATCTTCTGACAATTCAGGTCGTTTTTTTTGTTACAAGCCTTCACCGGGTACTGTGATTTCAAAAGCGGTGATACGTAGCAGATTGAGAGATGTTCAAACTCGTTGCAGTCATATAGTTAAAAGCTTTGAGGCTTTTGCCGACAAAAAACTGTGTCTTGAGATGGTTGCGCCCGCAGATATTGATGGTGATCTTTTGGGGGCTGCCTTCAAAGACGTTAAATCCCTTTACGATCAGCTGGCTCATTCCTTAGCTCTATCCTCTCAAGAGCGGCCAAAAGACGAAAAAAGTTCAGAGCCTAAACATTCAAAAATTATTTCAAAAAAAGAAGCGAAAGAGCTTCTTACAAAAGATTTAAAATCTGAATTAACTTCTTTAGATAAACCTCTCAAGTTAGGTTTAGATACAGGTTCTGCTGTTACAAATAATTCTCTGAGTTTAGATAGCCCTCACGTTGCTTCGGGTTCAAAGCAGGAGGGGCTTAGTCTTGGTTTGGGTTCTCAGCAATCAAGTATGCCTTTGACTTCTCCAGCTGCAGGAGAACTTGAATTTAAACTCAAGTCTGCCGATTTGCTTAAAGAGTCTATGGCAAATAAGATAGAAACTCTAAATAAATCAGTTCAGTGTGATCGAGAGAGCAGAGATTTTCAAAAAAAATACCAACGGTTTTTAGTAGATTCAAAAAAGATAGATAAAGATGAAGGTGTTGCTTATTGTTATAATATTTCTTCTGAAAAGAGTGCTTTTAATGAAGCTGTTTTTAAGCAAGGGATGCTTTCACTGCAAAAAAGTTGTGATCATTTAGCAGACAATGTTATTGTAAATCCTGATGATATTGATAGAAAGTATTGTATTGTTTTGAAAAATCCATCAAAACTTCCTTCAGAAAATAAAAAAGAATATTGGTTTTTGGCAGATTCTTTGTTTCCCAAGGCAGCAAGCGATCAGAAAGCTAAGAATGGTTCATCTCACTAAGTACAAAAACTTATTTTTGTGTGAATGAATTTACTAGCATTTAAAGATTAATTTTGTTAGCACCTTCCGCTGGTGCAAAATGAAAAAATCAATTTTATCTGTTAAAAGACTCTTTCTCACTCATCCTTTTTTATCAAAAATTCTGATCGCTCTCGGCTTTGTTTGTTCGACTTCTTTATGGGCTGAAGGTAGTAGGGGCACTAAATAAACTAAAGGCTTTTTGTTTTATGAAATTTGAGTCTTTTGGGACTTGTTTTCCAAATTCTAAAATACTGGTGTCTTTTCATGGATTGCCTGGCTTAAGAAATGATGGAAATAGAGATTTTCTTAAACAACTTGCTAAGGATAAAGATATTTTTTGTATTCTTATACCCCTTCAGAATTTATCGAGTAATTCCTTTAGTTTCTTCAGAGACACCTTTCAAAACATTGAAACACTTTGTGAATTAACAAAGCGTTATCCCTCTCATCAATGGCAAGTCTTGGGTCACAGTTGGGGAGCATTGGTTGCTCTTATTGCTCTTTCAAAAAAAATTATTTCTCCTGAAAAAGTTTGTTTTCTCTCTCCGTATACAATGTTCCCTCAGAACGATTCTGTCTTGATGGAATCTTTGGAGAGCCTAATGAAGGAGTACCCCCTTTTATTAGATGCTCAAAAAGAACTTAGTTTTTTTGTGAAAGAAATTCGTGATCTTGAGAAGCTTTTAGTTCCAAAAACTCTTTCAATAAATCTAAATAAACATACGAGGTTGTATGTGCTTCAAGCTTTAGATGATCAAGAGGTTCCTGCTCAAAATACAAAAAATTTTTTAAAATCCTGTGATTGCGAGATTTTATACCAAGAATTTCAAACGGATCATTCATTTATTCAAAACCGAGAAGAAATTTATAAGGAATTAAGAGGATTTTTTGATGCTTAACTCTTTCAAGACGTGGATATCTCTAAAAAAGGCAGTCGTTTACGGATCAGACGATGCTCAGCTTCTCGTGGGAGAGTCGCTAAGTGTTTCGCTTGCTAAGGGAGCAAGAATAATTATCGAAAGGGGGCAGCTTCGTTTTGCATTTCATCTGAGTCGTGACCAAATGTTTTCTACAAAAAATAAAACATGTCTGTATATGGAAGAAAATTCAACGTTGATCTTTAGGGGGGATGCCCACGTTTCACCAGGTGCTACGATTCGCATAAAAAAGAATGCTGTTCTTGAAGTAGGTGAAAGATGTGTTGTTGCGCATGATTCAATGATTTATTGCTCAAAAAATATACGTATTGGTAATGACGTAAGTGTTTCATGGAATGTGACATTGATGGACGATGACCAACATCGATATTATGGGTTAGATAAAAATCAAAAATTCCGGCCTTTAAGAAGAATTTATAAGCCTTTGGTTATAGGGGACTTTGTTGGGATTCAGATGAATGTTGTGGTTCCACATGGTCAAACAATTGGGTCGGGTTCTATTTTGGCTGCGAATACAATTTTGAGACAAGATGTCCCCTCTGCATCCTTGGTCTACCTGCAGAGTCCATTAAAGGTGAAGGAAAATGTTACAAGCCCCGTACAGTTTACAGTTACCTAGATCAAGAGCCTATCCCCTTGCATTCTTGGCACTTTCTTTTATTTGGGGATTATTTGTTTTCAGTGCTTTAGAAAATTATCAGACATATAGTTGGTATGTTCTTCTTTTGATTTCAAGAGTAGGACTTTCTTTTTCTGCTTTAGGATTGTGTTTGTATTGTTTTGTAAAAAAATCATACCCAAAAAATTTACTTTTTTATTTTTTAATAATTTGTGAGTACGTACAAGCTCTATTTTCTATTCTTGAGGGACCTTTTGCAGTGGCTTTTTCTGAATACGTGGGGATACTTTTTTTTATGGCTTCCTTTGTTTACAGGTCAAGCTTTCAAAAGTGGAAAAAAAAGTGGGCTCTCGTGCAGCTTTTTCCCTTTTTTCTTCTTTTTTTATTTAAAGACACTTCTCTACTTTGGCCACTTGGTCAGTTTGTACATCACTTTAGTTTTATAGTTGTTGGAATTGGTTTGGGTATTGTGATTCTTCGATTGAATGCAGATAGGTTTAGCATGCTTGAGAAAAACACAGCTCTTCAAGAAAAGATTTTAAAAAAAGAAATTCAAGAAAAAAACAATACTCAACATCAGTTAAATTTTGTGAGACAAATTGCGCATGATTTAAAAGCCCCCTTAGCAGTTTTAAAACTCGTTTTAAGGAAAAGTGATTTCAATAATAATTCCGAACACGAGTGTGACGATAACATCAAGCTTATTTCACAAGTTGTTACCAGGATTGAAAAAATTAATTCACTTCTTTTGTCTGAATTTAAAAACTTTCAATCTGACAATTCTCATGAGACTTCTCTTGCTCATCTTCTACAAGGTGTTGAGCTTTTGATGAAGGAAAAGTATTTTTTACTCGGATCTCACTCGGTGAACTTTAAGATTATAAAAAAGTTTGAGAATCAAAATCGAAGAGTTAAAATATCAGAAAGTGATTTTTTAAGAGTGATCTCAAATCTTTATGACAATTCAATTGAGGCTCTGAAAAAAAATATCAAAGATTCCTTCATCCGCTTACACTTTGAGGAGTCTTCTCAATCGTTGGGGGTTACGGTTGAAGACAATGCGTGTGGCATACCTCAAAATGTTGTGCACCGTGTTTTTGAAGAGGGCTTTTCTTTTAACAAAAATAATGGTCATGGAATTGGCTTATTTAGTGCAAAACAAATACTCGAAAAAAACGGTGGAACTTTGACTCTTGTTTCTGAGTTAAATCGAGGCACAAAAGCACATTTAAGCTTGCCGCTCTGTTCCGACTTCTCGTAAAGAGCTTTTAAGCTTTCCATTAACAAATCTTTCACGGGCAAGTTTCTAATGTTGCTGCCGATATATTTTGATAGCAATGCTTTGAGGGTTAATGAGGAAATTTTTAGGAATATTTTTAATTTTATCTTTCAATTTTTCAGAAGCAGTTTTTGCATCTCCTTTAGATGATGCAAAAAATTCGTACTTAGACTTTTCAACTGAATTTTGGAATTTTCGTATCGATCCAGAACAAAAAGGTGAGCAAGAGGGTTGGGCAAGCTCTCTTTATAATGATCAGGATTGGAAGAAAATTTATGTTGGTGAAGCGTGGGAGTCTCAAGATTTTTCTTATTACAACGGCCATGCTTGGTATCGAAAAAAAGTTTGGATTCCCGAAGAGTGGAGGGGGTCTGTTGTTCGATTTGAAGTAGATGGAGTTGGAGACGAATACGATCTTTTTATAAATGGAAAAAATGTAGGTCATAGAGGTGGCGGAGATTTTGGTTCTTTTTATGCTTGGCCCTCTAAAGTAGAAGTTCAAAACTCTCTTGAGTATGGAGAATTTAATACCATTGCTGTTCGAGTGATCGATCTCGGTTGGTCGGAGGGTGGAGGATTGTGGCGAAGGGTGGCCCTTCGTCGTGTGATTGATATTCAAAAATTTGCTCATCTTATTCCTCGTCCTATTGTTGACGGGCGTTCCGATTGGCTAGTCCTTTATGACAAAACCTGGCAATTAATGTGGGAAAATTTATCTTATGGAAATACTTATAATAAATTTGGAAAAGTTTTTTTAGAAGAAGCTTTTAATGAGCAGATTTTTCAATGGGATAGCTCTTTCATGACGATTTTTGCGAAATACGCGCGTCAGCTTTTTCCCGTCATTCAAACGCTTGATAATTTTTATATAAAACAAAAACCAGATGGTTATATTCAACGATCTTATTCTGTTACGAGCGGAGATGAGGCGGAGCTATCAAGTGCTAAAGAGCCCGCTGTAAATCCTCCTTTGTTTGCTTGGGCTGAGTTGGAATATGCAAAGTATAGTGGAGAAACTGAGCGTTTAGCTCATGTGTTGCCAAAGCTTGAAAAATATTACATGTGGATCAAGCAGCATATGCGGACGCCTTTCGGGCAAGGACTTTATTATCAGACCCAACTTGGAAGTGGAATGGATAACACTCCTCGTGGAGATGCTGAGGGAGCGGGCTGGGTTGATATGTCTATGCAGCAAGCTCTTGCAGCTAAAAATTTAAGTGAGATTTCACGTCTTCTAAATTTAAAAGAGCAAGAAGAAAGCTGGAAGAGTGAATACGAAGAGCTTAGGAACCTTATCAATCAAAAACTTTGGAATGAAAAAGATCACTACTATTATGATCTCCAAAAAAATGGAGAGCACGCAGGAGTTCGACATATAGGATCTTACTGGGCTTTACTGGCTGATATTCCTGACTTGCAACAAGCAATCCCTTTTATTGGTTATTTGAAAAATGAAAAAGAATTTTATAGAAAAAATTTGTTTCCAACTCTCTCTGCGTCTAACCCTTCTTATCATACGTCAGGAGCTTACTGGCGTGGAAGCGTGTGGGCTCCTACAAATTACATGACCATCAAGGGTTTAGAGAAATATAATGAGTCAGATTTAGCTTATGAAGCGAGTGTTAATTATTTAAATTTAATGACTCGAGTGTTTCACTCTAATATTGATCCCAAAAGAATTACGGCTCTTGATCGAATCGATGGATTCTTACACACAATATGGGAGTGTTATGCGCCAGAGAGTGACGAACCCTGTTCTCCGGGAGCAGATAGGAATTATTCGAGGGCAAATTTTGTGGGCTGGTCGGGTTTGGGTCCCGTAGCATTGCTGATTGAGAATATTATCGGACTTAAGTTAAGGGGTCTTGAAAATGAAATTGTATGGAACTTAAGAGAGCCTGGTCGCGTTGGAATGGAAAATCTGTATTTTGGAAAAAGTCTCGCGAGAGTTTCGCTTGTTGCAGAGGCTGAGGGTAAATCTACTCGCAGTGTTCGCATAAATTCGGAAACTTCTTTTAATTTAAAAATAAATTATAAAGGAAAAACTTTGGTGAAAAATATTTCACCGGGCATTACGGATATTGCATTATGAAGAGAATATTAATTTTTACAGCATTTACTTTTACTTTTATTTCGGAATCAAAAGTTTCAGATAGGGCGACGAAAAAAATAGATGAGCTCATAAATGCTCTCACACTCGAAGAAAAAATGAAACTCCTAGCGGGAGATGGTACATTTAATCGTCCTGCAATTGAGCGTCTTGGTATTCCCTCTATCAAGATGACTGATGGGCCCATGGGTGTTGCAAATGCAACGGTTGAGGTTGGTCCCTTGGCAACAGCTTTTCCTGCTCCCATAGGAATGGCTGCAACGTGGAATCCTGACCTTATATATGCCCTCACGAAAGCTATTGGAAAGGAAGCAAAGTCGATTGGTCGAAATATGCTACTTGCTCCTTGTGTAAATATTCAGAGAGCTCCTCATGGGGGCCGTAACTTTGAAAGTTTTAGTGAAGACCCTTATTTAGCAGCAGAAATGACAAAAGCTTATGTACGGGGTGTGCAATCTGAAGGTGTTTTAGCTACGGTCAAGCATTTTGCGTTAAATAACCAAGAGGTAGATCGCCTTGTGGTGAATGTCGTGATTGACCCTCAAGTTGCAGACGAAATTTATTTTCCTGCATTTAAAGCTGCCGTTGATTCAGGCGTCGGAGCTATAATGAGTTCTTACAGTCAGGTTAATGGAACCTATGCGTCTGAAAATTTTTATCTTCTAAAAGAAACTTTAGATAAATGGAATTTTCAGGGGATTGTTGTTTCAGATTGGGGCGCAACTTACAAAAGTCACACGGCCCAAGCATTTCAAGCTGGTTTAAATATTGAGATGCCTTGGCCTTTTATTTTTACTCCTGAGCTTTTGAGAAAAGAACTTGAGAATAAAAACATTCTCGAGGCTGATATGAATCAAAAGATTCGTAAGCAGCTCGAGCAAATGGAACTCTTAGGTTTGCTGGATGATCACACGCCTGAGTTACCTAACGTTCCAGGTGATGTTGTTCTTTCTCATAGAAAAATTGCTTATCAAGCAGCTGTTGAATCTACTGTTCTTTTAAAAAATGAGAATGATCTTTTGCCTTTATCTCAAAATCTTTCTTCGATTGTTGTTATGGGGCCAAATTACAAAGTTATGCCTCATAGTGGGGCTGGAAGCGCAAAGGTGAATCCTTGGATGCTCACAAACGTTGCAGAGAGTTTGTCGGCGATCATATCACCCAATACAAAAGTTGATTATCTTACTTCTTTAAAAGAGTCCGAAAACTCAAAGACTGTCGAGCAAGCATCTGCAGTTTTACTTTATTTAGGGTTTAATGATTTGCTTGAGGGAGAGGGTAAAGACCGAGAGAGTCTTTCTCTTCCACAAGATCAAATTAGATTAATTGAAGAAGTTAGCCAACTGAACGAAAATGTTATTGTTTTGGTAAATGTTGGAGGAATGATTACAGTCGAGCCTTGGATTTCAAAAGTAAAAGCTTTGTTGCAGCTTTGGTATCCAGGACAAGAAGGCGCTCTTGCGAGTGTCAATTTACTTTTTGGAAAAGAAAACCCCTCAGGTAAATTACCTATAAGTTTTTTGAAACAAGAAAAAGATTCTTGGGCTTTTGCAAACTATCCTGGCGATGGAAAAGATGTTCGCTATGAAGAAGGAATTTTTGTTGGTTATAGGTATTTAGACAAGAAGGGAATTCAACCAAGTTATCCTTTCGGATACGGGCTTTCTTATTCAAAATTTGAAACAAATTTAATAAAACAAAGCCAATTTACAAATGAGGTTGCTCTTGATGTTGAAGTAAAAAATATATCTTCACGAGCAGGAGCTCAAGTCGTTCAGGCCTATGTTATTTCGGATGATACGGGTAGGCCCCCACGCGAGTTGAAAGCTTTTAAAAAACTTTTCTTAAAAGCTGGCCAATCAAAACGTGTCAGGCTCTCCCTTCCACTTAAAAACTCTTCGCGTTTTGCAAATACAAAAATTCAATTAATGTAAGAGACGTTTCTCTCGTTTGATAATTCCCGGGTCTCCCCTTAGAATTCATATAATTTTATGTGGAAGTTTTTTGCGTCTTTAAAGAAGTTTAAAAAGCCAATTTTCATAGGTATTTTTGCTTTCATTTTTGTATTTTTTTTGGGGTTTAGAGTTTTTTCTCGAAGAGCTGATTCTACTTTTGTTGAGCGAGTAAAGAGAGGAAATCTCATAGAAAGTGTTTATGGAATTGGAACAGTTGGTGCTAATAAATCTTTTGTTTTTAAAGTTGGAGTTCCTACAACAATTAGAAACGTCTTTGTGAAAGAGGGCGATTTTGTAAAAGCAGGTCAAGAAATTGTCGAGCTTGAGGGTGTTCACTCTCGTGCTCCCTATGCAGGTATTATTATTTTTTTACCTGTAAAGGTTGGTGAAACAGTTTTTGCTCAATCTATAGTTTACATCTTGTCAGATTTAAAAGATCGCTACATAACCGTTTCTCTTGAGCAAAGAGGAGCGCTCAAAGTGCGACAAGGGCAGAAAGCTAAGATTAGTTTTGAAAGCCTAAGGGAGAAAAGCTTTCAAGGATTGGTGGAATCTATTTATTCCTATGAAAGCAATTTTTTGGTTCGGATTGGAGTCAAAGAACTTCCCCCACAGGTTTTACCTGGAATGACTGCTGATGTGGCAATTGGAATTAACGAACACAGCGATAAGCTGGTTGTTCCTGTTGCTGCTTTGAGAGAGGGGTCTCTAAATTTAAAAAGAGGAGGTAGGAAGCTAAATGTTCCTGTGAAAACAGGAATTGTTGAGGGGGCTTTTGTAGAAATTACATCGGGAAATATCATCGAAGGTGATGAATTGATTCTTCCTTCTAAGGAATAAATGATTTTTTTAGGTCTTAAATACCTTCTTGATCGAAGAAAGCAAACTTTTCTCATGCTTTTGGGAATTTTTTTTGGCTCTGGTGCTTATGTATCAATCTCAGGCTTTATGTTGGGCTTTAGAGAGTATTTGATTGATCAACTTGTAAATAACAATCCGCACATTCATATTCAATCAAGAGAAGATTTTTTAAGCGATCATTTTTTGGACGAAGCTTTTTTTGGCAAAGAATTTACTTTTGTTTTTTGGGATCCACCTCCCTCAGGACGAAAAGATTCTGCAATTATTGAGAATCCCCAAAGTTGGTACGAAAGACTTCGTTCTGATTCAAGAGTGATTGCTTATTCTCCCGTTCTGACAGCTGCAGTGATTTTTTCAAATGGTAAGGCAACGGTTCCAGCGAGTGTTTTGGGGTGTGATCCGCTTCAACAGGTTAAAGTTACAAATATAGGAAAATATGTTTTCGAGGGAAGCTTTAATGATTTAGCTTCTGGTGGAAATAGGCTAATTATTGGTGAGGAACTTAAAAAAAGACTAGGCGTTCGTATCGGTCAAAATGTTCTTCTTTCTTTGGCAAAAAGTTCACCTACACCTTTTAAAATTGCGGGGATTTATAAGACTGGTAACAAGCTAAGCGACGCACTTGCTTACGGGTCTTTGGGGGATATTCAAAAAGTTAATAAGACCTTAAATCAAATCAATCAAATTTCAGTAAGAGTTCAAGATTATTCTCAGGCAGCTATGATTGCCAATTCGTGGACACCTCTTTCTCCAGAAAAAGTTCAAAGCTGGGATCAGATCAATGAAAGCATTTTTAATGTTTTTCGAATTCAAGACGTCGTGAGATTTTTATCAATTGGAGCGATTATGATTGTAGCGGCTTTTGGAATTTATAATGTTTTAAACATGACCGTCATGCAAAAACGCAGAGATGTCGCTATTCTTCGCTCAATGGGGTACAGCACAGGAGAAATTGTTTCTCTTTTTTTTACCCAGGGATTGGTGCTGGGAGTAACAGGAACAGCGAGCGGATTAAGTTTTGGATATTTTTTGTGTGTTTATTTAAAAACTCTTCCCTTTCGTGGTCCCATGGGAGGTCCAGGTCATATGATGGTTTCTATGGACCCGCAAATTTATATATATGCAGCTATTTTGGCACTGAGTTCAGCATGTCTAGCAAGTATTTTACCTGCTTATAGCGCCGGAAAGCTTGAGCCGATTGAAATTATCCGAACAGGGGCCGAGTGATGAGTATCGTTGCATGTCACTTAGGAAAAAAAATTGGAACACCTCCTAATCAAATTCTTGCTGAAATTAATACAGAAATAAGGGAGGGTGAGTTTGTTGCCTTAACGGGTAAATCGGGTTCAGGAAAAAGTACTCTTCTTTATTTATTGAGTAGTCTTGATACCAATTGTGAAGGAAGCGTCACGATTGATGGCCATGAGGTTAAGTCTCTTTCTGCTGATGAGTTGAACAGATTTAGAAATGAAAATATGGGATTTGTGTTTCAGTTTCATTACTTGATTGCAGAATTGACTGCTCTTGAGAATATGCTTTTGGCAGCTAGAAAGTTTCATCGCGAAAAAGAAAGGGCTTCTTATGCAAAACACTTAATGAATCGCTTTGGTTTGAAAGGCAAGGAAAATCGACTTCCGCGCGAACTTTCTGGAGGAGAACAGCAGAGAGTAGCAATTGCTCGTGCTCTTGTTATGCAGCCTCGTTATTTATTTGCAGATGAACCAACTGGATCTTTGGATACAGTAAACGGAGAAATTGTTATGAATATTCTTCAAGAAACAAATAAACAAGACAAAACAACTGTTTTGATGGTGACGCACGATGCGGATTTTGCATCTCGAGCAAATCGAAAGATACATTTAACTGATGGTCGTATCATCTAAATTTTAAATTCTGCCATAAGAGCAACGTGGTCAGAGAGTTTATTCCACGCTTCATCATTCACGGTCCAAGAATCTTTGAGTTCAAGGTTTTTAAAGTAAATTCGATCGAGTTTTAATATTGGAAAAAAACTTGGAAAAGTTTGAGCATGTTTTTGAGTTTTTTCCAGGTGTACTTCTTTCAGGGATTGTTTTCTCAAGAAATAAGGACTGATTTTTTCTCTCCAATCATTAAAGTCTCCTCCTAAAATAATTGCATCAGACGAAGTTTTTAGTCTTCGAATATAGCGGTTGATCATTCGAACTTGAATCATGCGAGAGTTTTCAATCAAATTTAAATGTGCAGACATAACGTGAATATTTTTATTTTCAGGTCCGTTAATCGTTGCGTGCAGAAGGCCTCTATTTTCATAGCAATTTGTAGATATATCAAGATTGTTCCAATCCAAAATGGGATAACGACTGAGAATCGCGTTTCCATGATGGCCTTCAGTGTAGACAGCGTTTTTACCATAGGCATAGTGGGGCCATATTTCATCTGCTAAAAATTCAAATTGAGATTCCAGGGGATAGTTCGCATGCTTTTTAGCATGTTTTGAATGAAAGCCTGAAACTTCTTGAAGGCAAATAAGATCGGGTCTTAAATGTCGAATTCCTTCTCGCATTTTTTCTAAAACAAAACGCCTGTTTCCAAACGTGAATCCTTTATGGATGTTATAAGTTAAAACTTTCATAGCTAAGTTAGAGAATGGGTGAGAGAATTCTTCCAACTCCTTCAAAAAGGAGAGAAAAGTAGGATTTTTTTAAAATACACTCTCGTGAACTCTTCTTAAGATTTGACCACCAGTTGTAAATTTTTTGAATATCTTCATCTGAATATAAAAAAAGATTGAGCTCGTAGTTAAAAAGCAAGCTTCTTATGTCCATATTTGCAGAGCCAACAATTGCAATCTTGTCATCAAGAAGTGTAACTTTTGCGTGCATCATTTTTGGAAAAAGAAGAATTTTACCACCTTCTTTTTGAAAGTGTCTCAGGTGGCTGCCCCTTGCGATATCTAGGAGTAAATAATCCGACTTTTCAGGAATCAATATTTCCACTTGAACCCCTCTATGAAGTGCAAGAGTAAGGGCTTTGTTGAGTGAATCGTCTGGAATAAAGTAAGGTGTAGCTATCAAGATATTTTTTTCACATCTGTAAATAGCTGTCAGAAGAGCATCGTAGAAAGGATCGTTTTCTACATCTGGGCCGCTGGCTACAACTTGGACTTCTGATCGTGCATTGTTTACGTAAACTGTCTGTTCCATGTGGTTTATTCTGCTTGAGTCATTTTATTTTTTTGAAGAAAAAGACCAGTCTGCATCAAATATTGTTTTTAAATCATCAACACAATCGCCTGAAACTTCTAAATTAAGGTCGACCCATCGTTCTATGGTGTGGGTTGGTCCTAGGTATTTTTTGGAAATATTCATTCCTCCAAGAAAAGCATATGTATCGTCAATGAGAATTAATTTTCTATGGTTTCGCAAATTGGCTTTTCCTCTAATAATTGATTCAAAGACAGGTAAAAAAAAGCGAAGTTCAATGCCGGCTTCTTTTATTTTTCTTGCAAGAATTTTATGAAAGTAAAAAGAGCCTACACTGTCGACAAGTATTCTGATTGTTATTTTATCTTTTTTTATTTTCTCTATGAGCTCTTCTATGATTCTCTTTCCCACTTCGTCACAGTGAAAAATGAAGGTGCTTATAAATATAGAGTTTTTTGCGCTGCGAATTCTTTTTACAAGTAACTCAAATGCTTTTTCACCATTATCTACAAGTTCAACATTGTTATTCTTTGTAGAATGAGGGGCGCCTGTATTTAGAAGAAGGTTTTGAGTAAGTTCCTCAATGTTTTTAGGATTATAGAAGCGAATCTTTTTGCTTTTTTTGTAAAGTTTTAATTTTTTTTCTGAAATTTTTTTTATTTTTCGTGATCCAAATATTAAGTAAATAGGAATGGCTATGTAGGGAATGAGAATAATTAAAATAAGCCATAAAAGAGTAATTGTGGGACCTTGTTCTTTTCGTAAAAGAGACTCTCCAAGAAAAAGAATCATCAAGAGTGTTATGAATGAAAGAATGTGTTCGGCTACGAAGTTCATTTAAAAGATCTCCTCTACTTTTGAACACTGTGAACCTTATTCGACTCGCTTAGATTATAACTCATGAAACAGTGCTTTGGTTTGGTGCTTACAGGAGGAGGCGCAAGAGCGGCTTATCAAGCTGGTGTACTAGATGGAATTTCTAAAATTTTGGCTCGTCACAATCGTGAGCTACCGTTTAAAGTTTTAACGGGAATATCTGCTGGTTCTATTAATGCAGCTTTTCTTGCGTCTCATGCAGACAACTTTTCTATTGCGACTGAAAAGGCTGCTGATCTTTGGGTCAATATGACCCATGACTCTATCATGAGCACCGATGTGGGTTCTCTTTCGATGATGGTAGGCAAATGGATACGTAGTTTAAGTTTAGGTGGTATTTACAAAGGTCCTCGTATCACACATGTGATTGATACATATCCTCTGCATGATCTTTTAAAAGAACAAATTGATTTTAAAAAGGTAAAAGAAAATTTAGATAATCAGTTTTTATCAGGTGTTGCTTTTACGGCAACTAATTATCAAACAGGAACAGCTGTTACTTTTTACGATGGAGAACAAAATATTAAGGATTGGATTCGAAGTTCTAGAATTTCTAAAAGGGCTGTATTGGATATTCGTCATATTCTTGCTTCTGCAGCGATTCCTCTTTTGTTTCGACCTGTGAAAATTGATTCCTTTTATTTTGGCGATGGAAGTATTCGTTTATTAACTCCGCTTAGCCCAGCGATTCACCTAGGTGCAGATAAGATTTTGGCCATAGGAATTCGAAAAATTAAAACAAGTGCCTATACTCAAAAGGTGAATCTTAATTACAAAAACGGTGAAATTACAATTGCAGATATTGCCGGAGAGCTTTTAAACGCTATGTTTATGGATACTCTAGAGGCCGATATTGAAAGAGTAAGGCGTATTAATAGAACTGTTTCGCTTGGTTTTGAAAATAAAAGAGTACAAGTTGGAGAATCCTTGCTTCGTCATCTTGATTTGCTTGTAATTGAGCCATCTCGGGACCTCTCTGAGCTAGCAGCACAGCACTACCCGAAATTACCTTTTATGTTTCGCCATCTTCTCAAGGGTATCGGAGCTTCTCAGGAAAGGGGTCAGGATCTGTTAAGTTACCTAGCTTTTGATACCTCTTATACAGAACCGCTCGTTGAACTTGGACGTAAAGATGCTTATTCAAAAAAAGATGAAATTGAAAATTTTTTTATTCAAAGTACTTCTTAATGGGTTGCGGCTTTTCTTTGTGAGGTAATTCTCCTCGGGCTATTTATGCAGTAGCATGGGGCTATGGCCATGTTTGATACGCGTCTGAAACACGAACTCGGTAGTGAAGATGTAAAGCGTGTTGACTGGACGCTTTTTTTTACAATTATTTTGATTTCTCTTTTGGGAATTCTAAATCTCTATTCAATTTCTCTTGATTCTAATGTTCCCCAAGGTTTAGTTACTAAGCAGCTTATTTTTTTGGGAGTGGGCTTTTTATTTATCGCTGTTTCTCTTTTGTTTGATTATCGGATTCTTGAGCACTTTGCTTATATCATTTACGGGATAAATCTTTTGTTAATTTTAGGAACCAGATATTTCGGCATGCTCCGAAACGGTCATCGTCTCTGGTATAATTTAGGAATTATTGCTTATCAGCCAGCAGAGACGATGAAGCTTGCGATGATTCTGACACTAGCAAAATATTTTCACGGTCGTGAATACGTCGAGAGTCTAAGCTGGAGTGACTTAAAGGGCCCTTTGTTGATTGTGGGGCTTGCAGCGGGAGCAACTTTTTCGCAGCCTGATACGGGCACGGGAATGCACATTCTTCTAATTGGATTCACAACTATTTTGTTTTTTGGTGTTCGAAAAAATATTATTTTATCGGCGTTGATGTTTGTAGCGCTTGCTTTTCCTCTTGGTTGGAAATTTGTATTCAAAGAATATCAAAAAGACCGCGTTCGAGTGATGTTTGATCCTATGTCTGATCCGCGCGGAAGAGGGTACAATTCTTTGCAAGCAATGATTGCGGTTGGGTCGGGGCAATTTTTGGGTAAAGGATTCAAGCAGGGAACTCAGACACAACTGGGCTTTACGCCTGAGGGATATACGGATTTTATTTTTACAGTTGTTGCAGAAGAGTGGGGTTGGGTAGGGTGTGTGCTTGTGTTGGGGCTTTATTGTTTGCTTGTTTACAGGTGCATATGGGCTGCGGCTCATTCGAGAGAAAAGTTTGGATCCCTCGTGGCGGTCGGGGTGGCCGCGCTGATTGCCTTTCAGGTGTTGATAAATGTTTCGATGGTGATTGGATTATTTCCAATTGTGGGAATTCCCTTGCCTCTTGCAAGTTATGGGGGATCTTCTGTGATTACTGTGTGTATTGCTCTTGGGCTTGCACTCAATATTGGTTATCGAAGAATTATGTTTTGACGGTTTTTTTTCGCACAAGAATTAGCTTATAATTAAAATATATGAAAAATTTTTCTGTTTTATACTGTTTTTTTCTTTTTTGCGGCCAAATTTTTGCGAGTGATAAGTTAAAAGACTTTTCAACTTACGAAGATTTAACAAGCTTTATTAAAGGAAATAATATCAAAAGTATTGATGAACTTTTGGACAAGATGCCGCCAAATTACTCACGAAACTTTACCGCTATGTTTAAAAGTAATAGCTTGCAAAGTGCTTCTTGGAAGAATCCGCGGATTATTATGACTGGCCCTACGGCTTCACTGACTGTTGCTTTAAGTACTGATCCACGGGATCCGCATTATAACTCTCTAGAGACAATGGAATTTAATGAAAAAGAAAATCGATTTGTCCTTAGAGAAATTAAATTTACCTCTGAAGGTGTTGCTTATTCAGAAGCAAATCCCAAGAGATGTCTAAGTTGTCATGGCGTTGATCCCGCTCCCATTTGGGAAGAATATGATTTTTGGCCAGGAGCAATTCGTGGCGAAGATGATGGGAGGGGAACTGATGAAGAGGAGCAAAAGCTCAAAGAGTTATTGATGATTGCTGCTCAGAAGAAGGGTCGCTTTGCAAGAATTCCTGATGTTGAGAAATCTTATCAATTACATCTTTTTGATCCAGGTGGAGAGGGGGCTAAGAAGTTGGATCGATCTTATAAGTTTCATAACGCTCAGATGACTGAGCGTCTTTTCTACCAAAATAGTAAGCGTATCGCTCGAATTATACGTAATGGCGAAGAATATGACCGATATAAGTTTTTAGTTGTGGGGGCTTTTTATTCTTGTGAAAGAATGATTGACTTAAAAGATTTTTACCCAGAAGGGTTTAGCCCTCAATTTGTTTCACAGGGTAATGGTTTGTATATTCTTGAGCATCTTCCACCAACTAAAAAAAACTGGAAGTCTTGGGATACAACTAACTTTAAAAGTGAGATTAAAAAAATAGAGGACCTAAGTTTAAACACGGGAGTTGGGAACACAGAGGAGATTATTTATAATCTTGTTAAAGAGGATAAAGATTTAAAAGGCTTTATCAAGTTTAATCAGGTTGATGTTGCTAAAATTTACAGAGAAAGGGCCTATATGAGGAATTTTGAAATTGCTGACAGACCCTTAAAAAATGAACCTCAAGCAATGCTTGGTAGTTATTTACCCAGTAAAGAGGGCCCGCCCCTTACAGACAAAGAAGAGATTGAGGACGTAGAAAAAACAAAAGCCTTGTGCCTAAAATTGGCAACATTAAGCCGACAAGCTCTTGCTAAAAACTCCACTATTCCCAAAGACGATTTACATGCAAAAGGTTCTAAGCATGAGGCAGATGATCAAAAGAAATAAAAACTAT
>CAYOWH010000005.1:0-72320 GCA_964407615.1 uncultured Bacteriovoracaceae bacterium | reverse complement strand
TTGGTGAAGGCCTTGAGAAAAAATCAAATGATTTTGCAGCAGAGGTAGCAGCACAAGCAGGGTTGAATTAGCATATAGTCTGTAATGACACCTGCGACTCAAAAAACACCTTATAAACGAATTCTGCTCAAACTCTCTGGTGAAGCCCTAGCGGGTAAAAGAGAGTTTGGGCTCGATTCGGCAACCCTCGATTTTATGGCTGAACAAATTCGAGCTGTAAGAGAAATGGGCGTTCAAGTAGCTGTCGTTGTTGGGGGCGGAAATATCTTTCGCGGAATTCAAGGATCAGAAAAAGGCATGGATCGCTCCACAGGCGATTACATGGGAATGCTTGCAACGGTGATCAATGCTCTTGCTTTGCAAGATGCTCTTGAGCGACACAATATTTACACACGTGTTCAAAGTGCCATTCGAATGGAGCAAGTGGTTGAACCCTACATCCGCCGAAGAGCCACTCGCCATCTTGAAAAAGATCGCGTGGTCATTTTTGCAAGTGGAACAGGCAACCCTTATTTTTCAACTGACACCGCGGCTGCCTTAAGAGCGATGGAAGTTGAGGCTGACATTCTTGTTAAAGCTACAAACGTTGACGGAGTTTATGATTCTGATCCACGAAAAAACGTTAAGGCAAAACTTCTTAAGAACATTAACTACATTGATGTTCTCAATCGAAACTTAAAAGTGATGGACAGCACGGCGATTAGTTTGTGCATGGACAACAAACTTCCCATTCACGTTCTCAACATTCGAACACCCAATGCGATTGCTGAATTTTTAAAAGGCAAAAAAGTGGGAACCACTATTACAGTGGATTGTAAGAGTGATTTTGATGGGGACAATGATTACACAGGTAAGAACGCTTCTTCGAGCGTTCATAAAAAACAAAGCTCTCAAGAGCCTTCTAAAGCAAGGAGAAAAAAATGAGCGAAGAAACCGTAAAATTAACGATTCAAGAAACCAAAGAAAAGATGGAAAAATCCGTCCAATCCCTCAAAAATGAACTCGTAAAAATCAGAACAGGTCGAGCAAGCCCAACACTCGTTGATAGCGTAAGAGTTGATTACTACGGCACCCCCACTCCTCTCAAACAAATTGCTCAAGTAGCTGTTCCTGATGCAAAAACCTTGCAAATTTCTTGCTGGGATCAGAGCGCGATTCCTCTCGTGGAAAAAGCAATCGTTGCGGCAAACATTGGCCTCACTCCCCAAGTTGATGGTAAATTAATTCGTCTCAACATTCCTGCCCTGAGTGAAGATCGACGTAAGGAAATCGTTAAAACCGTAAAAAAACTTGGCGAAGATTGTAAGGTTCACGTACGCAATGCTCGTCGTGACGCCAACGAACTGATTAAAGCTGACAAAAGCCTTGGAGAAGATCTTCAAAAGAAAAACCAAGATCAAGTTCAAAAATTAACAGACGAATGCACAACTCAGGTTGATGCAATCATCGAAGCAAAGAGCAAAGAGGTGCTCACCGTTTGAGTTCAACAAAAACGATTTGGCCACAACATGTGGGAATCATCATGGATGGAAATGGCCGCTGGGCAAACACTCGTGGCTGGAAGCGCGTTCAAGGTCATATTCAAGGCGCCGATCTTGTGATGTCCGTTGTGGAAGAAGCAATTGCTCTAAACCTGAAAGCTCTTTCTCTTTTTTGCTTTTCAACTGAAAACTGGAAACGGCCCGATGATGAAGTCAATTTTCTCATGGATTTGATGTACAAATTTGCCGAATCGCAAATGGAGAGAATGCACAAGCTCAACATCAAGATTCGTGTTTTTGGACAATATCACCGCGCTCCTGAAAGACTTAGAAAACAACTCGATATTGCCTCTGAACTTACCAAGAACAATACAGGGCTTTCACTTAATTTTATGGTGAGCTACGGAGGCAGGCTCGATATTCTAAAGGCTGCACAAGAAACAGCCACTCTTGTTCAAGAAGGTAAAATTAAGCCTGAAGAGATTACTGAAGAACTCTTTTCTCAACATCTCTACACAAAAGAAGTAATCGATCCCGATCTCATCATTCGCACAAGTGGAGAATTTAGAATTTCTAACTTTATGCTTTGGCAGTCTGCTTATGCTGAATTTTATGTGATCGATAAGCTTTGGCCTGAATTTAAACGAGAAGACCTGCGTAAAGCATGTGAATATTTTTCAAACCGAGACAGACGATTTGGAGGAGTAAAAAACTCAACTTCAACGACGGATACGACCTCTACGCAGGATTCAAAAAAAGAAATTCCCCATGTCTAAAGAAACTCGCACACGCACACTTGTTGGGATTATCCTTGCGGGTCTTGCGCTTTGGATGCTTTTTGGAATGAATCCTAAGATTTTAGTGGGGGTTTTGTGTCTATGCGCTTTTATTGGATGGTTTGAATATCTTAAAATCTTTAATTTTCATCCCCGATCTCTCAAAAGCATTGTAGGAATTATTGCTATCAATCTTTCGATCGTTGATTCTTTTCTTTCAAATTATGTTCATATCCGCTGGGTTTATATTTTTTGGGTTCTCTCTCTTGTTTTTCTTGTGATTGATTCCACTTCAATTGTTCAAAAAAAACCTCAAAGCAAACCCCTTTCCACTCTTTTAAACGAACAAACTTTTTATTTTGCAGGACTTCTCTACATCTTTTTCCTTTCAGCTTTTTTTGGCCCCCTCTTACAAAATGCAAAACTACCATATGGAAAAGGTGTCATCTTGCTCACTTTTGTGGTCGTCTTTGGAAGTGATGTTTGCGCCTACATTGTAGGGCGTCGATATGGCACTCGCCCTTTGTGGCCAATCGTTTCTCCTAAAAAAACAATCGAGGGGGCTCTTGCGGGCCTTGCTGGATCTTGGATATTTGCTGCTATTTTTACAATTGCTTGGCATGCTTACAAACAGCCACCCATGCCATTTGCTAAAATCTTATTTTTTACTCTTTTTGCTGCTCCCTTAGCTCAAGGGGGAGATTTTTTTGAAAGCTTCTTCAAACGCGTTTCAGGAGTTAAAGACTCCGGAGACCTTATTCCTGGTCACGGGGGAATCCTCGATCGGATCGATGGCCTGGCTTTTACGCTCCCTCTTGCTTATTTTATCTTCGTTCAAAGTTAATTTATACTTTCTCAAAGAGACACGCTATATTCATATGAGAGGAACATGACATGTATTACATAGCAGGAATTATTCTTCTTCTTGGAATCTTAGTTTTTATTCATGAATTCGGGCACTTTTATGTCGCGAAACTTTGTGGGATGAAAGTCAAAACCTTCTCTATTGGTATGGGTCCCAAGCTTTTTAAATTCACAAGAGGTGAAACAGAGTATGCGCTTAGCCTCGTTCCCTTTGGTGGATACGTGAACATTATGGGCCAAGATCCTCAAGAAGATGTTCCAGATGAAGAAAAGCACCGTAGCTTTTCAAGAATGTCACTTGCCAAACGTTTTGCCGTTGTGATCGCAGGACCAGCCGCTAATTTTATTCTTACTTTTTTAGTCTTTTGGTTTCTTTTCACGAAAGGCTTTCCTTCTCCTAGCGCAACGATTCACTTTGTCCATCCTAATAGCCCTGCAGCTCAAGCAGGTATTCTACCTGGAGATAAAGTCTTAAGTATTCAAAGCACTCAAGCTCAACAAAATGTTAGAGAACTTTCAGACCTTCAAAGATTCTTAAGAAATAGCAAAGAAGGCTCTTTTAAAATAAAAATCGAACGAGATGCTGCCATTCAGGAAATTTCACTCCAAGGTCAAGTTGGCAAAATGAGCGACTCTCTTACTGGAATCGAGAGAGAATCCGTCACTCTTACAGGAGTTGAATTTCAGTCTTACCCTCCTGTTTTTTCAGTTCAAAAAAAATCAGAACTCTCAAAAAAATATTCTAAAAGTTTTTTTATTGTTGAATCTGTTAAAATCGAAAACCAAAAAACAGACGTAGATTCCATTTATCAATTAGAAAAAGCATGGAAGCTCAGCTCTGAAAAACAACAACCTCTAGCTCTTGTCGTTCACTTCTTAGACACGCAAAACGAAAAACAAACTGGTCCCGAGACGGTTGAAATAATCGCACCTCAAAAATCAACTCTCGCGAGTTACGGTTTTATACCTGCGCATTTAATGATTACTCAGATACTCGACGGATCAGCTGCGTCCAAGCTCGGTCTTCAAAAAGGCGACATCCTTAAAGAACTAAACAAACAACCCGTCTGGACTTTCTTTCAATTTAAAAATCGCTTGCAAGAAGTTGCAGCCTCTCACGAAACTCTCCATCTCAAATGGATTCGCGATGGGCAGCTTAAAGAAGGAAGCTTTACCCCTCAATATGTAGAAAATGAAAATCCCATCACACAAGTCAAAGAAAAGAAATTTCAATTAGGCGCTATGTTTGTGGGCATTGGCGATGCTTCTTTTGAAAAAGTTCAAGCCAAAGGCTTCACTGACGGAATACAACTCGCGGCCATGAAAACATGGAACATGTCGGCCTCTATTCTTGAGAGTTTTGTCTTTTTAGCTACGGGTAAAGTCTCCATGAAAGCTATGGGCGGACCTGTCATGATTGGTAAGATTGCTGGAGAAAGTCTCAAGCTAGGCTTTGATGCTTTTATGAAAATGCTCGCATTTATTTCGCTCAATCTTTGCATACTTAATCTAATGCCACTTCCCGTACTTGATGGAGGTCATATTGTTCTTTTTGCCATTGAGGGAATTATACGCAGACCTATTCCTTACAAAATCATTGAAGGATGGGCAACTGTTGGAGCTTTTATGCTGATTGGTCTGGCCCTCTTTGTAACTTTTAACGATCTTTCAAAATTAAATATTTTTTCAAATACGCTCAAAATATTCGGAAAATAAACATGGCCGTTCTGGGTTTGGATTGGGGAGCCCGTTTTGTCGGTTTTGCAACCGCGAGCCCCGACGGCCTAGTTATTACTCCAAGAGGCTTTTTTGAAAGAAAAATTCCTAAGGAAAAAACTTGGGAACTTTTTGAAAAAGATAAAAAAGAATTAAAAAAAATTATTTCTGAATGGGAAATCGAAACAATTATCATAGGCCTTTCCCTCACTCACTCTTCGCACACTGATGAGCTTTTGGTCAAAGCCTCGAACCTCAAAGAAACACTTACAAAAGAATTCGCCCTTCCCGTTTCGCTCGTAGACGAATACCTTACGAGCTGGGAAGCCAACAAATCACCCCACAATCAACATGCACAGGCTGCTGCCCTGATTTTAAAAAATTATTTTCACGAGCAAAAACCCAACTACGAGAGGAAAAAATGAGACAAACCCTTCTTCTTTTAATCCTTGTTTTTTTTGGAACAGCTACCTACCAAGCTTTTGATTTTTATCACTCCCCTAATCCTTCTCTTCAAAAAGAACTTGTTATCGATATTCCACCTGGAACTTCTTTTAATGGCTTGCTCAAAATTTTATCAAAAAATGGAATTCAAATATCTGAATTAGGAGCAAAGATATCCTCAAAAATTTTTCATTTTGATCGAAAAATAAAAGCCGGAGAATTTCTTCTTAGGCCTCAACTCTCCTCTCTTGAAATATTGAAAGAACTTAGCTCCGCCAAAGGAATTCAACATTCCTTGTTAATTAAAGAAGGACACAACAAGTGGGATATTGCAGACTCATGGGCTCAAACACTCAAAAACTTTGATCGCCAAGAGTTCTTCAAGCTTCTCCAAAACTCTGAATTTCTAAAAAAAGCGCTTATTCCAAATGAAAATGAAATTCTTTCATTAAATCATCTCGAAAATCTCAAAAATCATTCGAACTTTATGAGTCTTGAGGGCTATCTTTTTCCAGAGACTTACAATTTTCAAAAATACGATTCTCCGAAAACCATCATAGAAGAAATGCTTTCTCAATTTGAAAAAAGAGCCCGACCAATCCTGAGCCAACATCCTTGGTCACAAACACCTCTCGGTTTTTACCGGCTTTTAACACTCGCTTCTGTTGTAGAAAAAGAAACAGGCAAAAGTGAGGAGCAACCTCTCGTAGCTTCTGTTTTTTGGAATCGTTTAAATAAAAAAATGCGCCTTCAGTCAGATCCCACAACTATTTATGGTTTGATGCCAAACTTTGATGGAAATCTTAAAAAAATTCATCTACAAACCTTTTCTATTTACAACACCTACACGATTCCAGAACTTCCTGTGGGGCCAATTTGTAATCCTGGAGAAAAAGCCCTTCGAGCTGTTCTTCATCCAGCAGCCTCTGAATTTTTATATTTTGTAGGACGCGGAGATGGAACTCATGAGTTTGCGAAAGACTATGCTACTCACAATCGAAATGTTCAAAAATTTCAACTAAAAAAATGAGTGAGCTTTTAGCCCACTACTTAATCGTACCTAAGCGGGTTAAAACTTTTTGAAATTTAAAAATTCCTTTTGTTAACAAAAGCTCAACTCGAATCAAACCAAGTTCTAATTCCTTAAAGGCTACACTTTTAATATGTCCCATAAGTTGAGAAAGCATTTTGATATTTCTCTTAAACATCAGTCTCTTATTGGGCTTGATCTTGGCGAGTTCGTCGAAACTAAAATGCGCTCTTTGAATGACAGAAGTTGCACTTCTCCACTTTTGTTGAAAGCTAGGATCTTTTGACTTCATTGTTTCAAGTCTAAATATACTGTTTCCTATTCGAATCACATCGCCCGACTTGACTTCAATTTCACCTTTGACTTCTTCATTATTTAAGAAAGTTCCATTCGTAGAACCCATGTCAGATAAAAAAAACTTTCCTTCATTCATCAAAATTTGTGCATGCTCACGTGAAACGCGTTCATCCTCAAGAGGAAGGCAAGCTCTAAAACTACGACCCAAAATATTTTTCTTTTTACTCAATGGAACCAAAGCTCCTTGAGTTAACCCAGAGGAAACACGCAAAGCGTATTCTGGTTTTTTCACTTTGATTTCTTTTGTTTTAACAGCTTTAGGCATGACGTTCATTTTCATAGCAATCCTTCTCCAGAGACGTTTATGTGCAATAAGCGTGCAAAAGAATCGCAACTTGTCAGATGCCTCTAGAAGAGGTTTTTAACTTTTATGAGGTCTTTAAAAGGCTCTAAAGATTTAAAAATTTTGAATACAGGATAAACAGCGTCGACAATTTTGAGCTTCCAGTTATTCCCAACATAAAAAAAGTCAAATTCATGACTCTTTGCTAGCTGTCTGGGTCTCATTCCTGACTTATTCTTAAGTTATGAAAAGGTTTTCTTTACGGCAAGTTATTGCAATTCTTACTCTTTTTGCCTGCTTTAAAACCAATGCACAAAACTCTCCTTTTTTTCAAACAACTGCAAACTCTGCTGATGTCATCACACCCATTGGTGGGCATCGGGTCTTTGGAATAGGTTTTTATGCTGAAAGTACTTATCCTCTTTCGAGTGCTTACTCTGCTCGAGTTTCTGGTGCTCAGCAAGATATGCGTTTTCAAGTTCCAGTAGGTTTTGGTTTTGAAGGATCTTTTGGACTTAGCAGCTCAATGGAAGTTGCCTTGAGTCTTGGTTACGACAATTTCAAAACACAGCAATATATTCAGGGAAGTGGTAACACAAAACAATTCAACATAGCTCAGTACAAACTCTATCCAGTTATGGGAGTGTTTCGCTACAGAATGCCGCGAAAATCATGGGCCCCTGAAGGTGAAGTTGCCGTAGGAACAGCCCTTGGTTCGGTTGAAGTTCGAGATACGAACCTCAATGGATCAACCATCAAAAGCAGCGGTCCGTTCATGCGCGGTCATTTAGCAGGAGGCTTTGGTTTTTCGTGGGCAGAAAATGCATCCCTTCATTTCTTAGCGGGATATAGCTTTAATCAACTAGGAACTAAATCATACGTTGGCAATAACGATATGCGGGTTGAACAAAAAAACCAACACGGCATTTTTTCTAAAGCTTATTTGAAATTTTATTTCTAATTTATTTTAAGTTTTTATTTTGAGAGATTTGCTCTGCAAAATACTTATGAAAAGGTGAAGGTGTTTTGAGCGAAAGCTCGGGATGAAAAGTTGTCACCATGTGCTTTCCTTCACTCACCCAAACAGGAGATCCCTTCGAAGAAGCTTTTACGTGGCAAGATTTTCCTAATTTTTTCAGCATAGGTGCACGAATAAAAGAAACAGAATAGGAACTGATCTTTTCTTCAAAACTGTCGACTTGGCGCCCATAAGAATTTCGCTCCACATCGAGATGCATGAGCCCTAATGACTTTTGTTTTGGATTGCTCACTCGAAGAGCCATCAAAATGCTTCCCGCACAAATTCCCCAATAAGGAATTTTTTCAGCATATTCTCTAAGGACATCCCAAATTTGAAAGTGCTCAATTAATTTAAGCATTGTGGTGCTCTCACCACCAGGAAGGATTAATCCTTCAATGTTTTTAAAATCTTCCGCACGACGAACTTCAACAAGCTCCGCGCCCAGAGCCTCAACATGTTTTTTATGAGGCTCCACACAACCTTGAAGAGCTAAAATACCAATTCTCATTCGAGTTATTTCTCTTTGAATTAAGGATCTACCAGCCGCGTTCTGCCATCAATTCTTCTTGAGGAAGAGTTTTAATTTCTAGCCCTCTCATAGCTGCATCCAAATTCCTTGAAGCAGCAAGTACTTCGTCTGGTCGATCAAAGCCTGCAACTGCTTTCACAATCGCTTTTGCAAATTTCTCAGGCGAGGAAGATTTGAAAATACCAGAGCCGACAAAAACTGTTTCGGCACCTAATTGCATACAAAGAGCAGCATCCGCAGGAGTTGCAACACCACCCGCTGCGAAATTAGGAACAGGAAGTTTGCCTAATTTTTTCACCTTCATCAAAAGCTCAAAAGGAGCTCCAAGATTTTTGGCTTCGGTCATTAATTCACCCTCATCAAGCATGCGTACACGCTTAATGTCTTGAGCAATTTGTCGCAAATGCCTGACGGCTTCCACAACATTGCCCGTTCCTGGTTCACCTTTTGTACGAATAAGGGCCGCTCCCTCACCAATACGTCTCAAAGCTTCACCAAGGTTTTTGCAACCACACACAAAAGGAACTTTAAAGGAATGTTTGAAGATATGATATTCATCGTCAGCAGGAGTTAAAACTTCTGATTCATCAATAAAATCAACACCAAGAGCTTCTAAAATTTGCGCTTCTGCAAAGTGCCCAATACGACATTTTGCCATGACAGGTATACTGACAGAGCTCATGATTTTTTCGACAAGCTCCGGAGGACTCATACGAGCGACCCCTCCTTCTTTGCGAATATCAGAAGGAACACGCTCCAAAGCCATCACCGCAACGGCTCCCGCCTGTTCAGCAATCTTCGCTTGTTCTGCATTTACAACGTCCATAATCACCCCGCCCTTAAGCATTTGAGCTAAGCCCACCTTTAATTCAAAGGTTGGCTTAGGGGCTAAAGGCTTAACAATATTGACCTTTTTAATGGTTTTCTGAGAGGACTGAGTGAGTTTTTTGTTTTTTTTACGGAGACCCATAAAGTTGATTTATCTATAGTTGAGTTCCTACAGGAATGTCGAGAAAAATGCTCCTTTCTGCTATAAAACGTGACTGAAAAGAGCCATTTTTAGAATTTATTAAATCAGGTTTTATTCATGAATTTTAATATGAAAAAATATATATCCTTTTTCAAGTTTTTCCAGTTTAACATTGTTTCTCTAACTATCTTTATAAGTTTGGGTCTCTCAAAACCTGTCTTTGCAATACGACCCAATTACCCTGAAAATTCTCGCTGTCGAATATTGCTAAGCTCACTAAAAATCGTCACTCAGGAAGTTCTCCCCTCAGGAGAAATGAGCCGATACATCTCTCTTCACCGCTGGGCTCGCAACTGGAGAGGCGACCCGATTCCTCGTGAAGTGCAAATCGGAAAAAACCTCATAGCCGAACTCGAAGATGCTCTCGTGAATGACAAGCTCACAGTTGCCGTTAACATAGCTCGGTCAATGATCGATGGAGCGGCCATCTCCTATCGTCAGTACGAGCAAGTCGTTGCAGCTATGCAAGAAATTTCCAATCTTCAAAAGCAAGTTGAAGCCCAGAACGAAACGCTTGACCCTACTTACATCTTAAATTTAAAAGACAAATTTCTTGAAATTATCGAAATTGAAGACGGAGATAGACGAAGCAATTCAAAAATTAGAAAAGAAATTAACAAACTCAATCAAATACTCGTCGATGATTACATCATTCAAAAAAGAGAAGTTCTTAATCAACTTGCTGCTATTTATAACATTCTTGAGACTTACAATTTTATGTTGGTAGAAAACATCGGTAGGAATTTCCCTCTCTACGAAATTGCTAACAGATACCTGAACTCTGATTTTGAACATCGTTTTGATTTGTTTTCTACTCATAGCGAACCAAGCCCCACCGAAAATATCCCCGCAAATCCTGCCTATGAAAAAAGAAAAAAACTTTGGGAAGAGGCTCGTCATTTTATTCTCAAAGAAGTGGGATGGAGTAAAAGAAAAGGTGTTCGATACCCAAGTCTCAAAGAAGGAAATCCCGAAAAAGGTGAAATTGAAAGATTTTACGATACAAATGTTTACGCTCGCGAAGCACACATTCGCAAAAGCCTCCGCCAAGAACTTGTTGCGACTGCAAGTCGACAAGCGCTCGACTTAACTTTGATTGTTCCGCTTGTTCAAGGAATTGTGAAAATAATCGCAAAAAAGGGGCCTGGCTTTTCTTCGTTTTTTCGAAATATGATTTTACTAGATGAAAGAGCCACTCTCGTTCAAAAAGTTCGTGAAATAGCAGAGAGCAAAGATCCTTTAGATCTAAAGGCAAGTCAGTTACTGGCCTATGCTGCTGACGGAGCCACAGGCTCTGAATTCTTGCACATGTTTGCTGCAGATGCGGACCTTACAACAATCAATACTTGGAATGAGTTAAGAAATCTTTTTGCAAGCGATCCACGCTTTACCAAATACAAAGAAATGATTGAAAAAGCAGACGAAGCAGCCTCACGAAGCGGACCCGTCAGCATTACGAGCGTTCGCATGACAAATTCTAGAGTTGTCGGACTGGTTGTGGGTCTTCCCCTTTGGGCAAAAATCGCCCCTATACTTTGGAAAGCTGTGGCTATTTATTTTGTGAATAACGCTCAACTGACTCAAGAAGAATTAGAAAAAAAGCTTAAAGAATTAGAAGAAGAACTTGAGAAATATAAATTTGAAGAAGAGCTTAAAAACGAGCAGAACCCTCATTAGACCACAAAAAATGAATTATTTTTAATGTATCAAGCTGCAGCTTTTTGAATTTCTGGCTTTACATCAACATGGACATCAAGGTCCTTAGGATTTTCTAAAATCAGGCAAGTTTTTTTTGACAAGAAGCCATTCATTTCTTTATCGAGTTTATCGAGTATTGGTTTATTAATTGTTTCTGTATCACAACAAACAATGCCCATGTCTGCATACCGAGAAAGGTCCGAAGCTTCAGGAGAATCTAAACATGGACGTACATGCAAGAAGACGTAATCATATTGCACGCTTAATTGTTCGAGAAATGTTTTAAAGTTATTTGAAACTAATCTGTAAACAGGTGGTACCAAAAGCGGATCACCTGTAAGTACATCAAGTCCTTCACTCACTCTAAAAGGATAAAAGTTAATTTTTTCTTTATGAAGGTAAAGCTCACTTATGCCACCGTTGAGAGGCGCACCCGTAACTTTTGCAATAGAATTATTCACAAGATCAGTTTCCAAAATGAGAATTTTCTTTCCTGTATTTCCAAAAAAAGCTCCAAGATTAAGCGCGATTGTTGCAGACTTTAAAGAAGTATCGCTCGAAGTTAAAAGAATAACCTTGCCATCGGAAGAAGACATAATATTCTCAATACTTATTCCCATCCGCAAATAGCTGGCATTCGTTACACCGTCGAGGACAGATCCCTCTTGTAACAAATTATTTTTTGTTGAAGGCAACCCGCCTAAGACTTCAAGACCAAGATCCTCAAAAGATTCAATTGTTTTGAGTGAAGGAAATGAGAGCTCTTTAAAATACGAAAGACACAAACCGCATAGAAAACTAATTAAAAAAGATAGTATTATAAAGTTTTTAAGATTGAGAGCTGATTTCTCCTCCATCGGCTCAAATGAGAATTCAATTCGCTTAGAAACCTTGATCTCGTTCAATTTCATTTTGGAAATAGCTTCGTTTAGAACCCCTAGACTCGAACGATCGTTATTTATTAAAATATCCAATTCAGAGATTTGTCTTTCTTTTTCTGCCTTATCGTTTAAAAGAAAACCCAACTCATCAATTGCTTTGTTTAACTCTACAATTTTCGCTTGGTAAAAATTATTGTCACTTTTTAATTTCTCAAGATTTACTTTCTGAGAATAAACTGAGGACTCATCAAAATTTGTGGCGTACATGTCTCCAATCTTTAAATCTTTTAAGGATATATTTTTCTTTTCCTGCAATTCCTTTGTTGCTTTTTTTAAATTCTCCGTAATTCTTTTAGCAATCACACTATCTTCATCAACCCCTTGCAACTTGAGTTGATTTTTTAAATAAGCCATATTTGAAATGTCTTGGATATAACCAGAAACATCTTTTTGCTGTAAAGGATTAGACCTAAAAGATGACAATCTCTTTTCAGTACCAGCTATTTTTTGAGCTAACCTAGACTCAAAGAAGTTATTTCCTTCAATAACCTTCTTTAAAGACTCTAACTGTGACATCAACCCTTCAATACTTTCTTGATTAAATACAGCTGCTTGTGGAGTTGAAACAGTTCTTTGATTTGATTCTTCAGGAAAATTTATACTTAGTGATTTTTCTAAATCCGAAGCTAAAGATTTTTCTAATTTGTTAGCAATTAAATTATTTATTTCGTCTAAAAACTTATTTAAATTTGTGGCTTTCTCTTCAAAAAATAAAGACTCATCTTTTTTCTGATTAACAGCTAAGTTCTTTTGACTTTCCTCTAACTCCTTCAATGTTTTACTTAAGTTTGAAGCAATATTTTTATAAAGAAAACTTTCTTTTTCCAATCCCTGACTTTGAAGTTGAGACTTCTGGCTTGATAAGCTTTTAAGCTCAAGATTCAAAGCAACTGGATCATTTTCGATATTGCCAACATCTCCTATTGTACTTATTTTTTTTTCAATATCCGAAAGGCTTGCTTGAAACTGATCCTCTAAAGCTTTATTTCCGCTTATTGTTATCTTCGTTGCCTGCAACTGTGACTGAAGAGAATACACGCTGGACTTATCAACAAGAGGAATTGACTGAGATAATTCAAATCTCTTTTGAGTCTTTCCTTCTAACTTTTTTTGAATATCGTTTAGTTTTTCTTCTAACAACTTTTTACCTGAAAGCATTTCATTTTCACTTATCATTGAGAGATACTCTTTAATGATTTTAGAAATCTTTTCAGGCACTTTTTCTAAGCTAAGAGAATCTTTACTTTTAAATGTAATGAGAAAACCTGGCTTTGCTTTTAAATCAACCAAGGTTCTATCAAAAGGACCAATCACAGCTTTTGATTCAAAAAAACCTTTAATTTTTACTTTCGAACTTTCATCTAAAGATTTCTTTCTAGAAAAATCTAGATCAAATATTTTTGCAAGCTCCTTATCATTTGAGGCTGCTTGAAAACAAAACTTTATAAAGTCGTCAGTTTTTAAATTGGTCAATGATTTATTTGAAAAAGAAACAAGGTCTTCTGCCGCAGCCTTTCCTTCCTGAGAACCTGAAACAGCATCCAGATACTTAAAAAAAAGATTATTGCTTGAGCTATTGAAATTAGCCAAGACTCTTTTTTCATAAATGGTTCCCGTGGATAAATAAACAAAAGATAGCACCACGTATATCAACGAAGCCGTAAAAAAAACTAATTTTTTATTGCGAAATGATTTTTTAAAAAAATCTTTAAAATCAAAAGGTTCCTCTTCATAAGCCAAATCATCAATTGACGGAGCCCTTTCAACCTTTTTTCTAAGCTCTCGGGGATCTAACTTTTTCACGGCTAAGTTCTATTCGTAGAGATCTTTACAAAACTTTAATCAATCCGTGTGTTTATTTTTGACCAGAAAAGAATTTTGGCAGTCAAAAAATTAATTCGTTACTTCTTTTTGAAGCTCGAAGTATCGCAATATTTTTTCAAGGTGATCTTTGTTATGAACGCTTGATGACGACTTAATGACTGTTCTCAAATCCTGAATCGCTGCTCGGTATCGACCCATGCGTGCAAATAAAAAAGCTCTCTCTCGCAAAGCTTCCACTCTTTCCACAGGACATAATTCTGACAGTGCCGTTAAAACCCAATACAAGCGAGTAAGATCTTCTTTTTCAAAATAAATTGCACGCAAATTTCGTAACATTCGCGAAACGATGTCACGTGGATGAGCAATCTTTAGAGCTTCAGGCCCAAACGGAATCATACCCTTCGTCCAGGTTTCTAGACGCTCTTTGCAATCCTGGAGACTCAAAATCTTGGCGCCGTCAAAAGCATCTACAAACCACTCATCATTGGATTTATTATCGCCCTTATCTTGATCCAAAACTTTTACTAAAAAATGTCCCGGAAAACTTATTCCCGCAGCCTTGAGTTCAACTGCCCGACAGAGCTCTAAAAAAACAAGACTCAATGTAATAGGAATCCCTTTACGACGCACAAGCACATCATTCATAAAAGAATTTTTTACGTTGTAGTAATTATTTGTATCGCCTTGAAAGCCCAAAGCATCACGAAAAACAGTCAAAAGAAATTCGCTCTGCTCACGAATAGATTTATTTTTGGGAAAATCTTTAAGTGCAGGCCTGAGCGACTCCCTAAAAGCCATCACTTGCGCTTTGACATCGAGCGCGGGATATTCAAGTTTTGAAACCCACATCCCCAATTCAATAGGATCCCAATCATCTTTTGTGGGATCCTCAACTTTTTTGAGAAAAGAGGACAGTGCTTCGATGGTTTTTTCTAGGGTATCTGGTGCAATCATTTTACTCCATTCCTAGGGATACCCGGCCACCACCATAATCCCCTTGAACGCTTACATCTTAGCCTTTTATGGAGTATTAATCTACACACGATGGCGCGGCGTCTTGGCATTTACACACTTGGACATTATTTGAGCCTTTCCCATGCAATTAGCAAAAAGATTTGGAATCCTCTTCTCAAAAACTACGAAACTTGGGAACTCAGCTACCTCGACACATTTAAAGAGCAGGATCAGGCAACCTTAAATGAAACCCTTGAGGGAATGTTTCTCACTTATCAACAAGTCCTAAACGGCTTTTTTCCCTTAAAAGAGCGCCTTGAATGTTTGGAAAGAATTTCAACTGAATTCTCTAAGAACTTCAATAACTTGGCCTCAATCCTCTCAATGGAAATTCAAAAACCCATAAGCCTTGCCCAACTAGAATGTGAGCGTTCTCTGGATACGATTAAGGCTACAATTGAAGTGGGAAAAAAACTAATTTCTGAATTACCAAGAGAAGCCGAGGGACGGGGATTATTTCACGGACGCGTAAACACCCAATCACGAGGAATAGCGTTGGGCGTTACACCCTTCAATTTTCCCTATAACTTAAGTTTACATAAAATTGCTCCTGCACTTTTAGCTGGGACACCTTTGATTTGGAGACCTTCCGAAAAATGCCAACTCACAAGCCTTGCTCTTGTCGACGTGATTCATGCGGCAAAGCTTCCTGCAGGAATGATTGCTTTTCTTCCTATGACTCATGAAAGTTTTTGGAAACTTCTCGAAGATCCAAGAATAAGTTGTGTTTCTTTTACGGGATCAGAAAAAGTCGGTTGGGAAATAAGAAACAAATTCAAAGGTCCTCTCCTCTTAGAACTCGGTGGAACCGCTCCAGTTTATCTAGAAAATTTAAAAGGCGACGATCTTCGAAAAGCAATCAAAGAAATAGCTATGAGCGCCTTTTCTTTTGCAGGACAAAGTTGTATTTCTGCACAAAATCTTTTGATTCAAGAAGATATTTTTGATGAAGCAGTTTCTGAACTTAAAAAAATTGTTGAGGACTTTCCATCAGGTAATGCCAATGAAGAACAAACACTCTGCGCGGGTATAATTGACGAGGAAGCATTTGAAAAAATTGAAAGGACTGTCCTTAAAGAAAAAAATGATGGCAAAAAAATTTATTCTCAAAAAAAACTAGAAACGATTCCAAACTTTATTCCTCCCACAATTATTTTTGACCCCTCTGAAAAACTAAAGACTGAAGAGATCTTTGCCCCCATATTGAATATATTCAAAATCAAAACCGTTGATGATTTTATAAAATTTGCAAATAACCTACCGCACCGATTGCAAGCAGCAATTTATTCCAATGATGAAAGCTCTCTAAAAAAAGCAGAAACTGAGCTCGATTTTGGAGGAGTCGCTCTTAACTTAGCTCCATCTGTAAGAGTTGACGCTCTTCCCTACGGAGGTAGAGGATTATCAGGCTTAGGATCAGAAGACCCACTAAGCGACTATGGTTTTTTTTCTTCGGTGAAAACAGTTTACAAAAGAAAGTAACTTTTAAAATCCACTTCCAATAATAAAAGATTCATTTTTTAAATCTGCTTTATTATAAGTTAAGCAACTCTCTCTTGACCCAAGCAAAGTTGAATTTCGAAAAATACAATCTCCAGCTGCAACATCCCATTCCATCGTTGGAGAAAGTCTTGGGTAAATATCTGCTAATCCCTCTGCCAGTAAACAAAACTTCAAAGAACTTCCTGCTTCCAAAAATGAACCTACTTTTAATTTTTTAATGAACTCATTTGTTTCTGCATTACGATGAGACTTACTAGCAACAACTGTTAAAGCTTCACCCTTTTTCTTATTTGTTGAAAAAATTCTTTGCTCAGAATCATTGAGCTGTTTTTTAAAAGAACCACGCGAGTGTTCTGCATAATAAAGCTTATTAAGAGCCGGAGCATAAACAACTCCTTGGACAGGAATGCCATTTGATATAAGCGCAATATTAACTGTAAAATCTCCTGTTTTCTTCAGGAACTCTTTTGTTCCATCCAATCCATCAACAAGATAAAATTTACTCCAATTTTTTCTTTCCTCAAAAGAAGGAATCTCACCCTCTTCGCTAATAATTGGAATATTTTGAACCTTTACTTTCAATTGAGACAATATTATTTCATGAGAAATCAAGTCAGCTTTCGTCAATGGTGAAGAATCTTCTTTTAGGTTAAAAAGGCTTACTTCTTCATAGACTTCCATGATCGCTTTTCCTGCATTTAGGGCAATTTCACAGAGCTGTTCGATAGTAATTGGATACGACATTCAAATAACGCTCTCTCGCTAAAATCTTAAATCAAGTTTCAAAACGCAAATATCCCTTTTCTTTAAGAAAAGAAATAATCATATCAACACACTCTTGAATACTTGCTTTGGATGTATCAATTTCGAGTTCACTATTTAAAGGAACTTCATAGGGATCATCAACCCCGGTAAAGTGCTTCACTTCTCCCGCTCTTGCTTTTTGATATAATCCTTTGGGGTCTCTCTTTTCGCAAGTTTCAATTGAAGTACTTACGTAAATCTGAACAAAGTGCCCCACTTCACTAATAATTTTTCGAGAATACTGACGAACATTTTCATAGGGAGCAATTGGTGAACAAATAGCTATTCCTTGATGTTTCACAACAAGACTTGCAACATATGAAATACGCCTAATATTTTCATCTCGATCTTCTTTAGAAAACGTTAATCCTTTCGAAAGATGTTCTCGCACATCATCGCCGTCCAAGATGCTAATTTTACGAGAACTCTTTGCTTTCAATTTTTCCTCAATAGCACGAGCAAGAGTCGTTTTTCCTGAACCTGAAAATCCTGTAAAAAACAAGCAAATTCCTTTTTCAAAACTAGGAACTGTACTCTTACGCAATTCAGCTGTTACTTTTGGAAAACTAAACCAAGAAGGAATCTCTTCTCCCATATTTAATCTTTCTCGAAACTCTGTTCCAGAAATCTTCAAAATCTCATCTGAATCCTTAACTTCACTTTTTTCTAAATATTTTCTTTGATTTCCTGAATAAAGTAATTCATCGAATCGCATAATTTCGATTCCGATTTTATCTTTATATTTTATAGCAAACTCTTGAGCTTCATAATCTCCATAAAAGGACTTACCCGTTGAATCCTTTCCAGGACCTGCATGATCACGACCCACTATGAAATGTGTACAGCCTAGGTTTTTACGAATAATCATATGAAGAAGCGCCTCTTTAGGACCTGCCATTCGCATTGCTAATGGCAACAAAGAAAGCGCTGCTTTTCCGTTTGGATAATTTTCAAAAACTGCATGATAACATCGAACCCTAGTAAAAGGATCGATATCATCATCTTTTGTGAGCCCTACGACAGGATTCACAAGAATGTTAGCGCCTGATTTTTCTGATGCTTTTAAAGTTAATTCAAAGTGCGCTCGGTGCATGGGATTGCGAGTTTGAAAAGCTACAATTTTATTCCAACCCATTTTTTCAAAAGACTCCCGCAACTGCTTGGGAGTATTTCGGTTTTCTGGAAAATCGTAGTGAGGAATAGCGTTTGCCATTATGATTTCGCCACCAACAGCATAAGAACCTGTTTGATTAAGATATTTAATCGCAGGATGTTTTGCATCTTTACTTCCAAAGATACTTAACTTTTCCTTTTCTTTATTAAGTTTAAAAATACTTTCAATTTTCATAACTGCAAAAGGAACTGTAAAACCTGCATGTTCCAGAACGATATACTTTTTACCCTCTAAAGTAGGCAATACGTTTTCAGAAATTGAAAGTGTAATTGGAATAGGCCACAACATTGTATTGGGAAGATGTAAATTTTCCAATACAGAAACATATTCCGCTTCGTTCATAAACCCTTTCAAAGGGCTAAACGAGCCAGAAATAAGCATTTCATAATCACAAAGCTGTCTGTCATCGAGCTTAACTCGAGCAGTAAGTTTCCAATCATTGCTTTTCCTAAAGGCGATAAAATCAAAAGAATTAAAACTTATTAACTTGCTGCCGTAAGGTTGATTCATGTAGTTATTATGAATTAATTTATGCTACTTTTTTAAAAACAATATTCAATTTTTTGATATGGCTTCTTAAAGTGCTAGGATTCATTTCCAAAATTTTGGCAGCACCAAAAGGCCCCTCAATCCTTCCGTGACTTATTTCTAAAGCTTCTAAAATTTTTTTACTATTACTTATTCCTTTTACTTTTTTTGAAAAAGCATCTTTGAAGTGCATAACATTTTTACTTTCATTTCGATGTACTTCTGCTAGAAAGAAATTTAAATTCAACAATCCCCTGTCCGACAAAAGCACAGCCCTTTCAATGACCGCTATGAATTCTCTTATATTTCCTGGCCAATCATATGAAGTAAGCTTTAATAAGCTTTTATCATCCAGGATAGGAACTTTAATATTAAACTTTAAAGAGGATTGAGCGATGTAGTGTTTTGCAAGTTCTGCTATGTCTTCCTTTCTTTCCCGTAAAGAAGGGATTGAGATAGGAAAAGAGACAATTCGATAATAGAGATCCTCTCGAAAAGATCCTGCCCTCACCATTTCTTTTAAATTTCTGTGAGTAGCAGCCAAAATTCGAACATCAACTTTTATATTCTTCTCGGAACCGACACGCGATATGAATCCATCATTCAAAACTCTTAAAAGCCTAGCTTGAGCATCTAAAGACAACTCACCTACCTCATCCATAAAAAGGGTTCCCTCATGGGCCATCTCAAAACATCCTTTTCTGGATTTTACAGCACCTGTAAAGGCCCCTTTTTCATGTCCAAATAATTCCGAATCTATAATACCTGGAGCAATAGCTGCACAGTTTATTCTTATAAAGGCTTTACTCAGTCTTTCAGAGTTTTCATGTATGTATCTAGCTACAAGCTCTTTACCAGAGCCTGTTTCGCCTAAAAGAAGGACGGGAATATTTGTTTTAGCAACTGTTTTAGATAGAGTAAGAACAGACTTTAAGCTTGTTTCTTCTCCGATTATTTTTCTTTTTTCATGTGTACTATGAAAAGAGCTCGTTTCTAAATAAGTTTTTTTTGGTTGAAAGTCTTGAAGAATGTCAGAACTTTTCTTAACAAAATCCTCATAGCTTTCAGTCTCTAAAGCTAGTTTCCAAAGCCTGTACAAATTATCCATATAAGAAAATATACGGATTTTCTGCAAGAAAACTTGAATAAAACTTTATTTAATACGGAAATTCCGCAAAAAACCTCTCTTTACTAACTTTACAGGCAAAGCAGATGTGGCACACGAATTGCTTAAACTAGATCAGGAGATAATAAAAAAATGAAAAAAATAAAAAATAATCTTTTATTGACGTTTATTTTTGCCACATTTTTTTGCAAAAAACTTAATGCCGAAAAAAATCTACGCGTAGGTTTCTTTCCAAACATCACTCATGCGCAAGCCATATTGGGTCTTGCGAATGGAACGTTTCAAAAAGCTTTGGGGCCCGATGTCAAAATTACCCCTTTCCAATTCAATGCGGGACCATCAGCTATTGAGGCGCTATTTGCGGGCTCACTCGACATAGCCTACATTGGCCCAAGCCCTGCAATAAATGCTTTTATTAAATCACATGGAGAAGGAATTCGAATAATTTCTGGCGCTGCATCCGGCGGAGCAAGCTTGATTGTCCAGGCAAACATTAACAGTGCAAGCGATTTAAAGGGAAAAATCATAGCAACTCCTCAACTTGGAAATACGCAAGATGTGGCGGCAAGATCATGGCTTACAAAAAACAATCTCAAGATTAAAACATTCAAAGACGACATGGGCGATGTACTCGTGTCGCCCATAAAAAATGCAGACCAATTAACACTCTTTCAAAGAGGCGAGATTCAAGCTGCATGGGCCGTTGAACCTTGGGCATCTCGTCTTATGTTAGAAGCAAAAGGTAAGGAATTATTTGATGAAAAAACACTCTGGGAAAACGGAATGTTTACAACAACTGTTGTCATTACAACACCTGAATTTTTAGAAGAGAATAAAGATATCGTAAAAAAATGGCTTCAAGCTCACGTTGAGACAACAAAAAAATTACAAAAAATATCCAAGAATGATCAAAATTTAATAAATGAAGAGCTTGCAAAACTAACGGGCAAAGGTCTTAGCCCAGCTGTCCTTAAAAGGGCTTTTTCTAAAATCACTTTTACAACTTCACCAGTAGAGGCAAGTATTCAAAAATCAGCTGAAAACGCTTTTAACCTTGGTCTTCTCGGGGCAAATTATCTCTTTAAGAAATCTCCAGACCTTAAGGGCCTTGTTGATCTAAGCCTCATAAATGAAATCACAAAAGAATCCGAAAAACCTAACATAGCAAAAAATAAGCGCGAAAATTAAAGGAGAGTTGAAATGAAAAACTTTTTTTTAATAACTTGCAAGTTATCAACTCTACTCTTTTCATTCGCTGCGCATTCATTAGAAGTTCAGAATGGAGACATGATTGGTAATTTTACTCCAAAAGTTGGAATACTTCTCCAGTTTTGGGGATTACACGACAGCACCCAATATGCAAAAGATAATTTTCGAATTAGAAGAGCCGAGATAAGGCTTTTGGGTGAAACATCTCCTGATCTAAAATACCTGATCACGTTTGATGCTGCAAAAGAACTTAGAGAAGGCGCAATAAGCAAAAGTAACGACAATAGCGTTCTTCAAGATTTTTTTATTGAATATAAAATTTCTAATGATTTTAAAATATCTCTAGGACAATTTAAGGCGCCCAATACTGTTGAAGGATTAGCACCTCTCGCAAATTTAAATTTTGCAGAAAGATCCATCGTTTCTCGAACTTTTGGGGACAGAAGAGAACGAGGAGTCATGCTGAGCTACTCAAAAGACTGGATTAAATCAGCACTCATGCTTTCAAATGGAGGAAACGCAAACACGAGCGATACAAACTCAGATAAAGATATAAATTTAAGAGTTGATCTAAATTTATCTCAAAACCTAAGCCTTGGAACTTTTGCGACCTATGCAGATGGAAAAACAACAACGAAATATAGAAACGGACTGAATGCTCAATATATTTATAAGAAATTTACACTCGCTTCAGAAGGAATTTTGGGAAAAACATTAGATACCAAAACAAAAGAACAGGTTCCGGATACAGCGTATTACTTAGACTTCATCTATGATAATAAAACAATTCTCTCACCAGCACTACGATATGAACACTTGGACTCAAACAATATCTCCACTGATATATACAGTTTTGGATTAAGCTATAAGTTACACGAGGCAAAAGCTAAGATTCAACTCAACTATAGCTACCTAGAAAATGCGACGACAAATATTGGTTCACCTTCACCGCAAAATGGAAAAAAAGGAGGCCTGGTTCTTTTTAACTTCCAGGTTGCAATTTGAATATATGGAAAAGAAAATTCAGCTAAATCTAGAAAACATCTCTCATGAATATACTTCAAAGGGATCGAGTCAAAAAACACATCTTGCGCTTTCAAATATAAATTTGAAAGTTCATGAAAATGAATTTGTATGTTTAGTGGGCCCATCTGGCTGTGGAAAATCTACCATTCTCAATATAATGGCTTCTCTACAACAACCCACAAAAGGACATGTTTCTGTAGAAAATAAAAAAGTTAAGAAACCTGGCCCCGATCGATCTGTTGTTTTTCAAGAATCAGCTCTTTTTCCCTGGCTGACTGTTTTTCAAAATGTAGCCTTTGGATTGGAATTGAAGGACTATTCAAAAAAATACATTAAAGAAAAGGTGTTTCTTTATCTTGAAAAAGTTGGTCTCGCAAACTTTTCTGATTCCTATGTTCATGAACTATCAGGAGGAATGCGACAAAGAGTAGCCATTGCAAGATCGCTCGTGATGAACCCAAAAGTTCTTTTAATGGATGAACCCTTTGCCGCTTTAGATGCACAAACCCGAGACACCCTTCATGAGGAATTACAAAGCCTGTGGATGAAAGAAAAAAAGAGTGTGGTTTTTGTCACGCATAACGTTCGCGAGGCTGTCTGTCTTGCCGATCGACTCTTCTTACTTTCCACTAGCCCCGGGACTATAAAAAAAGAATATAAAATTAATCTTCCGAGAATTAGAACAGTGTACAATTCAAAAGTCGTAGAAATTGCAAGTGAAGTTCTAAGTGACCTCAAAGATTTAAAGGAAAACACAAGATGCGCAGCTTAGCTAAAAAAACATTTATTTTTTTATTCATTATTGGCGTTTGGAAACTGATTACTATTTTCAAAATATGGCCAAGCTATGTCTTTCCCTCTCCTGAGGGAGTATTTCTATATCTTGAGCACGTTTCCATAAATGGAGAACTTATAAAATCTACACTTAGTAGCTTAAAACGTCTTGTCATTGGATATTCAATATCAATTATTGTGGGAGTGGTTGTAGGTCTCTTATTTTCAGAGTTTAAATATCTCAAAAAATATTTTGGGCCCTACCTCCTTGGACTTCAAACGCTTCCGAGTATTTGTTGGCTGCCTATTTCTCTTTTATGGTTTGGGCTGAATGATAACGCTATAATTTTTGTGATCATAATGGGCTCAACTTTCTCAATGACTCAAGCCACAATGGCTGGTTTTGAGAGTGTTCCGCCTATCTTAAAAAATGCCGGCCTCACTCTTGGAGCAAGCAGATACTCGCTATACTGGAAAGTTATTATTCCCTCAGCAGTCCCCAGCCTTTTAGAAGGAATGAGACAAAGCTGGTCTTTTGCATGGAGATCTCTCATGGGTGGAGAGTTATTGTTTGTCACACCAGGAATTGGTCACATGCTGAATATGGGCAGAGAGTTGAGTGACATTAACCAGGTTGTTGCCGTCATGATTGTCATAATCATTGTAGGCGTTATACTTGATTATTTATTTTTTGAAATTGCCCAAAAAAGGGCCCTAAAAATACGTGGACTTGGAAGCGAATAGACATTTGGTAAATTAAAAAATTTTAAATGTTACTTTAGACACTGTCTCAATCTCAAACTAACATCGTTTCATGCAAACTTACGCTGAAGTTCTTGAGCATTGGAAAAAGATCGAAACACTAAGCTCCGCACAAAGCATACTTTACTGGGACATGGAAACTTACATGCCTGAAGGCTCCACCCCTGCACGACAAGCCCACCTGACTCTCATGAGCAGCCTCATTCACCAGTGGACGAATGATCCAAAATTTAAAGAAGCCGTTCTTTCACAAAAAATCATAGCCTCTACCGACATTGAAAAAAGAAATTTAGAACTTTGGACAAAAAGCATCCTTGTAAGTTCTGCTGTAGACGAAAAATTCGTTGCAAAATTTTCTAAGATTTCCACTGAATGCAATGTCAAATGGAGAGCTGCTAAAAAAGAATCTAATTTTCAAAGCATTGAGCCAATCTTTAAAGAACTTGTTTCTCTTTGCCGTGAAAATTTAGAAAAAATAAAAAATCTCCCCGAACTTAAATCTCGATATGCAGATAAAAGTCTCTACGGAGTGGCCTTCGATCAATTTGAACCGGGCCTAGAAATTTCAGATATGGAAAAGCTTCTCACTTCTCTTACAAGGGGTACAAAAGATCGACTTCCAGAATTCTTAGAAAAATCAAAAAAAAATAAAAAAGAAATTCAAATTAACCCCCAGCTCATCAATAAAGAATTCTGTAAGGATCTGATGAGTAAATTTGCTTTTGATTTTACAAAAGGCCGCCTTGATGAAAGCACCCACCCTTTCTGCGGTGGCACAACAGGCGACGTACGCTTGACAACTAGACTTAATCCAACAGATGCTGTGGAGGATTTGTTCAGTACCCTACATGAATTAGGTCATGCACTTTACGAACAAGGGCTTCCTGAAAAAACAGCCTATGAACCTGCCGGCAAAGCCTGCTCCATGGGCGTTCACGAATCACAAAGCCGTTTTCTGGAAAACTTTATTGGTCGATCTCGAGCCTTTACCCAATACCTTTCTCGAAAATTAAACGTTAACGCCGATGCTCTCTACTCGCGTTTGAATCCTGTCAAACTTGATTATATTCGCGTTGACTCTGATGAGGTCACTTATAATTTCCATATTCTTTTGCGTTTTGAAATCGAGCGCGATTTGATGGAAGGCAAACTCGAAGTCAAAGACCTTCCAGAAAAATGGAACACTCGCTTTCAAGAGTTAACAGGACTCCAAATCACAAAAGACTCACTTGGATGCTTACAGGATACTCACTGGTATTCAGGATCTTTTGGATACTTCCCTTCTTATAGCTTAGGAAACATGTTTGGAGCTGAACTTTTTGTTGATTTTCAAAAAGCCCATCCTGAATGGTCAGAGAAAGTTTCAGCAGGTCATTTTGAATTTATAAGAAACTTTATGGCTGAGCGAGTTTACCCACTAGCCGCACACCATGACTCTCCCCAAACTATGCAAAAAATAATTGGCCGCAAAGTTTCGGAACAAACACTGCTCCATTATTTTGATAAAAAATTTAGTTAAAATTCAAACGAAAAATTAAATAAACTCGGACATACTCTTGAGCAAAAGTCGCTGAGTAATATTTTTGATTTTGTTTTGAGCCAGTGACCCATCACCAAAGCGATCTTTCCAAGCCGAAACAGGAATAACGGCCTTTGCCATACTTCTGTGGCCACCCGCTGATCCCATTTTGTCAAAATTTTCTTTGAAAATTTCTCCACAATGCAAATCGTTTTCCCAATTGCGTCCAGAAATAACGACTGTATCATCCACAATACCCGCAGCAGCTGCCAATCGAACCCCATGAATTTGTGAAACAAAATCTGCAGCTTGAGGAATCCAGTCTTCCGTCGCAATGTCAGGTAAAACAATCACTCCAAGACTTGAGCGTATTTTAAAAGTTTTAAGTGAACGCCTCAATGAATCAATATAATTCACGGGGAGCTCTGGTCGTTCTATTTTTCGAAGTTGAGCACCATTAACCCTCGGAAAGAGAGTCACAAAAGCTTCGAGATCTTTTTCCGAAACTCCTCTATTGAAAAATAAAGTATCAGATTTAATTCCGTAGTGAAGAGCTGTTGCGAGGCGATGGCTTACCTCTACCCCTGCGGCTTCCAAATAAAGCGTAAAAAGAGTCGAAATGGAACCTAGCTCTTCATCAATTTCAACCCACTCACATAAATCCAGCGCTGGGCATTCTCCTCGAGGGTGGTGATCAATCACTACATCACAACGGATATCACGCCCCTTAAAAAAAGATGGCTGACAATCTACAAAAACAATTTTGTCGAATTCATTGAGCGACTTTTCCGTTACGCGCTCGACTTCAATTTCTAGAAGCTGGACCATTGCCAAATTTTCAGGACGTGAAATTCTACCAAAAGAAACAATTGGTGCAGTCTGAGCGTTTCTTCCTAAAATTTTTCGAAGCGCAAGTGCTCCAGCCAAACCATCAGGATCAGGATCGTCCTGCAATAAAATCGCTACTCGTTCTGCATCCGCTAGTAAATTTTGCAACCCTACAATTTTGGATTGAATGCCCAAAAGATCGAGCTCATGCGCAAAGCCCGATTCCATAAGATCTTTCCAGGCCACACTTCGACGAACCTGACTTAAAGCTGTTTTAGAAATTCGAGTTCCAAGTCGCAAAACTTGAACAGAGGGAAGACGACTTTTTAAAATTCCCTCGATCTCTTCTGTCCTATGGAGATCTTCAAAACCTAAAATCGCAACAACATTTTTTTTTGTTGGGTCCGGAAGAATACACTCTTCTGCTGCCAAGTGAGGATTATCTACTGAGCGACCTACAAAACTAGACCCATTTGTAGGCGTGATAATCCAACCTCGCCCATCGATCCAAAGACCCAAAGCACTCTTTGAAGATAATATTGTGGTGATACTCTCAGCAGGCCAGCTCTGATCTGCAAAAACGTAATAAAGTGTCGAACGGGCCACTCTCTAATTTTTATCATCCTGACGCTAACTGTCCAGACGATCAAAGCTTATAGAAGAATTATTGTGCGTTCATTTTGGTTTCGTCGAGAACTGTTTTACCCTCTTTGTTTTTGATGGCTGTGTTCACCAAAAACCTTATTAAATTCGAACGCTTAGCTCCGCCCAATAAAACCCTTAAATCCTCATGCAAAGACGCGTCATTGACCAAGGCTCCCAAAGTTCCCTCGCCCTTATCTACTTTTGCCAAGACAGAATCTAAACGAGTCAAACTTTGATCTAATTTATGACCCCAATCTCCTTGAGTATTTTTTTTCAAATTAGCAGAAGCGACAACCATATTTTCTAAGATCTCATCGATCCTTTTTCCCGTTTTGCCACCCTTAAAAATAAGAGACATATTTTCAGTCAGCTCACGAATATTCTCAAGAGCTTCTCCGCCTTTTACAAGATAACCTTGAAGACCCGCTTCTTCATGGCTTCCAATTCGAGCATCATTTTGTAACAATTCACCTTCTTCACCTTCAATAAGAACAAGTGTTTTATCACCCAACATTCCCGCAGAAGAAATTTCTGCTTTTAAACTGCTTCTCAATCGATCACGATGCCGACCTTCTACAGAAAAGCTAATCAACACTCCCTTTTCTCCTGGAGGGGGTAAAGTTTTTCGAAGCACTCGACCCACATCTACTCCTGATAGATAAACTGGAGCACCCACGTTCAATCCTCTGGCATCTTTGAAAAGAGTATTCAACCGAAGCTCCGTATTAAAAACTCCGCTCCCTCCCATGAAAACAACAAAACCTACTCCCACAATAAGACTAACTAAAACAAACAATCCAACAATGAGGGTTGACGATCCTTTAGCGTTCGGTGCTTCCATTTGTTACTCCTGTCATAAATTCTTCTATGCGTTTATCTTTACGCACTTCTGCAACTGTTCCTGAGATAATAATTTTTCCATCTTTTAAAAGAGAAATTCGCTCCGACACAGCAATGGCTGTGGGCATATCATGAGTAACAAGAATTCCAGATTTTCCACGTTTTTTGAGATCGAGCATGATGTCTTGAATAACCCGCGTGTTGAGAGGATCAAGTCCGGCTGTTGGTTCATCGTAAAGGATAATTTCAGGATCTAAAATAATAGATCTCGCAAGACCTGCTCTCTTTTGCATGCCTCCTGACAGATCTGAAGGAAGTAGATTTTCTGTTCCCTTCAAGCCAATCAATTCGAGAATCTCTTTTACACGCTTCTTTTTTTGAGCTTGAGATAAGTTTGTATGAGCATCAAGAGGATAGAGGAGATTTTCCTCCACAGTAAACGAATCAAAGAGAGCTCCATTTTGAAAAGCGTAGGCAATTTCTTTTCGAACATTGAACCAGTCTTCTTGTGAGTAAGAAGACATGTTTTGACCTTTGTAGCGCATAGTTCCTGAATCTGGTTTTTCAAGACCAATCAAGGCTCGCAAAAAAACACTTTTTCCTGAGCCACTTTGTCCAAGCAAGCAAACAATTTCGCCTTTACGAAGATCAAAATTCACGCCCCTGTGAACTATTTTAGAACCATAACTTTTTTTAAAATCTAAAACTTCAACAAGAGGATCCATCTCTAACCTCGAATCATTTCGTGTTCAATTATCCACAAAAGTTTTGTAAGAATAAAATCCGTAATCAGAATAACGATGGAAGACTTCACGACTGCATCAGTGGTTGCATTACCCACTCCTACCGTTCCTCCACGAGCTCTTAATCCCTCGTTACAACTGACAGTAGAAATTAAAAATCCAAAGACAACGCCCTTCACCAAACCACCCACAACATCTCGAGTGTTAATAATTTCAAAAGATTTAAAAAAATAATCATGAGCTTGTAGACCTAGCTGAGAAGAGGAGGCCATCATTCCTCCAAAAATACCGATCAAATCAGCAAGCAAAGTTAATAAAGGAGTTGCAAGAGTAAGAGCCAAAACTTTTGGAGCTATTACTTTTCGAATAGGATCCGTACCCAAAGCACGAATGGCATCAATTTGCTGACTAACTTTCATCGAAGCAATTTGAGCAGCCATCCCCGCACCCACTCGACCCGAAAGCATGAGAGCAGTAAAAATTGGCCCAAGCTCGCGACACAAAGAAATGGCAACAATTTTTGGGACATAATATTTAGCACCAAAGCGCTCGAGCCCAAAACCAAACTGAATCGCAAGAACCAGCCCTGTTGATAGGGCGGCAACAAAAACAATTAAAAAAGATTGTACTCCCAACATATTTATCTCGTAGGTGAGCTCAGAAAAAGAGGGAGGTTTTTTAAACCATACTCGAATAGTTTCTCCAGTTAAGAGCGAATACTCACCCAAGGCTTCAATTTGTAGAAATGTTTTTTTCTTTAGTTTTTCAAAAAAAGAATATGTGCGATTTTTGGTCATCAAAAAGAAAAACCTTTCACCATTTTGAGAAAGTCGTTTTTCACTCCAGCCAAAATTTTAGGAGATGCTTGAAGAGAAAAATCAAAAATACATTCATTTTTTCTAAGAACAATCATCGCCACCTCAACCTTCACTCCATCTAAAGTACCAGAAACATGAAGCAGCTCAGCATCTCGATCAGAAATTCTTAGCTTTTGTGAGTCTAACTCCTTAAAGGCGCCCAGAGGAGTAAGGGGGTTTCTCACTAAGCGATCCAAAGGAGCCGTCGCATAGCGGTCGCACATGGAACTCACACTCAGCATTGATCCTGTTGAAAGATGTTGATACAGACGCTGTGCGCCTTCACTGAGCGGCAAAGACTTCCAACCCTTAACAGGTTCAGGGAAAGTAAAATCAGATGCGGAGCGATCTTCTCTTAGCGGACCCGATATAGAGCAAGAAACAAACAAAAGAAGTAAAATCAAGAAGCGCACATCAATAGTTTAGGACAAATTCAGAACCGAAAACAAGCCCACTCAAAGATAGCACTTAATTGACGACCCCCCCCCAACTCCACTAACCTCTTTGCTATATGAAATTGCATAACGTCAAAGTTTATCCCTCTAAAGTTCCTCTTGCACGCGAAGATCAACTTGCTTGGAAGATGGCAGAAGTCGCCGCCGACAAAGTTGAAGTCACGGACGAAGTTGTAGAGATGATTGGAAATCGAATTATTGACAACGCTTCTGTCGCTCTCGCAGCCATCAACCGAACACCTGTCGCAAATGCACGAAGCCAAGCTCTTGCACACCCACGAGAAAAGGGTGCAACTGTTTTTGGAATTTCAAACAATCAAAAATTCGAAGCTGAGTGGGCAACATGGGCTAACGGAACAGCTGTTAGAGAACTCGATATGCACGACACTTTTTTGGCAGCAGATTATTCTCACCCCGGCGATAACATCCCCGCTATTCTTGCAACTGCTCAACAGTGTGGAAAAAACGGAAAAGATCTTTGTCGCGGAATTGCAACGGCTTACGAGATGCAAATCAATCTTGTAAAAGCCATTTGTTTACACAAACATAAAAAAGATCATATCGCTCACCTAGCTCCAGCTGCCGCTGCGGGCATTGGAACCCTTCTCAACCTTCCAACAGAAACAATCTACCAATCCATACAACAAGCTGTTCATGTGGCATTTGCTACACGCCAATCTCGCAAAGGAGAAATTTCTAGCTGGAAAGCCTATGCTCCCGCTCACGGAACAAAGCTTGCTCTCGAGGCTGTTGACCGCGCGATGCGCGGAGAAAAAAGCCCCTCACCGATTTACGAAGGAGAAGATTCCGTGATTGCTTACATGCTTGATGGAGCAGCGGGTGCGTACTCTGTTCCACTTCCTGAAGCAGGAGAAGCAAAGCGTGCCATTCTTGAATCTTACACAAAAGAACACTCTGCAGAGTATCAGGCTCAAGCCTTGATTGACCTTGCTTTTAAAATGAAGAGCCGAATCAAAAATACTCAAGAGATTGCCTCAATCGTTCTTCACACAAGCCACCACACGCACTATGTGATTGGAACTGGAGCGAATGACCCCCAAAAGTTTGATCCAAAAGCGAGCCGTGAGACCCTCGATCATAGCATCATGTACATCTTTGCCGTAGCACTAGAAGATGGCACTTGGCACCATGTTCACAGCTACATGCCTGAAAGAGCTAACCGCCCTTCGACGGTTGCTCTTTGGAAAAAAATCTCTACAAAAGAAGATGCTGAGTGGACCGCTCGTTACCATGATGCAGATCCCAGCAAAAAAGCATTTGGAGCACGCGTTGAAATCACTCTCACAAATGGAGAAAAAATTGTGGATGAATTAGCGAGAGCAAACGCACACCCAGCTGGCGCAAAACCCTTTAAACGAAATGACTATGCTAAAAAGTTTTTATCACTCACAGCTGATATCGTTGAAAAAGCAGAACAAGATCGTTTTCTAACAATGATCGATAAACTTCCTCGTTTAACGTGGGAAGAAATTACAAACTTGAACGTCATTGTTCCTGAAAGCAAACTTCTCTGCGCGAAACGCGATACACGCGGAATTTTTTAAATTTTATGGTAGTCGCGGCTGCTAAAGTTGTTCTCGATTTTTGGGGCAACGAGGAGCCGCGACACAAAAAACAGCTCATTGAAAAACTTTCTCAGCAATTACAAAATGCTCATCACATATGTCTTACAGAAGTCGATGACTTTGAAAGTCTTGAAAGTTGTGTGCTTGGATTCGCCTTTTGTTCATCAGAGATGAAAATAGCTCAAAGCCGGATGAAAAGTGTTTTGGAGTTTATAGATAAACACTCCGCTGCTCGTGTTGTCTCGGAAGATTCAGACTTTCAAATTTTTGATTAATTAAAATTACCTTTTTTGTATGCGGCCCAAAAGAATAGTTTTTTCCTTGGCGGTTAAATCACGCCACTCACCAGGAGCTAGATCACCCAACCCTATATTAAGCACTCGAATGCGCTTTAATCTTTTTGCACGAAGATCAAACTTTTCAAGCATTCGCCTAATTTGACGATTTTTTCCCTCTGTTAAAACCATCCGTATACAATCTCGACGAATTCGCTCCACAACGCACGACTTGGTTTGAACTTCTTCGCCTCCCACGTCTAAGAGCATTCCCTTGCGCATGACCTCAAGAGTTTCATCACGAACAGGATTGTTCAGATACACAATATATTCTTTTTCATGATTATTTTCTGAGCGAAGAATTTTATTCACAATATCGCCTAGATTCGTCAGTAAAATGAGTCCCTCAGACATTTTATCAAGCCGTCCGATTGGAAAAACTCTATCGTCCAAACCCACAGCGTCCACAATGTTTGCCTCAACATCTTGATTAGTGGTGCACTCAACCCCGACAGGTTTGTAATAGGCAATAATAATATCTTTTTGCCTTTTTTTAGGAACAGTCTTCCCATCAACTTTAACAAGATCACTTTCCGAAACCTTATCCCCCAAAACGGCTACTCGCCCATTGATTTCAACCCGACCCTCTTCGATGGCTCGATCAGCTTCTCGACGAGAGCAAATACCTTTATCGCTGATATAACGATTGATACGAACAAGATCTTCTTTAGTCATGAATAGAGAAAAGATATTAGCCTAATTTAAATGATTCTTCAGAAATTTTTCTATTTGATCAGATGGCTCGCCTAAGCCTTTTAAAATCAATTCCGCAACAAGTTGATTGCCGCGAGCATTCAAATGAACCCCATCCACATCGTGATATCGAATGTTTGCAGATCGAGATTCCCGTAATACTTTACGCATAGGGCGTTCAATGTCGATGCCCTTTGCGCAACGTCCATCTTTTGAACAAATCAGACGTGAGCGAGCAATAGCTTCATCCCCGATTTTTTGTAAAGGCGAATCTTCCGCCTCTGTTACCTCAGGAATTTTTGCACACAAAACAGGATCTGACCCCTCTAAAGGAAAGTCTGTTGCAGGATAAGTCAAAACATAAACATCCCTTACGCCTGAATCGAAAGCTTTTTGAACAGTCATCTCTGTGTGACGAAGAAACGTTTCTCTATTTTTAAAACTTAAATCACGCCCCCAATTAAGATCATTGATTCCAAACATAACAAAAAGCACATTTGGTTTTTTAGGAAAAACTCTCTCCTCAAGGCGCCAATAATAACCTGCTGAGATACTATCGCCCGCCATACCTTCGTTAAGAGCCTGCAAATCTTGCTCGGGATAAAACTTGTGAAAATATTCCTGTATGATTTTGTGGTAGCTTCCCCAATCCGTATTGCTATCACCATAAAAAGCAAGTCGATCGTTTTTAAGAAAAGGATGAGCCTCTAAAAAAACTCCTTTATCCAATCTCAAAAGAGATAAAAAAAACGCGCAGAAAAAAACAAAACCCCTCATATCTTTTCCCATCCTCAGTTCTCACTAACAAATTCAAATTTGAGATCAAACCCACATTCCCTTAAGACAGGCGATGTAAGCGTCAGAAAATAGCAAGGTGCGACAAATTACCTTAACAATATCTTTACACTAGGATCATCTGTCCCTTGATAAAATAAAGTAATGAAAAGTGTTTTTTCTATTTTCATGTTGGCTCTCCTTGTTTTTCTAGTTCCCAGTTCAAAAGCTCAATATTCTCCGCTAGAAGACTTTAGAGAAGAAGTTAATCTCAATAAAAAAAACTTAAACGATCGAAATCCCAATAAAACAATTGAAATAAATATTGCAGATCTTCCGGAGTCTGATGCCGAAAAAAATAGGATTCAAAAAGGTTACGATAATCTTGTTGCTGCTGTTCAAACAAAAAACGGCGAAGAAGTAACCAAAGTCTTAGGCAGGCTTGATGTTCTTACAAAACAAAAAGTTTTGCATAAATTCATTCAAAACTTTAAAACTCTTCAAGCCGAATCCATTGCCGAACCAGGGGGAGCAGAAAAAACAACCGATTCACAAGAAAAAACTCCTGAGCAAACTGACCAATAAGACTTACTCTTCGCTATCTCTATCACTTTCTGAGTCATCATCACTTTCATCTCGCGATAGTCTCTTAGGTCTTGCACCAAGGCTTTTCTTTTTCTTAGCATTTATAATTTTTAAATTTTGATAAATTCGATAAAGAACAACTTGCTCCTCGTAACCATCTGTAGGATTCCTCTCCCAGTCTGAATAAAAATTCTTAAAAACTTCAAGTTCTTTATTTATTTGAACTCTTATGGCTCGCTTACCTGTGTCGTTAGCTTTTGCTTTTGAGAGTTTTAACTTCAAGCGAGATCGAACCTCTTCAAGTTGAGGCACAATCTCTGGATGGTCAAAGAGGTCTGGATTAAAGCGCTGATTTTCCCAATCGGTTTGCAACAAGCCAGCGTCTTTATTCGCAACTGTGATCGTATAGTTTTCTAAAACAGATGAAGCTGCTCTCCAAACGTCATCCATGCCTCCTTCAAAAGTAAAAGTGTAAGGAAGATCAAGGGGACGAGGCGGAGGGCTTGAAGAAACACAAGAAACTAAAATAAAAAATATCCCACACCAAGACCACTGTTTTATCATTTCAATTTTTTCATCCTAATTTCTGAAGCTGCATTGATGAAAGCAGAATTATCAGCCCCTGCTTCGGGCATCGCAACCTCTTCCGTTGTTCCGATAAATGCCATCATTACGCTTACATCTTTTAGTGTATTCTCATTGAGGCCCGTTTGTGTAGTGCCAGCACGAGGATCTAACCAAATTTGTTTCTGTTCCGCTGTTCTGGCAAACGCACCACCAAAAATACCATCCAAGCGAAAGATACTTGGCTTGGGAGCATTTGCGGCAATAACGAAACTTATCCAACCGGGAGATTCCACAGGCGTCCAAGAGACAGTTTCAGCGTTAATCAACTTTGCTTCAAGGGAAGGAGGCAAGGCCTGTACAAGAATTCTTTCTGAGCTACTTGCACTCCGAATCCAGCCCTCTGCAGCTGTAACATCTTGATCAGTCACATGTGTGCGCATGAAAAGCATTTTGAATTTTTCTTCAAGACCATTTATTCCTGCTATTGTTCCGCTTAAAGCAGGTTTGCCAAGAAGATTTGCAAAAGCCCACCTGTTGGTTTTGGTTCCTTGAAAAAGAAAAAGGGCGTCCATATCCTTGCCCTGCAAAGCACTTCGCTCCCAGGAATAAGCCACACTTGTTCCCGCACCTCGATCAAGCTTCAACGAAATCTGAGAGGCCAAGGACCAATCTTGTTCTTCGGCTATTCCAAATTTTTTGAATTTTAATAAAGGCAACATATCCGTTGGGGGAGCTTTGTTGCTATCCATTTCGAGCATCTTGTCCCAAGGAAGCTGAAACCAGGCTGCAATGAGTTCATTTTTAGAGCCTTTAGCAGCGTAAATACTGAAATGCTCTTTTCCAAAACTCACAGGAAAAAAGCCATACTTTTCACTTTGCTTAGGAAAATGAAAATTTGAAGGAACTTCGGCACTAAAAATTCCTGCAACACTCATCTTTTCAGGAGGTCCCATAAATTGATCGACCTGAAACTGAAATAAATCCTCACTTGAAAGACTTGGAAGAACAACCGCACCATCAACGATATTATCGACCTTGAGTCCGCTAAACCCAGTGACCACCCCATTCACTTTAACCAAGCTCTCCTGGGTCCATTCCTGAGCTTTCAGTGATGATAGCGTGACAGAAGACACGAATGCTAAGACCCCTAATTTAAACATCATTTTTTTCATATGCAGTACCCCTCCGAAAAAAAGGCTAACATGTTTTACGAGACTTGCTCACACACCCTTGAGGCGCTATTATGCCTCGTGTCTTCGTTCGTAATGGCTGGGTAGCTCAGTTGGTGAGAGCGGTGGATTCATAACCCACAGGTCGGCGGTTCGACTCCGCCCTCAGCTACCATTTACACATGAGGCAAGATTACCCTGCGCACGCTTAGCTCAGTTGGTTAGAGTACCACCTTGACATGGTGGGGGTCACTGGTTCGAGCCCAGTAGCGTGTACCATTTTTTTAGAAACTGTTAATCTAATCTTGTTAGGAATGGAAAATTCAAAAAAATTTTTTACATGGTCTCTGAGTTTCAAAAAAGTTAAAGAACGTATCTCAAGAATTTTTCACTTCACTGATCGAAAGTGGTATCCTTTCGCTATTGCTGGCCTCACTGCCGCTGATGTTTTTGTGGGAATAATTCCCTCAGATGCTTTGTTAGTTTCAGCTGTCCTAGGCCGACCCAAGAACTGGATAAGGATTGGTTTGATATTTGCTATTGGAAACTTTCTGGGAGCTGCTTTATTGGCGGGAATTGTTTACTGGGATGCTGACTTACTAAGAGAATTTTTTCCACACTTTTTCCAAAGCAAGGCGTGGCTTACAGTTGCAAGTTTTATGGAAAAATATGGAGGCTTTGCCCTTTTTATAGGAGTCATGGCCCCCTTTCCCATTCAGCCCTTTATCATTCTTCCTCTTCTTTCAGGATTCTCACTGAAATCGTTACTTATTATTTATTTTTTTTCGCGATTGTTTAAAGTCTCTGTCATTGCATGGCTTGCCTCGCATACACCCAAGCTCCTTGCGAGATGGTCAATGGGACTTGAAGACAAACAAAAAGTTCTTACAGAAATTGACCGAAGCACCCAGGCTTAGCGAAAATAATTTACTTAAGCTGTAATTCTTTAGATCCACTTGTGACATAAGCGTCTGAATTGGGTGACCACGCACCGACATCAAAGCGTCCCGCATAATTTGTAAATACAAAAAACGAAAAATTACCGTTTGGATCAGTTGGAGATGTGTAGTTTTGCCCACCAATTTTGAGAGTGACATTAACCTCAGGCTTTCCTTCAAAATGGACGTGGCCCCCTATGATCGCTTGATAAATCTCAAAACCTTGAGCAGTTACGGGATATAACATCCGAGAGTATTCAATTTTGACCGAATGAATGACAGTTTTTGCGGGGACGTCAGCCGCAAAAGATTGCAGGCTCGCAAGTTGCGCAAACACGATGAAAGTTAAAGTAGAAAAAAATTTTTTACGTGTGCTTTGTGTTTTCATGGATACAGTTTAGGGCGAAGTTTGAAATCCGCTAGAACCCCACCCTTCCGCTGAACAAAAGAGCTTGCGCGGAGTGTAATGCAACTTATTCTTGGGTCTCTTCTTGACCATCGCGCCATAGCCTATTACGTATAAAGGAATCCAACTTGGAGCGGTAGTTAAGTTGGTTATAACGCCGGCCTGTCACGCCGGAGGCCGCGGGTTCGAGTCCCGTCCGCTCCGCCAGTTTTCTAAATTCTTTTTTTTGTGAGCACAAGCTCGGGTAATAGGACAAACTTTGATACATTTGAATCAGGCATATGGGGGCTTTTCCTTTCCTTGTACTAACGAGTCTTTGAACAACTTCATTATTACAGAATAAAAATCTACCTATTTGCCGCTTTGCCCTCAACTCAATCAGATAAGAACCCTATTATATCTCCCACTTTTTTGGGAGTTAACCGGGTCAATATATAAAAAATATCAATTTTATTTTAAAATAAATCATGCCTTGTAGTTTAACCGTCATAATTCTAACAAAAAATGAAGAAGCCCATATTCAAAGATGTATCAACAGTTTTTCAAAAGTTCCATCACGAATAGTAATTGTAGACTCCTTTTCAACAGACAAAACAATTGAATTAGCAAAAGCCCTAGGAGCAGATGTTTATGAAAGAACATTCTATAATCATGCTAATCAATTTAATTGGGCAATAGAAAATACAAACATTGAAACAGAGTGGGTTATGAGAATGGATGCAGACGAATTCTGGGAAGAGGGCTTAGCTGAAGAAATACGCGATACTCTTAACACTCTTAAATCTGAAATTAATGGTATTTATATTAAAAGAAAATGGTTTTTTTTAGGTAAATGGTTAAAGCACGGAGGTGTTTACCCTGAAATACTTTTAAGAGTCTGGAGAAGGGGAACTGCTAAAATTGAACAACGGTTTATGGACGAACATATAATCCTTAATTCTGGATCAACAATAACCTTAAAAAAACATATAGTTGATTACAATCTAAATAGTCTAAAATGGTGGACAGAAAAACATAATTCTTATTCATCAAGAGAAATGGTTGATCTTTTAAATGCGAGATACAAGTTTTTCAAAGAAGACAACTCACTTGGAAAAACATTTAACAATAAAGCAGCTATAAAAAGGTTTTTAAAAAATAATGTTTACAATTTCCTTCCTCTAGGAACGCGAGCCGTAGCATACTTGATTTACAGATATATATTTAGGCTTGGTTTTTTAGATGGCAAAAACGGGTTTATTCATGCGAGCCTGCAAGCCTTTTGGTATAGATTTTTAGTCGACGCTAAAATTTATGAATTTGAACAGGCTGTGAAAAAAGGTAGATTACCTAAAGAAATTCTTAAAACAAATCACGATATTGAAATCTAATTCTTAGCTAAAAAATTACTTTTTAGGACATTCCGTCTCAAGTAAATAATCAATTAAAAGACCGTCGTGCTTAAGGCCTTTCTTTTGAGCTGGTGGATACATCTTTCCAAAATACTCAGAAAGCAGACAATCTTTAAGCGCAAGCCTTTCCTTAGGACTTAAAAAATTCTTATGGCCTGGTACATTTGACTTTGGAGGCATATGACCTTCTCCCATAACGATATCTAAGACTGCTTGAGAGAATCTTAACTTTGGATTTTCTTCATTTCCACCAGTAATATCAGTAATCTCAGCCTCTTTTAAAGGTTGAGAAGGATCAACTCTATCTGCATCAAAAACAGCGGAGGAACCAAATGGAAATTTTAGAGGTGGAGCAGAGCTGCCGTCATGGCACTTAACACAAGACGACATAGAAGAGTGGACTTTTCTAATAGAATCATCAGACTTGATATCAGAACATTCTTTAACAAAGCGAAAATTTCTAAATTTTGATTCTGTTCCAAGATCTGGCATATCTGCCAATAATTGTGAGTATCCCGTATTGCCTGCTTTTACATGGGTTGAATTAAACCATTCAAGAATTTTTTTTGATGGAATTTTTTCGTCATAAGAAACAACACCTTTGCTTGATTTGTCGATTGGAAAAACCGGCATAACTCCCGTTTGATGACAGGCATAGCAAGCTGCTAGATTAGCTCTCACTGGAGACTCCAGCTCACTCACCTTAATAACATCTTTTGTAATCTTTGGAGGTTCTCCAGAAGCATTATTAGCATCAACAGTACCTAAAAAAAATAAAGGTGGATCTATTTTCTCACCGTTAAGATCTTTATTAACCTTTGAGAGCATTATAATTGCCATTTCCTCATCAAAGTGAACAAACTTATCCCCATAAGTATCGGGCCAATACGTTATAAAAAAATATCCCTTAGGTTTAAAATGACTCACATATTTAAAAGTCACAGATTTTGGATTTTCTGCTTTTATTGATGAAATAACTTTTTTTATATTTTCTTCATTCTTATCTTGTAAGCCAAGCCAAAAATCAACTTTTTGAAATGAAGAAGGAAGCTTGTAAGCATCCGGAGGAATGTTTGGCCTAGTACTCAACCGAGACACTGTTTCTTCAGTTCTTTGTAAATTCTCTAAACCAACGCCTGCCAAGGCTTGCAGCCTTTTCATACAAGAAGCGAACTGAGGACTTTCAAAGAATTTTTTTTGCTCAGATTTTTTGCTGCATATTTCTAACAACCCACCAAATTCAAAAATACTTCCAAGCTCAGTAGCTTTTCGAAGCTTTTCTCTTTCCATATGCCACTTTAAAAAACAATCAGGACAATCATCGGTAGAAATTTTTTTTACCTCTACGGAATCATCATTCTTTTCTTTTAACTGATTGGAACCATGAGAAGCCTCTTCCTTACTTAAGATTGATTCAGCAGCTACCTCTTGTGCTGCAATAAACCCTAAAAATAGAATACAAAAAACAACATTGAGGCGCTCTCTTACTAATGGTAACTATAGTTTTTTTATATGTCTCTCAAAATTACCCTGATTGCGACAACCTACAATGCTCCAAAGCATCTCCGCGCTTGTCTTGAATCTCCAAATACTTATGTAAATTTTCAAAACAACTTCGATCTTTTTGAAAAAACAAAAAATGAAAAACTTATCTCATGCAAACATGGGATCACCGATCATACAGTCAATATATAGGAACAGACAAAGAGATGAGTAGAAAACCACGTTACAGCATCATCACAGCGATACGTAACCAGAGAGATGCAAATGAATTATTTATAGAATCTTTAAAAAAATACTCATCCCTTCCCTTTGAATTAATCATAGTTGATAACGCAAGTACCGACGGATCCCCCGAGTTATTTGAAAAAGCAGGCGCAACTGTCATTAGAAATACAAAAAACTATTCCTATCCGTATAGTCAAAACCAAGGAATAAGAGCCGCTACTAGCGATCTATTTTTTTTCTTAAATAACGATCTTATTTTATCAAAAGAATGGGATCTTAGGAGTGTAGAAATTATTGAAAATAAAAATCTTGAAGTTTTCTCATGGGCAACAACCGACAGGACTGAAACAAACACTTCTACAAAAAAAATAATCAGACGATGGAAGCGAATTAAGTCCATCATAAGCTTTATCTTGGGAATCAATAAAAAAACCTTGCGTTGGATGACAAGCCTTATGTACGGCGAATGGGAAGCCTACACAAACAATCGATACGAAAAATTTAAAAATACTTGTATCGAAAATTTTTCAGGTTCTGCCGTTGGAATGACTCGTAAAGCTTTTGAGAAAGTTGGATATTGGGATGAGAGAATTCAAAGCGCCGACTTTGACCTTTTCCTAAGAGTCAAAGAACGACAAAAAAATCAAAAAGACCTAGGACCCATTCAACTCATGTTAGGAGTTTATCTTCATCATTTTCAAAGACTCAGTTTCAAAAATGCTCCCGTCGCTCCCTTTGCCGACGCTCAAAACATTATCAATCTCGAAAAAAAGTGGGATGCTACTTTTATATCGAACTCACTTGCAGATTTGAAAACTTAATAAAATTATTGATTAATATCAGCCTTAATTTCGTCGATTCTATCTTTTGCTCTCGGATCTCCAAGTTTTGCGGCTGCTTCAAAATTCTTGATGGCTTTTGATCTATTCTTGGGCCTACCTAATCCGAACTGATAAATTTCACCTAAAGTAAAATAAGCTAGCGGATATCCCTTAGATGCTGAGAGAGTTAGCCAATTACTTGCATTTACTCGATCAACCGCAACACCATCACCGTAGAGATACAGCATTCCATACTCGTATTGAGCAGGAGCAAATCCACGACTAGCAGCAGCCCCCAGCCAAGCCGCTCTGAGCTCTGAATGAGGCGTGCATACAAATCCCTCAAGCTTTTGTTCATCTGTCATGAGCGTTTTGATCGAGGGAAGATAACATCGAGCAAGCTCGGTCATTGCTACAACATCACCCATCCTTGCTTTCTTGATCCATTTTCTTGCACAACCACAAAGACCTGCAGAGTCTATGGGTTTTGAGGGAATTGGTTTTTCCTGAATTTTAACTACAATTTTATCCATTTTTTCATCTGAAAAACCAGGTTTTGTATTGAGCGCTAATAAATAAAAAAATATTATTTTTTTCATGAAATTAAATCCGTATTCTTTCTCTAGTAAACACTAAAAGTTCCATCAGAATTAGCAATAACCTCCAAGACCTCTCCATCTTGAACAGTCCATTGAATTTCTTTTCCCTGAATATTCGAGCTTTCTCTGGGCATATATTGAACAGCCCTCGGGTCGATACCCATGTTCCTTGAAATATCTTTTTCTCTTTGAGTTTTTTGGTAATCCACCGCACCAGCTTGCCATTTTTGAAAAGAAAAATCAGCGCCTTCTCCGTTTAGCACCCTCTTAATCGGATCTGATTTATTTAGAGCTAAAATTCCCTTATCCAACTTTCTCATATGTAACCCTGTGCACAAGGAAATACTTTTTGCCACCTGAATAGCACTATCTTTTGTTGCTAAATCTTTTAAATCAACAGTTAAAGCAATTTTTTGCTGATCCTCTAAAGTTAAAAAACAAAGTCCGCTGTCTACATAACATTCTGGGTGAGTACCAAAGGCCAGATCATGAATAGACTGGCAATCATAACACTTAGCTTCCGCATTACATCCCGAAAAAATCTTACTTTGCAAACAAGCTAGAGTATTTCGGAGCCAAGCTTTTCCCCTCAAAGACAAAGAATTCATTGCATCACTTGAAAATCGCTCACAATATTTTTTACCGTACTCAATAAAATAAGCGCTGGGATCTTTTTCTATACATACTTTTTTTGTGTCTGCTTCCTTGGCTGCGCAATCGTAAAAGTCACATTTTTGATCGGGATTAAGAAATTGCCCTTTTGAATCTAAAGCTGCAACCGGACATGTTTTAGGAATTGTAAAAGGGCTACGAACCACTACAGCTTCCTGACGTAAAAAATGATCTGGGGAAACATCAGAACCCTGATGGCCGTGTACCTGGACGTCTTGCATATACTCTCGGGAATTTTCGACACGAGCAAAAAGAGAACCCATAATAAAAACTGATCCTGTCAATAAATTATATTCAAAGTTTTTCAATTATTAACGAACCTCTTATTTTATTTTAGCAGAAGTCTTTATAATTAAATCATGGATTCTAAAAAGTTAATTTATTCGTTTATTTTATGCCCCATTTTCATTTTGGCAAGCCAAGAAACGAATCTTCACGAAAAACTCTTTTCAACAAAAAACGAAAGAAGCTCCCCTAAACTAAGCTGTGAAGTCTTAATGAAATTTTCACAAAGCCTCGCTAAACCGCAAAACTGCATTGAAGAATTAAGTACAAAGTTTGCTAAAAGCAATGAACTCGTAACACTTCTTGAATCAAATAATGAAACAAAAATTGATGTAGATGAAGATTTTTTTGATAAGTGTTTTGAAAAACAAAAATCAGCTTTCAATCAAGAGCGAAAAAATGAAATCATTTTATCATTTTACCTTAATAGCTATATTTTGAGGCATGAGATCAAAAGCAAGATTCAAAACATATCGGAATTCGCAAGGCTTCAAGGCAACACATCTTTTTTTAAAAACCCTCCCTTACTAAGCAATAACTTTCAAAGTGAACAGCTTCAAAAAATTAAGAAGCTCGCAAGCTGCCCACCAAAAGATTCAATAAGTATAGAAATCACCCATGAAATCAATACAGTTTTGCTAGCTCTAAAAAACGAAAAGCCTATTCCTCAAGAAGTTTTGAACCTCTACCCTTTTTTGAATGAAGAAAGCTTTAAAGAAATAATTAAAAGCCCAAAAATTAACCATCAAAAAACAGAACAGACCTTTCTTAACTACATGGCATCACAAGAAAAAGTATCGCATAAAGAATTCAGCCAAAAACAAATTCAAATACAATGTCTATTTGAAGAAACAAAAAGTAGAGAATGTCACAAGAACAAGGCAATCAAAAATCTTCCTGAATACTATTTGAATAATTTTACAAAATTTTTAAAAAAACCAGACACCCTATCTTCTTGCACAAAAATCAAGAACGATGAAAAAAAGGATATCTGTCTAGAAAAAAAACCTGCTGAACCTAAAACGAGCGATTGCGACATTTCCTTCCTTTCCCCTCAAGAAAAAGATTACAGACTTTGCAAAGTAAACAATATCTTAAAAGATAAAAAACTACCTGAAATTACAAATTTCGAAGCGGATAGCTCCGATAAAAATATTTTGAACAAAAAAAAATCAATCATGAGTCAAAGGTGGTCAAACTTGCTTTTCCTACATTATAAAGTTGATCCGAGTGAGCTTCAAAAACTCATTCCACCACCCCTGGAACTCGATCTTCATAACAATGAAGCGTGGGTTTCTGTTGTTCCCTTTAAAATGAGCTCGATCAAACCAGGTAACATCACAAATCTTGTTCCTAGTTTTCCTGAAATCAACCTTAGAACCTATGTCAAATACGGTGAGCAGCGTGGGGTTTATTTTTTAACTCTCGATGCAAGCAATAAGCTCGTTGTCAAAACATCCAGCCTTTTTCCTGGACTACCTTATAAGCAAGCAAAAATGAAAATGTCTGGAGAGGGAACACAAGAGAATCCTTTCTATTTTAAAAGCCAAAGAACTGAAATCGACTCGCCACTCGCGGAATTTGAAGCAAGTTTTCAAGTATCAGACAAAGAAGCCCCTTCAGCGAATGATGACCTTAGTAAATTTCTAGTAGAACGTTACCGCTTTTTTGGAGTTAATAAAGAAGGAACAGTTATCAAAACCGATATCAACCATAAAAATTGGCCCATTAAAAAAGCTACCGTTGATCTTAAAAAGAATACGATGATTGACTCATTTAAAGAAATAAAAGTTCTAGGACAAACTCCCATTATACAATACGTGGAAGAAATGGACGTTGATATTTGGGCACCCAAAGAAGTGGGAAACGAGCGATTAAAGTAAATTCACGTCAATAATTTTTTTTACCAACCAATTTCGTCTCTTCGCTTTAATTCACTTATACTCATTGTAAAAAAAACAAGCATCAAAAAAAACAACACAACGGGCGTACTCCAAATATCCCAAAATTCATCTACAAATGATTTGAATGGGTTTTCAGGATCATAGACGACTGGAACAGAGTCATTTATTTTTTTAGTAGCCTCTTCAACAGGTACATTGTGACCTCTTCTACTGCCAGCAGACGCGAGCAAACTATACTTTTTTTTGTTTTGCCCAATAAAATCAACACTCGCATCGTATCTGGTACAATCATATCTCGAACGCCTGTATCCACAACGACCGTTTTGAGACGATAAACCAACAACAGTTCCTGATGTATGAACTGCTGTTTTTAAAAACAAAAACCTATCAATTGAATAGTGAGCGAAAAACATAAAAAGTATCAAAGAACACCATGCGAAGAAAGGATTCTTAATCATTTTTCCTCCTTAACGGATTGAATAATTGCAGCACTTAAAACACTCATAAAAAGCGATATAAAAACAAAATAAAAAAGTAAAAAGAAAATAAAATATCCCTTAGAAACACTCACCACAGGCTCAACAAATCGCTGAACATCCTGGAGAAGCAACATATAAAAAACACTTCGAAAAGACTCACTTAAAGTGCCCCAATGAGGTGCATCTATTTGAGAAAAAAGATAAAACCCTGTGATTGTAAAGATATAACCAAGAATAATAGCGATCAAACCTGCGTAAGCGACTTCATCAAACGACTCTTTCATTCGATCCACAAAGCCTCGCAAACGATCTGAAACTGAAAACACTCTTAGCAAACGAAGAACTCTCAACAAACGTGCAATGAGAGCAAAAGAACCAATTCCTGGAATAAAAGAAGCGCCTACAATTAAAAAATCAAAAGTATTCCAAGAATCCTTAAAAAATTTATTAATCCGTGGAGCATAGGCTATAATACGAACACAAATTTCAAAAGCAAAAATCCACTGACTAAAATAATTTATGAAAAAGAAAAAACTTTCAAAGCGATCAACTAAATCTGGTATGGTTTCAAGCCCCATAAGAACTGCTGTCAATAAGATCAGGAACAAGATAAAAGCCTGAAACGCTTCGTTTTGAGCTAAGTTTTGGCAAAACTTCTTCATAAAATATATTACGACTCCTTTTTATTGAAAGGTCAATAAAGCATTTTTAAAAATCAAATTAAACAAAACAAAATTCATCTATATGACTAACAAAAACTTTCACTTCATAGGATAATAAAAAAATGAGATCGCTTTTTTTATACGCCGCTATACTATTAAGCCTTGCCCGTGGCTTTGCTGGAACAAACTTTCTCAAGCATCCACTGTGGCAAGATTACATGGCGGCAATCAATCTTTACCATCGAATACATCCAGAAGTTTACAAGCCTCTCGAACTCCTCCCCTTAGACATGATCGACGAACAAATGCTCAATCAAGAAATCACAATGACTGGTAATGAATGGATTTTATTTAAAAAAACAAAACGAGGAACTCTTTCAGAAAGAGAAAAAGAAATATCAATTTCCAGAAAAGCAAACGAACGACTTCTTGCCCTTACTCAAAAGATACAAAAAAGTGGAGAAACAACATCTCTTAAAGCAGTCTTAGAGGCTTTGCCCGAGGCCACCCGTCTCTCACTAACTCCGCTTGATCCAATTTTTTTAAATGGTGTTCTTGGAAAAAAAATAAAAGAAGATTTAGCTGAAAAAGGGAAACACCCTTCACAACTTTCTAGAGTTAAGATAAACAGCGCCAAAGGAACTCTTCTCTTTGACTTTTTAGACGACAAAAACCTTAAATATAAAATCAACCTTATTACAAAATCTTCTACGGATATTTCCGTCAAAAGTGAATTTAAAGAAGGCAGAGGACTCGCCGTATCTACGCAAAGCGATTCGAAACTACAAGCCTATGGACTTGTAGGAGACTTTTTTGAAAAAAAATTCTCAGATAACCCATTTGGTAAATTTCCTCTAAAAAAAGAACGTTTTCTTGACGAAGGAGGCCACTCCCATTTTTCAGGTGATGGCCACAAACACTGATCAGTTTAGTACTTAATTAAAGATATAATTCGTGCTAGATTCTTTCAGATGAAAAACCCTCGACACCACCATTTGATCTTATCTCTTACTTTTTTCTCTGTTAGCTATGCCAATCAAAAATCTAATACTCGCGAAAAAATCAAGCATGATCACAAAGCACACGTGCACGGCAGCGCTACCCTAAGCATTGCACTTGAAAGCTCAAAAAAAGGAACTCTACTTCTTGAATCACCTGCCAATAACATTTTTGGATTTGAGCACGAAGCAAAATCTGCATCAGACAAAAAGACTAAAGAAGATTCTCTAGAAATTCTAAAAAATCCATCATCGCAACTTTTTGTTTTTCCTAAAGAAAAAAATTGCTTGATCAATTCAACAAAAGTTGAAGTCAAAAAAGATCAATCTAAAAGCAACCATTCAGAAGTCGAAGCTCTCTTTACTTTTACGTGTGAAAAAGATCTTACCCAAACAAATCTTCAAATAAATTTAGGTAAAAAATTTCCAAAAATTGAAGATCTTGATGTACAAATTTTAAGCGACCAAAAACAATCTGCCTCTGAACTCGAAAAAGGAATAGGAATTATAAAGCTTTAATGAACACTTTACGGATTAGGGATCTAGAGTTTTCCTTCAAAAAAAATTCTTCTCTTTTAAAAATTACATCTTTTGATCTCAAAAAAGGTGAGAAAGTTTTTTTAAAAGGAAACAGTGGAAGCGGAAAATCTACACTTTTAAGCTTAATTACGGGAATACTGACTCCTCAAAAAGGAGAAATCAGCGTTCTAAATAAAAACTTAGAGCACCTGACTCAATCTCAAAAAGACTCTCTCCGCGGAGAAAACATGGGATACATCTTTCAGCTTTTTAACCTCATCCCTTACTTAAGTGTTCTCCACAACATTACCCTTCCATGTCGAATTCACCCTAATCGCTTAAAGAAATTAGGCTCACTTTCGCCCGGACAAGAAGCACAAAGATTAGCTCAAGCCCTTTCTATTGAAAATCTTCTTAACAAAACTACAAGCGAGCTGAGCGTTGGCCAGCAACAAAGAGTTGCTGCAGCGAGAGCACTCATAGGATCTCCTCAATTTATCATAGCTGATGAACCCACCTCTTCACTTGATTACAATCAAAGAGAAAACTTCATAAAACTCCTTATGGGTGAATGTGAAAAAAAAGAAACTACTCTACTTTTTGTAAGTCACGATCCAACACTCTCTAGCTTCTTTGACAAAACAATAGAAATGTCTCAAATCAACCTTCTATCCCAAGAGGCTAATTCATGACTCTTCTTTTTTTGGCATATCGTTCTCTTAAAAACAGAATCGTTGCAACAACTATCACTCTTTTTTCAATAGCCCTTAGCGTATTTCTTGTTTTAGGTGTTGAAAGAATACGAAGTAGTGCCAAAGAGGGTTTTTCTCATACTCTCAGCCAAACAGACCTTGTTGTGGGTGCAAGGGGATCTGATATACAACTCTTGCTTTACACTGTTTTTCATATGGGAGATGCAACAAATAACATTTCTTTTGAAAGTTATGAAAACTTCAAAAATCATTCAGCTGTCGAGTGGACTATTCCTATCTCACTTGGTGACAGCCACAAAGGACATAGAGTTATTGCTAGCGACGAAAATCTCTATAAACATTACCGTTATCAAGGTGATAAATTTTTAAAATTTTCGACAGGCATTCCAGCAAAAGATGTTTTTGACGTTGTTTTAGGATCAGAAATTTCCCAAAAACTAAACTACAAAGTAGGCGACCCCGTAGTACTGAGTCATGGGATCTCAGAGGTAAGCCTTGTAAAACATAGCGACAAGCCTTTTAGAATCGTGGGAATTCTTGAGCCTACAGCAACTCCTATCGATCGCGCTCTTTTTATTACGTTAGAGGGCATGGAAGCCCTACATATAGACTGGAAAGACGGCGCCCCACCTATGGAAGAAGGAACTCCTGCTTCAAAAATAAAAAAAGACTCTCTCAAAACTAAGCAAATCACATCTTTTTTACTTCGCACAAAAAATCGAATTGAAACTCTCAGGCTCCAAAGAGAAATTAACACTTTTGAAAAAGAGCCACTTATGGCTGCCATTCCGGGTGTTGTTCTTTCCAAACTCTGGAACACTTTAAGTTATGCTGAAAAAGCCCTAAAGGGGATCTCCGCCTGCGTCGCCCTTGTGAGTCTTCTTGGTTTAGCTTTAGTTCTCTACTCAAGCCTGAACGAGCGAAGAAGAGAAATGGCTATACTCAGAGCACTGGGACTCAGTCCTTTAAAAATATTATTTCTCTTTCTATTCGAATCACTGACACTCGTCGTTTTTGGATCAATCTTGGGAATAACATTTCTTTACTCATTTGTTTACTTTGCAAGACCATGGACGATGAATCGATTTGGAATTTTTCTTCCCCTTGAAATGTTATCAATAAAAGAACTTTATTTTTTGGCACTTATTTTAGGGGCTGCAATCAGCGTGGGAATTATACCTGCCTATGCAGCCTATCGAAAAAGTCTGCTCGATGGTCTAACACCAAAAACTTAAATCGTTTGTAAATTTTTTTCATCAACTGAAATGATTTCGCTAGAAAACCTTTTATCGAGCATCTTACTTACAATACAAACGGATACAAAAACAACAAGCGATGTAAATAAGGGAACCGCAAGAGACAAAAAACCCCAAAAGGGAGCTACAGTCACTGATACAATCGAACCAATTGTAAAAGAAAGAAAAGTCATGATCCTTGAAAAGTTTGTTTTTTTGGTAAGCTCCCTTTCTTCTTCAGAAAGCTTTCCAAAACATAGTCGGGATAAATCTGTACCAATATCTGTCACGATTCCCGTCAAGTGAGTTGTTCTAATTTGACCTTTGGTAAGCGTTGCAAAACATCCATTCTGCATACCGCAAGCAAAAGTAAGAGAATACAAGAGCAAGAAATCTCTAAAACTTAAAAAATCCTGTCCAAAAGGGCCAAAAAATCCCATCATTCCCAAAAAAGTAAGACCAAGAATAAGCAACGGAAATAACCCAACGACGATATTAAAACGTGGTTTCATTTTCTTTTCAATTTTTGCTACTGTAATAAAACCACTCACAAAAGAACCCAAAACATAGGAAAGAGGAAACCCTATAAGTTCCAAAGCAAGCATTGCTTTTTCAGTGGCAATCGCTGAACCTATTTGCGTACCAAATCCTGTGACGTGAGAGACATATCTTCCACAAGCTACAAAACCAAAAGCATTTAAAAAGCCTGATTGAAAACTAAGAAGCGAAAACAACGATACAAACTGCGGCTGAACAAAGTCTTGTCTTTCAAGGCGATACATAGTGATGATGATTTAAAGATGGAGTGGAATTGTTTTTAAAACTAGTCCTCTCAACGTTATTTGTTAAAAAATCAACTTTACCCGTTGAAATATCCAGGAGAGCTGATTCAATTGTTAAGCGATTTTCTTCAATTGCGTTCTGAATGATTTTACTAGATTGATAGATAAGTTTTTGACTTCTTAAAATATTAGAAATAGTTGCTCTCTTTAAAAAATCTTCACTTTGAAGAGAACAGTCTTTAAGCGTTTCATCAATCGAAGGCTTTATGCGACTCACTAATTCTTCAAGGTGCTGAGAAGGAAGCGCATCATGGGGCTTGCTCACGTGGCAAGTTGCGGCCTTAATCGCTCCACATAATGTATGACCCAAAACAAGAATAGCGGGAGAATGAAAATTTAAAACAGCAAATTCCATACTTGCTAAAAGACTAGGAGCAACGACATTGCCCGCGACTCTTACAACAAAAAGATCACCTAAACCCTGATCAAAAATCATTTCAACAGGACTTCTTGAATCAGAACAGGTCAAAATAATAGCAAAAGGTTTTTGCCCACGAGAAGCAAGCTCGGGCATTTTCATATGAGCAAGCATAGAGTCTACGGATCTTAACCCACTTACAAAACGCTCATTGCCCTCTTTCAACCTTTCAATTGCCGATATCGGATTTAAGTTATCTGTTCCTGATGCCATATACGTTCTCCTCCAAATTTAAAAAAACTTAACCTTATCAAATAGGCTGTTTGTTTTTTAAAAGAAATTTTCGATGCACACTTCTCTGAACAACTCTTTTCTTATCTGAATAGCGATTCAAGATCTCCAGAGCATGCTCTATTAAATCAGCAAGTGCAACATAAAGACTTTGTGAATATTTCGTTAGACTCACACCGTCGTACTTACCACCACTCAATCTTAAGCATATAGAAAAAGAATCTGGTCCTGCTTGCTGAGGAGAATTATGCATTTCTAAAGTTACGAGGACATTTGATTTTTTCAAGTCATTAAATTTCTCAATAAGTTCTGAAATTCTTTCACGAACAGCATCTTTTGCAATTTCTGATTTTTCTAAGTTTTTAAATACAATTTTCATACAACCCCCTTTACTCAACAGATAAAAACAATCTAAGGGAATTCGTTAAATTGTAAAAATAGATAATTAATATAAAATATATTGTTTTAAACTATATACTAAAAGTTGACATGACTTTCATAGCAACCATGTTTTCTATTTTTCTCTGTGCTGCAATCAAAAAAAGCTCCTCAGTAACATTTCGAAGCTTTGCAATTTCAACAAGCTCTCCGCCGAGTAACTGGCGAGTAACCGTATGAGTCCCAGCTGCGATCAAACCCATCCCACTTATCGCCATTAGTTTTTTAACTGATATGTCTTGGCTTTCAGCAATGATATTTAAACTTACTTTGTGAGTTTTAGCCCAGTGATCCAAGTCTTGTCGCATGCGACTGTCATATGTAGGAAATATGATCGGGACATCAGAAATAGAATTTGGGAAATTCTTACGAAGACCAACAAACTTTTGTGCTCCAAAAAATGCAACATTTTTCTTGCTAATGGACTTGGGCAAAAGACCCTTTGCATCAACACCCGCGGGCACATAGTCTGTGATCATAAGATCTATACGATGCTGAGAAAGCTCACGAAGCAACGAATCAGAACTTCCCTCCGTTAAAGTGATTTGGCAGGGTGCAATCTTATAAGCATGTTTTGTTAGCTGAACAATCACTTGCTTGGGAATTGAATCCAAAGCACCAATATGGAGGGTGTTTTTAAGAGGCATCATTCGTTGATGAAGGACCTCATACATCTCAGAGCCCAACTTGAAAATATTCTTAGAATAATCGAAAGCGATTTTACCTTGTTCTGTTAGGATCAACTTTTTGTTTTTACGCTCAAATAACTGAATTCCTATTTGATCCTCAAACTGCTTTAATTGCGCACTTAAAGTAGGCTGACCTATTCTCAATTTGACAGCTGCCGCTGAGACACTCCCCTCTTCTGCAATACATTTAAAATAGAAAAGATGATGATAATTAAGCCAGGGCGTCATAAGAGATCAAACCTTAATATAACATTAAACAATACAAACTAGAACTATTATCTATTTTAGGTATAGTTATTTTAGGTCGATATTATGACTAAGGCACGTTTTATGGAGGAAGCCAAAAAATGATTTACTTTCCCTTCTCAGATTATTGGATGTTTTATGCAGGCTTTACTCTCTTTGTCCTTATAATGCTTGCACTCGACTTAGGAGTCTTTCACAAAAAAGCGCATATTGTTTCTATTAAAGAGGCCACCACATGGACAATTGTTTGGGTAAGTCTTGCTTTTGTATTTAACTTACTTTTCTACAAATACTCTCTTTGGAAATTTAACACTGATCCAAGCTTTTTATCACTTCCAGATTTTAATCCAGAAGCAAAAGCCAAAACTCTCGCTCTTGAATTCCTAACGGGTTTTGTCATTGAAAAATCTTTGGCAATAGACAACATTTTTATTTTTGCCGTGGTGTTTAGTTATTTTGGAATTCCTAAAATTTATCAGCATCGTATTTTATTTTGGGGAATTTTTGGTGCTCTCTTTTTTAGAGCTATATTTATTGCCCTCGGCACTCTTCTTCTCAAATATGAGTGGGTAGCGGTTTTCTTTGGTGTCCTTCTCATCGTGACAGGTATCAAAATGTTTTTTGCGGGAACCGAGGAAGTAAATCTCGATAAAAACATTGTTATTCGATTTCTAAGAAAAATATTTAGAATCCATTCTTCTATTGAGAAAGATAGTTTCTTCATTAAACAAAACAATCTTATCTACGTAACACCTCTTTTTATTGCTCTTCTCTTTCTTGAGTTGACTGACATTATTTTTGCTGTTGACTCTGTCCCCGCAATCTTTGCCATCACCAAAGAACCTTTTATTGTTTATACTTCTAATATTTTTGCGATCCTTGGACTTCGCTCGATGTACTTCATGCTTGCCTCTGTCATTGATCGTTTTAGATTTATAAAATATGGATTAGCATCTGTTCTTGTTTTTGTAGGTTTAAAGATGTCTTATTTAAACGAACTGTATGGTGGAAAGTTTCCTATATCATGGTCACTTTTAATTATCGTAGGACTGATAGGATCCTCCATACTTCTCTCGCTGTTTTTTGATGCCCAAAACAAAAAAAAGGCTGATAGAGCTCAAAGAGCTCTTAAGAAATAATAGGAGGATATTTTATGAAAATTGCAAAAAGAATTCTACTCTTCGTAACTGTAAACATTTTAATTGTTGTCACTCTTTCTACAATTTTAAACTTTCTTGGCATTAAGCCCTATCTCTCATCCATGGGGGTCATGAATTATTACTCACTCATGATTTTTTGTTTAGTATGGGGCTTCGGCGGCGCTTTCTTATCTCTAGCACTTTCTAGAATAATAGCGAAATGGGCTATGGGAGTGCAGTTGATTGGAGAAACAACTCCAGATGCAAATTTGAGAGATTTATATTTCGAAGTTGAAAGTCTTGCTAAAAAAGCTGGAATTCCCATGCCTCAAGTAGGTATTTACGAAAGCCCTGAGATAAATGCTTTTGCAACAGGCCCAACACAGAGTCGCTCACTTGTAGCTGTTTCAACTGGGTTGATGGACAAAATGAACAAAGCTCAACTGAGAGGAGTCCTGGCTCACGAAGTTGCACACATTGCCAACGGAGATATGGTTACCATGACCCTTCTTCAAGGTGTTGTAAACGCATTTGTAATGTTCCTTGCTCGAGTGATTGCCTTCTTTGCAAGTCAGGCGGTTGAAGAGGAAAAAAGATCATGGGTGCAGTTTTTGGTCGTCTTTGTTTGTGAGATTGTCTTAGGAATTTTGGGAATGCTCGTTGTTGCAGCTTTTTCTCGTGCACGCGAGTTTAGAGCCGACAAAGGAGGCGCTCTCTATTCAAGCAAAAACGACATGGTGTCTGCGCTGAAAAAGCTCAAAGAAACCATCGAGATTCAAGAAGAAACCCCTCATTCTTCTCTGGCAACTTTAAAAATATCTCAAAAACCCAATTCGTTTTTGAGCCTTTTTTCAACACACCCCGCTTTAGAGGAAAGAATTTCCAGTCTCGAAAAAATGAGCTAAAAGCATGGCTTGTGAAAATTAGTCGCAGAAGTGTTGTTTTAAAAATTATTTTTTCTTTTTTATATGTTTGTCAGGGAATATCTTCTATTTTTTATGTTCGTGAAAACGGTTCTCTAAAAATTATTGAAGATCTAAAACCAGAAGACATTTCAAATGTCGCCTATTGGTACTGCGACTCGCTTGAATTCAATGAAACAAGTTCTTTTGACCAAAATGAATTTTGGTCAGGAATTGAAGTCGCGCCCAATTATCAAGAGCTCATAAATAATATGGAAAGATCAAAGAAATGGGTAGAAACGGAATGGGCCTCCTTCATGGGAAGCCGATATGAAATCACGTGGCGAAAGCCAACAGCTGTCATCAAAGGAAGTGAGAAAGACAAGTTACTTCGTGATTCACGTTCAGAAACTGATCTCGAATCATTTTCTAAAGCGCTCTCTCAAAACATATCAAGAACTAAAGTTTTTCTTATGTCGCCCCGAAGCCTCTCTCAAAGTTATAAAAACTTCTCTTTTCAGCTTCAAAGATCGTATAATTTTTTAAATAATTTCAAAGAAAATATTTCCCGTTCCTCTTATTCAAAACTTATAAGCTCCATGAGCTCACTCAAAGCCGAGAAGAGGAACAGGAAATAGAATTTAACTTCTTAAGTCAAAGCGATCCAAATTCATAACTTTAGTCCACGCAACGACAAAGTCATGAACAAAAGCCTTTTGAGAATCTCGACACGCATAAACCTCTGCAAGGGAACGAAGTTGTGAATTTGATCCAAAGACAAGGTCTACAACTGTGCCTGTCCATTTTATTTCTCCTGTAGTTCGATCTCGACCTTCAAGTACTCCCTCAACCTTTGAAGATTTTTGCCACTTCGTTTGCATATCTAAAAGATTTACAAAGTAATCATTCGTAAGAGTTTCGGAACGTGCTGTAAAAACACCCTCTTTAGATTTTCCGTAATTGGCACCCAATACTCTTAATCCACCCACAAGCACTGTCATTTCGGGAGCTGTGAGCGTGAGTAAATTTGCACGGTCAACAAGTAATTCTGCAGCAGCTTTTTCCTGACCTTTTCTAAGATAGTTTCTAAATCCATCAGAGGTGGGTTCAAGGACTGCAAATGAATGAACATCTGTATCTTTCTCATGGGCATCCATTCTTCCTGGAGTAAACGGAACTTTGACAATCTGACCGGCCTTCTTTGCCGCTTCTTCTACAGCAGCACAACCTCCTAGAACAATCATGTCTGCAAGAGAAATCTTTTTTCCACTCGTTTGGGCCTGGTTAAATTGTTTTTGAAGAGTCTCCAGTGACTGAATCACTTTTGTAAGTTCCAAAGGTTGATTCACTTCCCAATTTTTTTGCGGAGACAAACGAATGCGTGCCCCGTTTGCGCCACCACGCTTATCAGTTCCTCTGAAAGTAGAAGCCGATGCCCACGCTGTTGTAACTAACTGAGAAATCGACAGACCAGAAGCAAGAATTTTTGCTTTCAAACTGCTTACATCTTGCTCATCAACTAACTTGTGATCAACAGCGGGAATAGGATCTTGCCAAATGAGTTCTTCTTTAGGAACGAGAGGCCCCAAATAACGAGAGACAGGTCCCATATCTCTATGAGTGAGCTTAAACCAGGCTCGAGCAAATGTATCTGCAAACTCTTTTGGATTTTCTAAAAATCTTTTTGTAATTTTTGCGTAACTTGGATCCATCCGCAAAGCGAGATCCGTTGTAAACATAATAGGAGCATGGCGCTTCTTTGGATCATGAGCATCGGGAACAAGATTCGCCGCCGAAGGATCCTTCGGTGTCCACTGAAAAGCACCCGCAGGACTCTTGGTAAGTTCCCACCCATATTTGTATAAGTTTTCTAAATAATTATTATCCCACTGAGTTGGATTTGTAGTCCATGCACCTTCTAATCCGCTTGTGATTGTATCAGCGCCTTTTCCGCTCTTGTAAGTATTTGTCCAACCAAAACCCTGCTCTTCGATACTTGCCCCTTCAGGCTCTGGACCAACATACTTGCTTGCATCCGCAGCACCATGAGCTTTTCCAAAAGTATGCCCACCCGCAATGAGTGCCACTGTTTCTTCATCGTTCATCGCCATACGAGCAAAAGTTTCTCGAATGTCTCTTGCAGCCGCAATCGGATCTGGCTTTCCATTTGGCCCTTCAGGGTTCACATAAATCAATCCCATCTGTACAGCAGCAAGGGGATTTTCCAATTGACGATCTCCACTGTAACGCTCATCTGCAAGCCATTTGCCCTCAGAGCCCCAGTAAATATCCTCTTCTGGCTCCCAAATATCTTCGCGGCCACCAGCAAAACCAAAAGTTTTAAACCCCATAGATTCGAGAGCTACGTTACCCGCGAGAATCATCAAGTCTGCCCAAGAAAGTTTGCGACCATATTTTTGCTTAATTGGCCAAAGCAAACGACGAGCCTTATCGAGGTTACCGTTATCAGGCCAACTGTTGAGAGGAGCAAAACGTTGTGAACCATTACCCGCTCCCCCGCGGCCATCAGCAATTCGATAAGTACCCGCACTGTGCCACGCCATACGAATGAAGAATGGCCCGTAGTGACCATAATCTGCCGGCCACCAATCTTGCGACGTCGTCATCAAAGACTGGATGTCTTTAACCACCGAATGAAGGTCGAGACTTTTAAATTCTTTTGCGTAATCAAATTCTTTATCCATTGGATTAGATAAAGGAGAACGCTGATTTAATATTTTTAAATTTAACTGCTCAGGCCACCATTTTGCGTTTGAAGGCGCGGCTGCAACAGTATGTTTACGAGTTCCACTAGAAAAAGGACACATGCTTTCGTTTGACATAAAAGAGAAGCTAGAATTTTCACTCTCTTTTATCAACGAAAGCTTAAGAAATATTAAAAAACATAATCACGAATCTTCTTAAAAATTGGCGCACAGAGGCTAAAAGTTGTTCCACAAGAGCGACTATTTCTTTTGTTACTTAAAGGTCCAAAGTAACGAGCACCCTTAAGATTGTAAATTTTTTTTGCTAATTCAAAATTAAGTGCAGGGCAGAGAGTTTGTAATTTTGCATATAAAGACAGTCGTTCCAACTCAGATGGATATTTCATAAGATTTAGCGATAATCGTAGTTCACGTAAAAGCTCAGGTTCTTTTTGAAGATCAAAAATCTGTTGTGTTCCACAAGCAAGTAGCAGAGATCTATCGCTCATTCCTGAAAGCACTTTTATCTGATCTAAAAAAAAATGATGAATTTCTAATTCAGGATCATATCTATCGGGAAGATCATCCACTTGATCAATCGACACCTGAAACAAACCTACATTTGTAGTGATCGAAAAATAATTTTTTCTTTTATACTTAAATCTTTTGGCAATCATTTCTTGAATTCCCTTTTTCAAAGAAGAATAAAGATGCCCATAATAACTAACTCTTGCTTCACTTCCATGAGCAGACAAAGCCACTCCTAATCCGCCACTTTCCCGACAAGCAAGATAAGACATCTTTCCATAATTCTGAATAAGCTTTTCTAAAGAAGAAGAATGATAGGCACTCTCTTTTAGTTCCTCGACATAGCGCTGATATAAGAAATACCGGGTTTTTTGAGGAAGCGACCGTAAACAAAGCGAGCTTTCTTTTGATAGCTTTTGCGTCCCCATAAATTCTTCTACTTTTGCAAAAGTAGAATCATATTTTGTACTCACAAAATAAAGAGCATCAGCTTTCAAGGATGCAAAAAATATAAAAAAACAAATACCGTATCGAAAACACATAAACATCAAAGAAAGAAATATACAGGAGTAAAGAAAATGACACTCAACCCTCATCAATGAATTGTTCCCATAAAAAAGACATTTTGTTCTCAAAAAAGAACGTAAAGACTTTTTTTCATTTCTTTATATAGTAAAATCTAAAGTATGAGTGATCACAAAAAAAACAAACCCGCTGTTCTAGAACTAGAGGCGGGAACCTATTACTATTGCACCTGTGGAATGTCCGATAAGCAACCCTTTTGCAACGGGGCTCACAAAGGTTCAACTTTTGCTCCCAAAGCATTTGAATTAAAAGAAAAAACTAAAGTTGCTCTCTGTCAGTGTAAAGAAACAAAAAATCCCCCTTTCTGTGATGGAAGTCATAAAAAGTAATTTTTTAGATTGAACGCACTAAAAAATACAATTCTTGTTTAAACCAAATATTGCACTTCTTATTTGGATTGAATATAACCCGCCTCATGAGGGTGAATTTTAAATATTTTTTATTTTTTTCAAGCCTTACACTATTCTCCCTTAAAGGAGAAAGTTTTCAAAATACAAAAGAAATACAAGCTCAAAAAATAGACAGTGCTTTTTATGCAAGCGACAGAAGCTATAAGCTTTTTAAATTTCTCAAAAAATCATCTGGCGCGTTTGTGAACGAAAACACACTTTCCGACACTCACTTAAAAGGGTTTTATCGATTTAAAAATTCAGAAGAGCTCTACAAAAACAACCCCGAACTCAAAAGCAAAATTCTGATGGAGGGTTATGACATCGAAGGCTTTAGCTGCGTCAACTCTAAGCTTTATAGATTTATACCTATTCAGGATTGTAAAATGTTTATCGTCGTTTACAAACCTCTCCTTCCCCAACTCCCTCCCATTATCTCGGTCAAAGGAACTTCAACCTTTGGTGACTTTATTGAAAACATAAAAAGAAAAGGCAGCGGCTATCTCGCTCAAATTCTAGAACCTATTAACTTAGTTGTGCCAGGCTTTAGGCAACTCAAAAATGCAGTAGAAACTCAAATCGATAAATTTACAAATCGTGCGATTGAAGAATTCCAACAAGATGCTGTCCTCAGCAAAAAATATGTCAATGCTATTAACTTTTTCTCTGCTCAATATCCTGATCGACGCTTACTTTTTACAGGTCACTCTCTGGGAGGATCACTTGTTTCTAATTTAGCGAATGCTTACACAAAAGCTCAGGCTCAAACTTCTCGCGTTCACGTCGATCTAGTTACCTTTAACTCGCTCGCTCCAAGTGTGACACTCGGATATTTTTACGAAAAAGCTGAAAAACCCAAAAGTGAAACAGTAACCGTTAATCCAGATATTACAGGTTTACATATTTACGCTTATGATGATCCCTTACAAATCTACAATAAAATTAAGAATGGAACTCACTATGGAAAGTCGATTAAACTAAGCAGTCGTCGTAATATGGACGAGTACGGAAGACTTGCCTTTTCAGCTATAGATGGTCACCATATGCACGCCATCGCTAGGGATATAAACTTTTCGCGACAAACTAAACAGTCCTATGAATTTCTTTTGAATGCTGAGAAAGCTCTCGATTCAGGCGAAGCCTATAAACGAATTCGTCGCTATTGGAATACGGAAGAAGAAGAATACAAAGAAGCCTATACTCAAACTATGAGAGCCGACCGGGGCAAGAAATTTGTTCCGCAGCTCATAGAAGCTCTTTTAGATCCAGAAACCATATCCGCACTAGGAACACCTGAACCGATTGGTGAAATACATCTTCCATTTTCGGAAAAAACAAAAATTGTCTATGATATTAACGAAAGGCCACCACTTTCTCTTTGACTCTTAGCCGCTTAAAGTTTTAAGTTTCGCTTAGGAATTCTGGTTTCATGAAAATTAAAGCTCATTTATCTATTCTGAGTTTTTTTTTCGCCTTTAATACAACCGCAAGCCAATTGAGTGATTACGAAATTAAAGATGCCGTTTCGCTTACGCAGCTTATGATCAACCGAGCGCTTAACGATGGGACTCAAAACCCTTTGTTTATCGTGGTTGGTCGAGGACCTGCTCCCGTTGATACACTTTTAGAATATTCAGGCTTTGATGTTTTACATGTCCCCCTATCAATCAAACCTGAGCTTCAAAGACTTAGGATTGAAAACAAAGAAATTAAATTTCAAAAAAAAATTCAAGACATCTTTGAGCAACTCTTTCCCCTTTCAAAAATTAACGATTACGACAAAATCGTTCTTTTTGATTATTGGTGCATGGGTGACACTTTACAGTTCATAAGCCATGAGCTGAGTCACTATCTATCAAGTTTGAACAAAAGCAAACTAAGGCTTGATATTATGGCTCTTGTTTCAAGACGTCCTAACATTTCATTGATCTTGATGAATCCCGAATACAAAGAAACGCTTGCTCCCAAATCAACTCAAGAAGTAGAGACCTTTCTTGAAGAAGAACTCTTTCGATATCTCAAAAATCAAGAAAACGTCTTTGATTACTTTTTATTATCTGAAAAAATGCCAAATTCTAGGAGCTTTGCTCTTTTAGCCGATCCAGCATTTGCTCAGTCCATGAACCATAGAGGCAACCTTGAATACGCTCCCTATATATCGACCATATTTCCTTTCCAAATTTTTACAAAACTTCAAGACAATGAAAGTTATCTTGAAAAAAAAGCTCACCTTCTTAGCAAAACTCACATCATAAAAGAGCTTCAAGAAAAAAGAGGATTTGTTCCAGAGCGCCGTATTCTTACAGATGATGATCTAAAAATTCTAGATTTTTGGGAATTTTCTAGGCGAATCCCTTCTGAAGAGGAATCAAAAATCGTTTTTGATCAAAGCTCCATACCCCAAAACTCAGATCGCACGAAACCAGCCAATCTGAAAGAATCAACAGACAATACCGATGCCGAAAAACCATCCCCCACTCTCATTCAAGAAAAAGCATTGTGTAAAAAAATTTTAAATTTCTTTTTCCGATCTATACCATCCAACCGTGTGATCTAATCCTTCTTCAAAATTCCAAAGAGGCTTCCAGCCTAGTTGATTTTGAGCTTTTGAAGAATCAATAGAATATCGCCAGTCATGGCCCTTACGATCTTCAACAAAACTAATAATCGATTTATCTTTTTTTAAAATCTCTACTATTTTGTGAGCAACTTCTAAATTATTTCGTTCTCCAAAACCGCCGAAATTATAGACTTCTCCCGTTTTACCTTTTGTCAAAGCTAGAAAAACACCCCAACAGTGGTCTTCGACATGAAGCCAATCACGAACATTCAATCCATTTCCATAAACAGGAATTTTTTGATTTTTTAAAGCCTTAGTTACAACAACGGGTATAAATTTTTCCGGATATTGATGAGGTCCATAATTATTTGAACACCGAGTAATTACCGCATCAAGCTTATGTGTATGGACAAAGGCTTTAACAAAGCAATCCGCAGCAGCCTTAGAAGCAGAATAAGGAGAATTCGGCGCAAGGGGAGTCGTTTCTAAAAAGGATCCTGTTTCTCCAAGCTCTCCATATACCTCATCAGTGGATACCTGTAGATACCTCAAAGATCTTTCCCGACAAAGTTCTAAAAGATTTACAGTTCCTATGACATTTGAATGAACAAAAGCATCGGAACTATCAATGCTTCTGTCGACATGACTTTCAGCTGCAAAATTTACGATCATATCGGGCTTATGTTTATCAAGAACATCTTTAAGAGATTTTCTGTCGCAAATATCATGTTTATAAAACGTAAATTTTTTATTTTCTTTTAGCTCTGACAAAAGCTTTTCTGAGGATCCAATTCTCATGGCATCAATTCCAACAACCTCATCTACAGAAAGAGTGTCAAAAGAATAATTTTTATTTGAGAAAGACTTCCCTAAAAGTAGCCTTACAAAATTTCCACCGATAAAACCAGCACATCCTGTCACTAATAATTTAGTCATTTGAGCAACCAATCCGAATATTCATTAAAAAATCGATCACATTGATCATTATTTAAAACCTCCGCCACAGGCTCCGTATTTTTTCTTTCGCTATCTACATTAGGCAAGATATTCCAACCTGGGCAACTTTTTCCTGTTTTCTTTTCAAAATATGTTGCAAGCGTCTGAACCCACTCAAGGTTTGTTTTACAAAAGCCCGATGGCCTTCTAATTTTATATGTTTGAACTGAGGATTTTATATCTTTAAAAGCCTCATCCACATAAATTTGAGCAAGCCAAGATGCAGGAATCCTGTCTTGAATGACATCGGGATTCTTTAAATCTATCCGCTCCCCTAATTTCCATTTTCTAAAAAGAACAGGAGCTAATCTGTCTTGATTTTCATAAACCCCCACAGGATCGGGAATAACTATTTTTGAAAGAAAAAAGCTTTTTTTCATTTTTGAAATCTCGTCCCATATAACAGATTTAGCTAAACCATAAAGCGAGTAAGTATCATAAGAACGCTCTAAATCTTTTTCAAAAATAGATCCCGAATGAATAAATTTAGAGTTTTTTGGCAAAAGATCAAAAACTTCGCCTATGTTCACCAAAGCTTTTGCAACGCACGACTGAATATCAAAATCTTTTTCCCTGTAACCCTTGATGGAAGCCCCATGATTGATAAAAACATCGGGCTGAATCTCTGATAAATCAGCTAAAAATCTTTTGGATCCAAAAGAGGCTTCTTCAATCCAATTCTCAACCAAAGAAAAAGAAAGCCGCTGATTTTCAATAACTGAATAATCGGATTTTTTTTTAGTCAAAGTCCCATAAACTTTAACATTACCTTGAAAAGATGAACGGCAAAAAGCTCTTGCTATATGACATCCCGTAAAACTTGAAACCCCAGTGATAAAAACTTTCACTTCGAAAAATCCTTGAACGATAAAAGTTTTTGATCTTTATGAGAAATAACTGAATTTTTAATTGGCCAATCAATTTTTAGATCTGGATCATTCCACAAAATTCCTGACTCTGAAGCTGGATTGTATGGTTTACTGCACTTATAAGACAAAACAGTATTGTCCTCTAACGCCTGAAACCCGTGAGCAAAACCATCAGGTATGTACAAAGCAAGCCCGTTATCACAAGAAAGCTCAAGTGAAAAATGCCTTCCAAAAGTTTTAGATTCTTTTCTTAAATCAACAGCAACATCTAGTGCTCTACCGCTTAAAACTCTTACAAGTTTTTTTTGAGAAAACGGCTCTTTTTGAAAATGAAGCCCTCTGAGAACACCTTTGCGCGAAACAGAAACATTATCTTGAACCCAAGATCGACATATCTTTTTTTCATCAAAAAATGAATCCTTGTAAGCTTCAAAAAAAAAGCCTCTTTCGTCGCTGAAAATTTTTGATTTTAAAATAAAGATCCCCTCCAGGGGAGTTTCTTGAATTTCCATAAACTAAAACTCCAAGGATCTTAAGTAATCAGCATAATTTGTTTTGCCAAGCTTCTCTGCTTTTGCAAGGACTTCCTTTTTTGTAATCCATTTATTTCTGTAGGCGATTTCTTCGAGACAGGCGACTTTCAAACTTTGTCTTCTTTCAATAACAGCAATATATTCTGAAGCCTCTAGTAAACTATCGAAGGTTCCCATATCAAGCCACGCATAACCTCTTCCAAGGTTGAGAACATTCAACGTTCCTTCATTTAGATAAAACTTATTAAGATCGGTTATTTCAAGCTCACCCCTAACAGAAGGTTTTAAGCGAGATGCAATTTCGGGCGCTCGAGAGTCATAAAAATAAATTCCAGGAATTGCATATTTTGAAGTTGGTTTTTTAGGTTTTTCCTCTATGTGTGTTGCCTTTCCTGATTTATCAAACGAAATAACCCCGTATCGCTCAGGATCTGCAACAATATACGAAAAGACGTAAGCTCCGTTTGCGACTTGAGAAGCTTTTACAAGTAAATCCTCAAGTTTTGCTCCGTAAAGAACATTGTCGCCTAAAACCAGACAAGAAGGCTGACCATCTAAAAAATCTTTAGCCAAAACAAAAGCTTGCGCAATGCCTTCGGGCTTCTCTTGAATTTTATATTTTATATTTATTCCCCAACTAGATCCATCCCCTAGTAGAAGCTCGAATCGAGAGATGTCCTGAGGGGTTGAGATTAATAGAACTTCTCTAATACCAGCTAACATCAATAAACTCAGTGGATAATAAACCATCGGTTTATCGTATACTGGCAACAACTGCTTACTAATTGCCATTGTTGCGGGATACAAACGCGTTCCACTACCACCAGCTAATAAAATGCCTTTCATGCAAGGAACACTCTAGATGTCGTTTCTTCAAATTTCTATAAAAAAAGGAAGTTAGAAAGAGTCTTAGACCCGTAAAAAGGTTTTCGTCATTAATTGTTACAGAACGGACAAAGACTTTAACTAAAAATGCTAAAAATATTGTACAAATAATGAAGAATATTATTTTGAAATAATATTCTTCATTATTTCTTTCACAATCGGGACACTTGCGATCTCTGTAATGTGATGAGCATCGTAATAATAAAGCATTTGATTTTCATCTATATAACTACAACTTGATTGTTTTTTACAAAACAAATCAACTGTCTCTATTATTTTAGAATTTTTTTGTAAATTAAGTTTTTTAAAAACTTGCTCTGGTAAAAAATTTTGTTTGCCATAGGTTTCCCTACTTAAACTATGTTCTCCAATATCAAAATCATTAAATTTAATTAATTTCTCTAGGACTATACGAGGTATACTTACGTTATACGTAGGAACATCCTTTACAAAAATTATATCTTTTTTAGATTGGAGCAATTTATTAAAAGTTTCTTGAAAACCAAAGCTAAAGCTATTTTTTGCTTCACTTAAAGAAAAATCACCTAAGGGAAGACTATGTGATGAGAAAGTGAAATAATTAGACCAAAAAGCAGCCCAAATAACAATTTTAATTTTTTTATCATTAAAAATCTTTTCAAAGACTTTATTGACAAATTCACGACACCCGTTTGACTCATAAAAACTAAAAGACTGACCTACAACAGGAGCGCAATAAGGACCCCAATATCCCAACGCTGACATATTATTTTCTCTTAATTTTTTAGAAAGCTCCAAAAAAAGAGCTCTTGAGTGTGAATCTCCAACAATCACAATTTCAGGTGCCTTATCTAAATCACCAAACAGACAACCATTTACATCCATTTTTACATATCTATTACATAGTTCGTCTAACACTTCTTCCTGATCATCACTAAAAACATTTTTATTTTTATCTAAAAACTCTCTTACTTTTCCATTGAACTTATAAAGATAAAAAGTACTCTTAAAAGGCTTTAGGTATCCAGCATATAATCCAAAAAAAAGTAAAATAAAACTTGATAAAAGTCCAAAAGCAAAAACTTTTTTTTGATTCAAAAATTCTTTCTTTCGAAAAGGAACTTCCACAAATCTCCAACTTAAATAAGATAAAATAAAAGTTATTATTATGAGAATTATTTTTAAATAATTACTAATGTCTTTTTCATAAAAAAAATAATTCCTTGTTAGTGAAAAAACTGGTTGATGCCAAAGATAGGCACTATAGCTAACCAAACCAATTCCTACAAATATCCTTGTAGATAAGATTTGGCCCATGATTGTATTTTTATTTGCATACAAAATGACTAAACATGTCCCTAAGCCTGGTAACAGAGAATAAAAACTCGGCCATGGAGTTGTTTTTGAAAAAAAAACCTCAGAAAACACAATCATTAAAAACCCCAAAAAAGATAAAAGATTATATTTTAGGCTTCCGCAAGTTTTATTATGTAACTCTGAAGATGCAAACATGGAAGCTAAAGCCCCCATTAAAAGCGCCCAACCTCTAGTTGGAAGTAGAAAATACGCTCCTTTTGCATCGTAATAATGATTATTAAAAATTCTGAAATTAACATTACCTACAGTAATTAAATGTGCTGCAAACAAACTTAAAAAACCTAATACGGTTGTCACTAAAATCATTTTTCTTTTTCCAAACTTTTGGATAATGATTAAAAAAAAGGGGAAAATAAAATAAAATTGTTCCTCAACTCCAAGAGTCCATGTATGAAGTAAAGGAATTAAATCAGAAAGAGGATTGAAATAGTCAGCCTTTTTAAAAAAATAAACATTGGATCCTGCTAAGCTTGCCCAAGATATACTCTGAGCAAAACTTTTATATTTAAAAGGAGAAAGAACAAACAAAGCAAAGAAAGAAGTTACAGTAACAATTAAGAATAAGGCTGGTAGAATGCGCCTTATTCTTCTTTCATAAAAATTAGCTATTGAAAAAGAGCCGTTTTCAATGTCTGAAATTATGATATTTGAAATTAAATATCCACTTATCACAAAAAAAACGTCTACTCCGGCAAAGCCACCACTGAATAAAGAAAAACCTGCGTGGTATAAAATAGTAGGAATTATTGCTAAAGTTCTAATACCATCTAATTCTTTTCTATGCTCCACTTGTCTAATGTTGCCTCAAATCTTGTGGTTTAAATAATTAGAAATAAAAATTTTTTGACTTTTTTCCAACGTAATTTTTTTCTTAAATTTTATTCCTTGTCCAGTTTGAAAAAAAGTTTTTTATTAAGTCTTTGAAACGCAGAAGTCAAACAGTTGACAGCTATACAATTCTACAATACCAATTATTTAATCTTTAGTGAGCAATAATTTACATATAATCCTCAAAATCTAACATTTTAATAAAAAGACTTGTATTAATTTTATAGATTTTAAGTTGTCACGAGAACTCCAACGCTTAGATTGACCCAAAACAAATGAGAAGATTCAACAACTGGCTAACACTCATATTTTTTCAATTTACTCTTTCCTTTTCAGCACAAGCCAACCTCAAAGAGGCCATAGCTAAGGGCGATCTTTTTGAAATTTTCTCATCCGTCGAAAAAGGAGAAGATATCAATGATGAAAAAGCTCCTGCCGTTTTTGAAATCGTTAGCCACTGGGGAATTAAAGACGTTAAATACATCAGCAAACAAAATACATTCGGTCTTTTTTCAGATGATCTTCATTCGGGACTTTTTTATACAATAGACAAGAAGATTGTTTTAATTCAGTACCTTAAAGCGAAAGGTGCCAAACTCGACACCAAATTGAACGACTCCCAAAGAGCCGCTTCTGGATCAGCAGCTATTCATGCTGCGGACGATCCTCGAATCATGGCAACCCTCTTAGATCTAGGGGCCAACCCTCTTTTAAGAGACAGAAGAGGAAATCAAGTTTTAATTAATTTTATCGATCATTATAAAAAATATCCCAACAAAGAATATTTTCGTTTGGTCGTAAAACGTATCCTTGAAGCAGGAGCAGACGTAGACGAATGTTTTCCCGATCACTCTGGATGTTTGTTAGATATTGCTAGAAACTTTGAAGACCAAGACCTTTTTCGTCTTTTACTGAGTTACAGAAAATAACCCCTCATTATTCATTGTACATACGTGCCTAAATAGTCGATATATTCATGACCCGTTATTTAAAAGGAAATCATGAAAAAATCTAAAACAAAAACAAAAACTAAAGCCCCTAAACCTCTTTCCAATAAAGTCATGGACGCTGTATCTGCCCTCAGCTACGCAATCATTCACCTTGGATCAGACTCTCCCTCTGCTGAATTTATTTTTGAATCTATTCAGTCTCTCTACAAGAAAAAAGAAGTCGAAGACATTCTGGAACTTGTCGAAACAGAAGTTTTCTTTATTTATGACAATCTGGGCAAAGGCTTTAACTCAAAAGGATTAAAAGCCATGAATGACTTAGATAAAAAAATTGATAAATTATTTAAGAAAATTCAAAAGTAATCCCATTTAGCAACAAACCTGAGGCAAATTTTCATATCTTTAAGAAAAATTGCCTCAGGTTTTTTTATTTTCTCAATTAAAACTTAAAAATAATTCAAAACAAAAACAAAACACCGATGGCACGCAACGTGCTTTATTCAGGGTGTGTGTTTGATAAGCAGCGAAGCTAATCAAAACTCAAGCAGGTGCAAGACCTGCAAGCAGAATCGTCCAGTTACTGCTTTAGCCTGGATCATTGGTTTGTGCAGCGATGTACCTATCAAAGGCTGATCGACAAAGTGTTTAATAGGTTCGTGTTAGGCACTGGTAACTTGATAGGTTGTAGCGAAAAGCGAACCTTGAAAACCCATCAGTCCGCAACCGTTCGGAACGAACGACGGTAGACTGAGGAAGTGGCCGAGCTCTCTCATGCGAGTGAAGGCTAACATTGTTGGCGAAGCACTGGATATTTGCAGCCAACAGCTCTTCCAAGGGCGGCAAGGACAACATGTCGAGAGTGAGTTGCGATGAAAGCTCGGAACCGCTTAAAGGTCGCAAGTGTTCTCCTATACTTGCAAAAGTGGTTGAAAAAGTACGTGCCGACGATTGCTTTGCCATCGTCAGTGCTTGCGAACTCAACGACCAAATCTTTTAAGTGGGGCGGATGAGGTCGCCAAGCTCCTAAGAAAAGCGAGGACCTCTGGAGGAATACATTTTGAGACTAAACCCTTAGGATGTATGAATGGTTGCCCCTTGGGATTCATGCCTAAGTGGCGACAGATAAGTTCAACTCGGAATTGCTCAATGTATGCTGGAGAGGCTTAAGTTGAGCGGAACGTGAAATATCTTATCTGTGTACCAACTCTTGAGCTGTTTTGGGGAAAGCCCAACGAACAGTTCTTACAAAAACAGCGGAACCGCTCGTTAGCGAGGATATAAAAATTTCTCCTAACGAGCGCGCCACTGTAACCCTTTGAATTTTAATGATATTTGCCATTAAAATTCAATCTTGACTAAGCGCGTTACGGGAATTATCATCTTTTGCATTCTAAATACAAATTTAAAAATGAAAAATTTTAAATCTCAAAATTTTATTTCAAATTTACTTATCTTTATGTTGTTTCTTTCGACTCTTATTGCTCACGCCCGGGTTCAAATCCCAGATCGTTTTTTTAATAACCAATCAAAAAAAATTTTTGAACTTACCCTTAATGAATCCGAAAACACGCTCCCTAACTCACCTTTTTCAATACCCCCACCTCAAGGCCCCTATACCTTGATGTCGGAAGATCCATTTAAACAGTTATCTGCTTTTTCAAAAGAACATCGATACCACAATCTCATCGAAGAAATTCAAACAATGCTTGGATTTGTCAAATCTCTTCGCGAATACAACCTCACTCCTGAACTAGCAAATTATTGGGATTTAAGAATAAAGAAAGAATTCCTAAATTCTAATGGAATACTTAAAATTCTTCCGAATAACTCTCAATTTCAAATTAATATCGATTATTCGAAAGGGCTTCAGGCAGCCATTTGGATCAATCACCTTTTGATTGTTCAGAAAAAACTAGAAGCTGCCATTTCCTATCAAAAAAACAATAAAAAATTTCGCTTTGACGGATCAGAAAAAGATGAAGTCACAATCGTTTCTCCTCACGATCTCTTATCTTATCAAAAAGAAAAATATCTTCTTGAATCCGACAGAATATCTGCCCTGATTTTGGACTGGTCTCATAATTTTAACAATAAATATTCCGAAGAAGAAATCGACGCCATCATCTCTTCACACATTTCTTTTGGAGAAACACTTGAGCTTTCAAAGCAACCTATAGAAAAACAAATCAGCCAATTCATAGAAGAACAAGTTGCAAAAAAAATTGCTCGCCCCAAGTTTTCCGATCATGAAAAACTTTTTTTATGGCATCACTTTCAAAACACTCTTCGCGCAGGCCCTACGAAAGCAAATATCGCCCAAGTAAAAAATCTCATAGACTTAACATTGAGCTACCTCAATTCTCACATCTGCAAACAAGCAGATAAAATTTCTCAAAAACTAATATTTACCCAAAGAGTTCTTTCTCAATCTGAAAACTTGTTTTTAGAAAACAATCAATTTTTTGGTCAAGAAATGCTTAATAACTGCTTTGAAATGCTTCGATCAACTATACCTTTTGCCCTTCAACTGAGCACCCATTCAACTGAATTTAAGTTAGCAAACTAAAAAATTATTTTAAAAAGATAGAATTTATTTTACATGTTGAGCCAGGATTCTTTATGGCTAAAACACTTTTTAATCCATTCTTCCATGTTAAACCCGTAAAGCCCTCATAACCTCCCACATAAACATCCGATCCGTCTACGACAATAGATTCTGCTGATGCCTGAAAAGAAGAATCACTTGAAAGATTTGTTTTGAGATTATTTTTCCAGAGAACGGCCTTAGATCCTGTCGCGTCCGTAACAGATCCAACCGAATAAACATCTAGACCAGAAACATAAATACCTCGGACGATTGAAGAGCCCCCTGCAAAACTTAGATCATATAACTTCTCAGAATCTGTTAAATTCCAAATGCCTCCCTTTGTTTCGCCCGATGCAAATTGCTCAATTCCACCAGCATAAATTATTCCATTTGATACAAAAACAGAGTTAAACTTTATAGATTCAGCAACATCAGAATCAACTCCGAGATTAAAAGTTGCGTTTTTCCAAACGGCACCCTCCACCCCATCAAAGCCTGCAGCATACAAATCTGTTCCCGCTAAAAATAATGAGTTTACACCTGCTGAGACAGAACCATCAGACAAAAGGATTTCCTCTTCACTTGCTCCAATATTTTTCCAAACAATAGCTTTTAAATTATTAAGTATGCCCCCTACAAAAACATCGCCTGCCGAATCCACGACAATAGAATTAAAAACAGCGCCCACTCTTGAATCAACAAGAGTTCCGTTTTTCCAATAAGCCGCTTTTGTAACACCCGCGTCTTGAGTAGTACCCACAGCATAAATATCATCATTCACAACATAGAGAGACTTAACCTCTGAATCGTTATCTAAGAGAGTTGATTGAGTTCCCTTAAACGTGACCGCTGGTGATATGATAGGACCGCTATATATTTCACTTCCTCCTAAATAAACGTCTCCACCTGAAACATACAAAGAATTAACAACTGTATCAAAACTACCATCTGACAAAACCTGCTTTTCTCCTCCTTGCCATAAAACTGCAAGATCATGAGTTCCGTTATTTTCAAAACCTGCTGCGTAAAGACTTTCCCCTTCTTTGATAAGAGAGCGAATACTTGCTGGATTTGTTCCGTCACTTAAAGGAAACGTCTCTACCGTTGCACCAGGATTTTTCCAAATAGTTGAAACGTTCCCTTCGTTACCGCCCACAAAAACATCATTCCCTGAAACAAAGACAACGTTTGCAACGGAATCTTTTGTGGGGTCAGAGAGCTCTGTTTTGTCACTATCAACCCAAAGTGTCGCTACAGTTGCTGCACCTGTTTGTTTTCCAGCGACATAAACTTTTCCTAGAGAGGATACAAAAACTGATAAAGCGTAGGCATCAAAACTGCCATCACTTAACTCGGTTCTTTCAACAGCTGAACCTGGATTTTTCCAAAGAACAGCAATATCTTCTCCTCCCGTGTTTTCAAATCCAGCCAAATAAACGTCATCACCTTTCACAAAAACTGAAGAGGCGCTACCAATACCGTTTGTAGTCAGAACAGTTTTAATTCCGTTTTTCCATAAAACTGCTTTTCCATTATCGTGTCCGGCAGCATAAACAACACCATTTAAAACATAAACTGAGTTAACACTTCCCCTCGACAATCCATCGCTCAAAAAACTTCGAACACCATTCACCCAAAGAGCTGCTCGAAACCCAACATAACCGCCTTGATAAAGATTTCCGTTACTCACAAAAGTAGATAAAATTTGAGCATCTTCTAGATTTGATGATCGTTCAGATCGTAATCCATTCTTCCAAGAAATTGCTAAAGAATCGGGATTACTTGCATATGATCCGGCAGAGTAAAGGGTCTTTAAAGTAGATAGACTTTGAGTTCCTGAATCAAAACTGGATTGACTTTTACAAGAGACACTCAAAACAATTGTTGTGATGAATACGAAATTTTTAAATAAATAATTCTTCATAAATACTGTTTTAATATTCGGAACAATTCCCTCATCGAAGATTTATTTTTGATTAAGAAAAACCAAATACTGAGAGTCAAATTTATGTCTTATTCATGTTTATTAATCAGTTTTTCAAAACTTATAAGAATCCTTTGTTTATTTTATGTTAAATATGGCTTATCAAAGACTCATGAAGCATTTTAAAATTACTTTGATCGTTTTCTCCTCTTACCTTCTTCTACTCAACAACTTATGGTCGAGTGGTGGCAAGCCCACATCTCCCCCTGAGACTGTTGAAAGTGTTGATCTAGATAAATACGTTGGAAAATGGTACGAAATTCAACGCATTCCCAATAGTTTTCAAGATAAAAAAAAACGTGGGTTCAATGAATGCTTTAATACCACTGCGGAATACGCAAAAGTAGGAACTCAAAAAATTTCTGTTGTTAACACATGCTACAGATATAATGACGAGAACAAAGAGTATATTGATATTGCGAGAGCAAAAGCCTCGATTGTTGAAAACTCAAACAATGCCAAACTCAAAGTAAACTTCACAGGGTTATCTTTGTTAGAGTGGCTTGGTATTGGCGATGGAGATTATTGGATATTAGGTTTAGGTCCTATCAACGAAAATGATCTTTATAGTTGGGCTTTTGTAGGCTCTCCCAAAAGAGATTATGGTTGGATACTTAATCGAACTCGACAGCTTGATCCTGATCAGGAAGAGATTGTTAAAAATAAAATTAAAGAAAAAGGATATGATCCAGAAAAGTTTAAACCTTTTGTGAAATAGTTGTTTATAATTTGTGAAATAGTTGTTTATAAAAAGCAAAAAAGGGATCTAGGAATTTTAATCCTAGATCCCTTTTTTTATT
>CAYOWH010000004.1:57905-75965 GCA_964407615.1 uncultured Bacteriovoracaceae bacterium | reverse complement strand
ACTGGCATAGGTCCGAACACAACACCACCACCTACTTGGTGAGGAGCGCGTGATCCACCTTGACGAGCGTGACCAGAACCTTTTTGCTGGCGAATTTTTTTACCTCCACCAGAAACTTCCGCACGACCCTTGGTCTTAGCTGTCTTCTTATAGAAGCGATAGCGTTGACCTTCACACACAAAGTGCAAGACAGCTTCATTCACTTCTGCCGCAAAAAGAGCCGCTGGAGCTTCTAAATTCCCCTTTGATTTTCCGTTAATGTCTACGATTGGTAAATTTAATGTTGCCATCTCATCACCTCGTTAGAGCTTGATCTCAACATCGACACCCGCAGAGAGGTCGAGTTTCATCAAAGAATCGATTGTTTGCTGGTTGGGATCCAAAATATCAATGAGTCTCTTGTGTGTTCGGATCTCGAATTGCTCACGGCTCTTTTTATCGATATGCGGACTACGCAAAACCGTGAAACGATTGATTGAAGTAGGCAAAGGAATAGGTCCGGAAATATCGGCTCCTGTTCTCTTTACCGTTTCAAGAATGGATGCGACAGCTGTATCTAAGATGCGGCTATCGAAAGCTTTTAATTTGATGCGTATTTTTTGTACTCTCATACAGTCAAAGTTCCTCTGCTGAATTTTTCTATGATTCTCAGATCAGCGCCTGTTTTTTTGCAAACTATTTGCAAGAAACAAGCGGTTTTCATAGCGAATTCAGCTTTTCTTTCCTTCTTTCCTTTACCAGTTACACAAAGAACAAAGTAAACGTAAGGGGTTTTTATAGCCTCATTGAATGCTATTCATCAAGACCAAAGCTTAAGAATTTTTAAGGATTTTTTTTATACCCTCTCCCAGAACACTTCCAAGACTTTTGACCTCGCCTCTAGACCCTTGAAAGAAGCTTGTGTACAAAGTGAAGACACCGCTTCAAAAAAGCATCGCCCAGATAGCTCAGTGGTAGAGCACTTCCTTGGTAAGGAAGAGGTCGGCAGTTCGATCCTGCTTCTGGGCTCCAGATAAGACCAACAAATACAGATACTTACAAAAAAAATTAAATTGGCGTACCATGGAATTATGCGAGATTATGCGCTCTTAATAATCACATCTTTTTTTACGATTTCAATCTCTCAAGCCAAGGCTCTTCGTTATAAAGGCGAAGCTTTTAAAAAAAATCAGCTCGTTTATCGGGAATTCCATGAAGTGATTTACGATAAAAAAGGTAACCTCCAAAGATCTAAAACCGAATACAAAGCTCCAGACGGATCGCTCCTTTCTGAAATTGAATCAGATTTTAGCAACAGCCACTCAGCACCTGCTCATGTTCTAAAAGACTTTACATCAAATAGAACGTTTGGAATTCGATACATTAACAAGCAACAAGGAGTCATGTTTCATAAAAATCCAAATGAAGAAGAAAAAGTTAAAGAACTTCCAACACCTGAAAAAGACGAACTTCTCGTTGCTGGACAAGGCCTCAATTATTTTATCGTAGAAAACTTAGACTACGTTTTAAGTCAGGAAAAAATTCCCATAAAATTTTTACTTCCGAGCGTCTTTGACTACTTTAGGTTTACGCTTCAACCTCTCACAAATAACACAAGCGACATCATTGAATTTCAACTTAAAGTAAAAAGCTTTTGGCTAAAACTTTTTGCTCCTAAGATGCTCCTCAAGTACGACAAACTCAAAAAAAGACTCATTTATTTCAAAGGTCTCTCAAACATCAGAGAAAAAAACGGAGATCGACAAGTTGTTGAAATAACCTATTCGTATGACAATTAAGAATATGAATCTCTTCTCTTTATTTTTCAAAAATCTGTGCGTCGTGTTTCTTTTGCTCATCGCTGCCTGTCAGAGCCATTTAAATCTTAAAGGACTTCAGCCCGTTGGCTCCCTTGCTCTCAAAGATATACTTGGACAGTGGTACGTGATTGAAACCATCCCTAGTCGCTTTGAAATAGGATGTTCAAATTCAGTTGAAAACTATGCGCTCCGAACAGATACCAAAATCGATGTGAATTTTACTTGTGACAAAGAGGGAAAAAAGCCTCTCAGACTTTCTCAGGTTGCGACCATTCTCGACAACACAAACAACTCAACTTGGAGAATTCGCTTCTTACTTTGGGGCTTTATCCCCTTAAACTTTCCCTACGTCATCACTGATTTTGATAAAGAAAAAGAATATGTTGTTGTCGGTTACCCTAGCCGAGAATACGTCTGGATCATGAGTCGCTCAAAACAGATTGAAAATTCAACACTCGAAAAGATTCATAAAAAATTAATCAGTGAGGGTTACGACTTAAACAAACTCGTTCGAATTAAACAAAACTAGTGAAAGCTTTCGCCCTCAAAATCTTTAATTTCAACTTTGATTCCATAGAGTGAAATAATAATGTCGCGAATAAATTGCCCCATCGAAAGACAAAGTAAAGCAAGAGCAACAAGAAACAAAGTGGATGCGAGTTTTTCAACATGAAGCTTGAACAAAAGCGACATAAAGACACAACTAATCGTTAAGACAACTAGAAAAACACTCACCGAAGCACACGCCATCATTGTTCTAAGTTGACGGCAGCGCTTGTAAATAATTCTTAACTGATAGACATAGGCCTTACGTTTTTCTTGTGAAATTTTATCAGCTTGAAAATTAAGAATATCTAAAATCGCTCGCGTTCGATCAATACAGCGGGCATAGCGACCCGCCATCAACGTCAAAATAATAGCCAGGCCCGAAATAATCATTGCAGGCGCTACTGTTGCCTGCATGATTCCTAAAAACCTATTTAGATTAGCAATATCTTCCATAATTAGAGCGTGGCTTATTTTTACCTTAGATCGTTGCAGCTTAGAAGAGTTTTTGTTTGAATAGATACATGAGCAGTGGATGGAAAAACGATTTTGAATCCACACCCTCACTTCCTGAAGCATATGCTTCTGTGCCTGTTTCTAATGCAAAAAACGTCTCTTTTTTTAAAAAACTCCTTGCTTTTACGGGCCCCGGCCTAATGGTTGCCGTGGGTTATATGGACCCTGGAAACTGGGCAACCGATCTCGCGGGGGGCGCTCGCTTTGGCTACACCCTTTTATTTGTCATCTTTTTTTCAAATTTGATGGCCATGCTTTTACAGCATCTTTCGCTCAAACTTGGAATTGTAACAGGGAAAGATCTTGCGCAAGCTTGTCGTTTTGCTTATTCGAAACCGACAAACATTGCCCTTTGGATTCTTTGCGAAATAGCGATTTGCGCCTGTGACTTAGCAGAAGTTATTGGATCCGCTATCGCGATCAACCTTCTTTTTCACATCCCCCTCACTTATGGAATTTTAATTACCGCCTTAGATGTGATGATTATTTTCTTTCTTCAATACAAAGGATTTCGAGCTCTTGAAGTTTTTGTTGCAGCCCTCATTTTTATTATTGGGGGATGCTTCTTTTATGAAATCATAATTGCAAACCCAAACTGGAACGCTCTCATGAAGGGATTTATCCCCACCCCTGAATTGATCAAAAATCCTGAAATGCTCTACATAGCAATAGGCATTTTGGGAGCAACCGTGATGCCCCACAATCTCTACCTCCACTCAAGCATTGTTCAAACACGTGCCTTTGAACAAAATGATTCAGGAAAAAAGTTTGCTATTAAATTTGCAACCATCGATTCAAACATTGCTCTGTTTTGTGCCTTCCTTGTGAACGCTGCTATTCTTGTTTTGAGTGCCGCTGTTTTTCATGGCACACCTCACTCAAACATTGCAGATATTAGTGACGCTTATCATTTACTCAGCCCAGCTTTGAGCGACTCATGGGCAAGCATCCTCTTTGCCATTGCGCTCTTAGCTGCTGGCCATAACTCAACTCTAACCGGGACACTTGCTGGTCAAATTGTGATGGAAGGTTTTTTAAATCTAAAAATGCGACCTTGGCTTAGAAGACTTGTAACAAGATCTATCGCAATTGTTCCTGCCATTATTGTTGCCTCTATTTACGGAGAAAAGGGAATTGGAAAACTTCTCATATTCAGTCAAGTTATACTCTCACTTCAATTAAGTTTTGCTGTCGTTCCTCTGATTCAATTCACAAATGATTCCAAAAAAATGGGTGCCTTTGCTAACAAAAAAATTCTTCGTCTAAGCGCATGGATAAGCGCTTTTCTAATCATTGGACTCAATGCTTACCTTCTGGTGTTCACATTTAAAGAATGGTTTCAAACAAAATAACTGCCCCCGCGTCCCCAAGTGACACTCCAAGAATTGAACTCCCACGAACACTACGTTAAGTCTAGGCGAACAGATGACACTCCAACTTTTAGAATGCAATACCAGTCGTGAATTTTTGTCAGAATGCTTGAAGGTAAAGCAACAAAAAAACCCTCGCTATTCACTCAGAAAATTTGCACGTGATTTAAACTTTAGCCCCTCGACTCTCTGTGAAGTTTTAAAAGGAAAAAAAAATCTTTCAGAGACGTCCACTCTAAAAATAATTACAAAATTAAAATTAAAAGCAAAAGAGGCTGATTACTTTAATCAACTTTCTTCTATGGAGCGCTGTCGAAATCCTGAATTAAAAATTCTCATCCAAGATCAAATTGGCCAAAAACATAAAAAAAGAAACATCATAGATCTGTCTGCTGACAATTTTAAAACAATTTCGGAATGGCATCACAGTGCCATCATTGCTGCCTGCGATATGGATGAAAAGATGACCCCGCAAAAACTTGCGCGACTTTTAAATGTCCCAGGACATGAAGTTTATCAGGCTATCGAAAGAATGGAGAGACTTGGAATTCTAAAACAAGAAATCACAGGTGAAATTCACCCCCTTGAAAACGACGTGATGATCCAAACAGAAACCCCTAGCGAGGCTCTGCAAAAATATACAAAGCAAATGCTTCAAAAAGCTGCTGATGTTGCTAGCGAACAAGGAAATGACGAGAAAATTTATGGGACAGAAACTTTTGCTTTTGATGATAAAGATTTACCTAAACTTCGAGAACTCACAGAAGAATATTTTGAAAATATTTTGAAGATTGCCAAAAAAAGTAAGACAAAAAAAAGAGTCTACCACGCAGGAGTACAGATCTTTAGACTTAGTCAGAAGACATAAAAAAACCAAACAGCCAAAAAAAATGTTCGAGTATTTATTGACCCGACTTGCCTTGAAAGAGATTTTTGCATCTTGTTTAATAGACAAAGATGGAATCAACCTTAGAAAAGAAGAAAGAAACACCTTGGCTATTTTCTAAGCCTCTTGAAATTACTTATATTTTTGTTCCACTGCTTTTTTTTCCTTTTGCTTTCTTTGAGATTTTTGCAAAACCAAATTGGGGCACAACAGAAATGATGTGGACTCGATTTATAACCAACACTTTTCTCTTTAATAGTCTCCACGTTGTTTTAACATTTGCTTTAATACTAGGAGCAGCATCCCTTAGAACATGGGTAAAAGAAACCTATAAAACATCAGTCAACTTTTGGATTCTTCGAGTATTTGGAATTTTTATTTTTTTCACTCTTATATTTTGGGCTGCTGGAGCACATTTTGTTGTACAAGATAAATGGCGACAACCCTTTTGTTTTTTTCTTCTAATAGCAGGAGTGATTGCTCCTCACTTTCACTCCATTTGGCAAATAAGAGGCATCTCCACTCTTTACGACGAAGGAAAAACTTCTTACCTAGAAAGATATCTCATAAATATCATGTTTACATTATTTGCATTTTCTCAGGTCGCGAGACTCTTAATTGAATTTCCAAATGTACTAACCATATTTGAGTCCTCTCTTACAAAGATAAGAATGCTCCCACTGGAGCAAATTCGTTTGACTGGAACATGGCTAGGACTTTTTTCCTCGACTCTTATTGTTGCAAACTCAATATTTAGAAAAGGTCTTTTTGTGAAAAGAAGAAGTCTTTTTCTTTTAAGGCTTTTTCTTTTTCCTTTAGGAACATATTCTTTTGTCGCACTTGCAGGAACGTCTGCTGCTCATGGATTAGAATACCTTGCTGTTTTTTGGAAAGTTAGTGGCGCTCAACCTGAAGAAGAAAGAAAAAAAATTAGAAAATGTGGTCTTGTCTCAATGCTTTTATTAATCCCTTTTATGATGCCCGTATATTTTGTTTACTGGGCTATTTTTCCCAAAAATGGAATCTTAGAATTTGTGTCAGCCCTTGGAATTGCCATTGTTTATACACATTATATTGTTGATGGAGAACTTTATCGGATGAAAAATCCGACCACACGAAAAATAGTGGGACCAATGCTTCTAGAAAAAATCAATTGATTTAATTATTGTAATCGACAGAATCTCCCAGGTTCATAATTCCTCCGGACGACAACCCCGATGCGACGGAACCCGATTTCACCAACACCTTAACTTCTACTTGAGTGTCGAACTCTCCGTTTTTTGGTATGAGCGAGTTAGTATCACTTACAGCACAAGGCCAATTGATACGCTTTCGACCAGACTTACAAGCGTTTTCTATTTGTAAGGTGGTTAACTTAAAAGATTTGGGTGTGATGCTATCAATTTGCATAATTAAAGCTAAACCGGGAATCAAAATTCTATCTGACGGAGCAGGCCACGTAGATATTTTTCCCTCTCCTTGATAAACGAAGATTGTAGGCAAGTATTCAGGATTGCTACTTTTTATCAAAGGTGTACAATTACTCTTTACCCATTTACCACCAGTAAGAATTGGTGGTTTGCAACATTCAATGTTAGCAGAGTTAAAACTTGTAACCTTCTCTCTAACCTTTATCGTCTTACCATTAACTACTTTGTCAACTAAAACAAATTGTGACGAAACATTTTCAGAGCTTTTTATGTAAGGCCTCATTAAATTATCAATGGCTTTAAAAGTTTTATATTTTGAATCAATGTCTTTTAAATCACCCACAGGTACACATCTCGACATATAGACTGAATTGGATTTGTAATTTTCCTTACTAATTGTTGAAGAAGAATTGCTAATAGCCAAGTCAGAAAAAACAAGGTCATGACTCGTTTGTGCCCCCGAGAACTCATCTAACGCAAATGTAAATACCTTGGTAGCCGTTGATGAGCTGGTACTATTAACACACTTGCTAATTTTTTCTATAAAAGAATTCCCAAATTTAATACTTGAGTAAAGGCATCTATCTAAAGATGCGCAGAGACCAGTTACAATATTAGCTTTATCGAAACTTTCACAAGAAGAGCACTCAGCGCACCCCGAAACATTACGAAGGTCAGCTGTTGGATTAAGAATTTGAGAAGTATTTGTTTTGTAATAGATTGGCTTTAAGATTCCTTTATCTTGTGATGAAGTCTTTTCACTACTCGCAGCGCTTGAAAAAGATACCCCGTAATTATATTCGACCCATGCGTCACCAATAATTTCATTTGAAAAATTTAAAACATGAATTGGATCGTACTCAGTAGGGGTTACCTTTGTAGCAATACGATTCACAACTTTTTGCAAAGTTGCTGTTGTCTGGCGAATTGTGTTTCTGTTTTCGACAGCAATCTTTTCTTGAGCAACATTCGAGTAAATTGAAGTACCAACCACGGCAACAATACCCATCAAACCGATTGAAATCATCAGCTCTAAAATTGAGAGACCTTTTTGAGATCTAAGTAATTTTAATTTCATGAATAGCTCTACTTGTTAGATACCAGACGCAGCAGGCTCAGGCTCAGGCTTAATCTTAGGCTTTTCGCATTCTTTAATCTGGATACTCATATTAGGGGCTCTTTTCTGAAGAATTTCTTTTGACAGATTAAAAAAGTCTTCTTCATTTTTAATCCACTCTTCACCTGCACCCTCTGGCATTTTTCCCGAAGCCAAAGTAAGCGAGTTGCCAACTCTCGCTAAATGAAAATCAGGCTCAGGTTTTTGAGATTCAGCATTAAAAGATACTCCTTTAAATACACTACTTACCAAACAAGTATCAGATGGTTTTTCTGGAAGAACCTGGGTAAAATTGCTTCCCTTAGACAACAATCCTGTCCATGCAACGCCTGCAGAAAGGGTCTCATTTTTTAAATAAATGGGAAATGGGAGTTGGTTAAATGTTTTTTTGGTAGCCAACAAAGCAGCAACCCATTGCAAAGGTCTTAGAGGAGCAACAAAAACACCCTCCTCTTTCATGCACAACTCAATGGCATCAGTATGAGATTTTGTAGTCGCTTTTGTTTTGAAAAAAGTGTTTGTCACTGGATTTAAGCAAATTGCAGAAAATGAATCAGTGACAGATTTTTCATCTACGATAGCAGCACCAAATCGTGTTCGAGCATGTTGAAGAACGACCGGACCGTCAGAATTAATAGATTTAAAAGGTAAGCAATCGGCAGGATTTTTTGAGCAATTGCTATTATCTTCCTTAAAGAAAACGAGCCTTCCATCACCATCAAAGTGACCTACATAGGGTGAAATATTTGCTGGCATGAGAGGGACAGTTGAAACAGTTTCGCCACGCTCATTTGTTCTCAAAGCAATCCAAAACTTTTTAGCATTTGGAATCCCACTATTTGCTAAAACAGAACCAAGTTGAACATCTTCCTGAGGTGAAATAAAAAGACCAGCCATTGCAGCATTTCGAAAAGTATATCGACCATTTTTAATAGGAGGTAAGACCGATCCTTTAATCTTTTGCCAAGTGGCTTCACTCATTGCGTTTCTTTGAGAAGTAATTTTAGCATCAACTTCAGTTGCCAAAATTGATTCAGCACTCAAATCATAACACGCTTGATGGGCTTGATTTCTCGTAAATTTACCAGGAGTAAGAATGAATCTTCCCTGAGAATAACACAACACATTCAATGCGGACTCACAACTCTCTGAAGAGACCGCAATCTCACCAGAATCTTTTTCTGCCGCTAAACAATTGGCATCAGGTGAATTCACACCTAACTTTAATTTTTTGTTGGATTGAGATCCACTAAGTGATCGGTAATCTTTTAATCCAAGAGCTGTGGCTGGATTATCATAGTCAGCAGCACATTCAGGAACTCTTGAATCTAGAGCTTCAGGCGGCTGAGCCCCACACCAACTTTGCAGCTTAGTGCCTATAGCAGAACATTGTTTACCATAGCAGCATACACAACCTACTTTTGAGTTTGTGTCACTTACGTCTAAAGTCTTTTTAATTGAACTTGCATTTAAAGCATAATTCAAAAAGTAAGGATTTGCTCCCTGATTAAAAGAATTCTCAGCAGAACACAACTTAGAACAGGAAGCAGCGGGAGTTGTTGCCGTAGAATAAATATCTAACCTTGACCCCGTTATATTAAGTCCTGCATTTATATTTTTTTCGCCCGTAGCTTCAGGTATATAAAAATTGGACGGCAACGGAATATCGGGGCCATTATCACCCGTATTAGATGAACGCCTTAGAGAAAGACTTGGCTTCACAAATATAGCACTTCCTTTGTAAACTGGATTTTCTCTATTGTACTTAATATTCAAAACTGCAGATAAAGAGTCATTAGACCACGAATTTTCATCTTTCTTTCTGAAAGAGCATGTAAAAACAGGCTTTTGTATACATGCAGCACCTGCTAAATTTTCAGGCTCTAACAAAGTCACACCTCTTTCTTGAACAACTTTACCCTCAGTAAAAACTTTAACTTTTTGTTTTACATCAAAGACTGTATCATCTGAATTTTCACTCACAGAAAAAAGAGAATACTTATCATCACCACTACCAAAACCTGATGGCCTGAGAACAAGCTTATTAGTTGACGAAATCACTTTATGACATTGAAACTCCCCTAACCACCTCAAAAGAGACTGGCTTTTTGTAGTACGGATTTTGTCTGTTGGATTTTGTAAGTAACTTAATTCCGCAGTTACCAAAAACGCAACGTCTCTTGCATCAACCTTATCAGATTCACCTTTTGGTAAAGTAATTGCTTGATAACCTTTATAAGCGTCTGAAACTAATTTAACTCCCTTATCATCCGTTTTACCTTCAACGCGAACACGAAGGGGAGTGATAACTGTTCGTATAATTGGATCATTTGGAGTTAACCCGATGGGCAACCCTAGGGGAGGAGTTGTCTCCAAATTTTTGGGTTTGAAACAACGCTGCCATACATTTGGAATCTGAGTAAAACCTAAATTTAAATCCTTACACTCTACACTCTCCCATGAATTAGGAGCAAAAACAGTTCTTTTGGTGGAGCCCCATCCCCAAACTTTTGCCTCATCTTTAAAAGGATCCTCAGCAGGTAATTCAACATATATTAATCCCAACCCTGGAGAAGTGTGGTAGGTCTTCATAAAAGAGCACGCACCAATCGTAAGATTACCACTTGAATCAACTGTGTCCCTTATGACTCTATGAGCCTCATCTAAAGCTTGAGAAACAGCTCCTTCAAAACCAGTTTTTACTTCTGTATTTCTAACTTGTTTTTGATAAGTGTTCATCAGCGATATGACAGCGCCCGCACTAACACCGATAACAGCGAGGCTTATTACGACTTCTAAAATTGTAAAACCTTTATTTTTTTTCATATTTATTCGCCTCATTTTAATTCATTCCTGTATTGTGCAAAATAATAGGAGTTGCATATCTCACATACGTGTCTGTTTGTAGTTTTTCCTCAGTTGTTTTAGTGCCTGTAGCATCTTCAGTTGCAGAATCCAGAGATAGTGCATTAGCAGGCTCTACTTTATGAAACCTATAAGTTACCTTTCCAGAAGACTTGGAGTTTGAGGGTGAGGGAGTGATGGAAGTTGTTGTCGTCACCGACCCTTCGTACTCATATGGAGTATATTCGGTCTTCCAATAAGCGCCTCCGTCATAATGGTGATTACCAACATCGGCGTATACGTGTTTTGCCTCTAATTCAATAGTGACATTATTTCGTTTAGTCGTGATATTTGTAATTTTTTCATCAAAACATTTAAGCCCACTATCATAAATTTCTTTACTCGATAAGCCAGGACCAACACCCATCTTATCTTTGCCAGTGAAAGTATCTAAAAAAACCTCGGAAGGAACATCTCCCTCACCAGGAGCAAAATTATAGTCATCTGCTTTTTCAAAATCTCTTTGAATAGCAAAATTGTAAAGATATCCCGGACCATCATTGTAAACTCTTAGGGGAATAACTGCTTTTGTAGAGTTAAAAGCACTCAGCGCAGCTTTACCATCACTCAAGGTTCCAACTGTTCCAACACCATGACCGTCTGCGGTTATTGAAGCAGGCTTTAGAAAACTATATCCTGCAGATTCGTTATTGATAACTCTTACATTACCTAAGCAAAAACTCTGAGACTTAGGAACATTCCCCTCTAACAAAGCAAATTTCTCTCCTGAATCTGTTGTTATCTCATCACTTTTTTTAAAGCTTGAATCTGACTCACTGTCGCCAAGAGAAGAAACCTGACAAGTGGGGGCACAAAAGCCGTCTGACGTTTCAATTCGTGTTAAAAAACGCGGTCTTCTCACGATACCCGAAATTTCCGCATTCCTTTGCTGCTGAGAAAAGTCTACATAAGTTGATGAAACTTTAATAAGTATCCCATAAACGTCTTGGTCAACACCATCAGCACCCAAAGAGCCTTCTAATAAAGCAGGTAACGTCTTAGCTGTACTACTAGAACTACTACTGGAACTACTACTCTTCGTTTGATCAAGTTTGCCCGATAATATTCCCGCAGTTCCCTCAGAAGCCTGGCCAATAAGCTCTTGTATGTTTTTTATTCTAAGCTCAGCCTTAGCAACTTTATTTTCACAACTTTTTAAATCTACACCTGTGCTCTTAAACTCAGGTAGGCACACTTCAACCTCAAGCGTCATAGGCTCTCCCTTCGCTGAAGAGCTCGAATTCTTTATGAAACCAAAATTCTCAAGAGCCATGCCCTTGTTATCTTCGTTCCAATAACACATTTCAGTCGTGTGATTACACAAAATTGCCGTAGAAGAGATCGCCTGAGCAACACGAGTCAAAACAAGATTGTTTAACAAGAGGCTAGAACTTTCACTCGAAACTACTTTTGATAATTTTTGGCTATTTAGGACATAGCTTCCCACCATTATGGCAAGACCTACAGTTGCCGAAACAACACCTAAAGTGGTTACAATACTTCCTTTTTTTGAACTAGAAAAAGAAATACTACTATTTTTTTTAAGTATTTTTTTTGGCATTACTTTAATCGTATACCAACAAAAAAAAAATTGTTGTTGGCGTTAAAAAAAAAACAATATTAACGAAATTTTAGTAAAAAATTTACAATTTATTTATTCGAAGTAACCTTCAAAGAAAACTTAGATTAACTTTTGTTAGAAATAGGATAACTTCAAACTTAGAGGTCTTCATTGAAAGTTTTAAAAAAAAACACAGTAATTCTTCATGTTTTTGGATTACTAATATCTAGTTGTCGCAATCCTAAAACAATACAAAACAACTTTCATCAAAACGGGCAACTCTTAAATGATAAAAACTTTTGCTATTTGGACGCTCCCAAAAGTCAGTGGGAGCAATCATACATCAGGAGGTCACTTTTTAAGAATGCTCATCTCGAAAAAGCAAACTTTAAAAATTGCTTTGCCTTTAGAGCCAGTTTTCAAAAAGCCAACCTAAAAGACGCAAATTTTAGTAATTGTGATTTAAAATTTGCAGACTTCAGAGAAGCCGACCTCAGAGGAGCCGATTTCACAAATGCTCTCTTGTATGATGCACGATTTGATGGAGCCCTCATTGATAAAACGACAAAAATAACTTTTAGCGAAGGCAAAAAGTCTTCAATCCTTGTGAAAGACTAACCATGAATGAAATAAGTAAATCTAAAAGCCTTAGAGCCTATGGGGCTATACTTTCTTTGACCCATATTTTAACTATTTACCAATGGTATTTTGACAAAGATTTTGCCCTCAATATTTTAGAAAGATTTTATCCTGCCTGTTGGCCTTTTTTTGAATCATGTTACAAGCTAAGGCCACTCAATAGCATGTTTTTAGATATATATTTCTACACTTATTTAGCTGTATCTCTTAGCTCACTGTTTACTTTTTCCTTTCTCCATAAATTTTCTAAAAAAGGAATCGTCTTATTAACTGTAGCTTTATTCATGAAGTCACTTGTAAGCATTTCAGATTATCGCTTCATGGGAAACTTTCACTACATGTGTTACTTCGTACACTTTGCCTTCATTTTCTTTCCTTATCGCAAACAACTTCTTCCTTTGTTGCTTGTAAGTTTTTATGTTGGCGCCTCCCTTGTAAAATTTAATTCGCAGTGGATAAGCGGAGAGGCTCTTTTAAAGCCAACTTTCTTGTCTGGAACTTTCTTAAAAGTTGCTTGTGTTTATGTCATCTTTCTTGAGCTTTTACTTTCTCCTTTGATTATTTGGGGATCAAAAAAAATACGTTACTTTGTCTTTGCTCAAATTGTTATCTTTCACCTGTTTTCGTGGCATATTGTGGGCTACCTCTACCCTCTCATGATGCTTTTGCTTTTATCTATTTTTCCTCTCCTTTGGATAAATAAAGAATTTCAAGATTTGAACTTTAGTTTTGTAAAAATAGTAAAAGCAAAAACACTAGTCATTTTCTTAACTTTTTTCTGGCTAGCTCAAACAGGCCCCCTTTGGTTTAAAGGTGACTCTGCTCAAACCGGTGAGGGTAGAATATTTTCTCTCAACATGTTGGATGCAAAAGTGAAATGTGAAGAATTTACTTATTTAAAATATAAAAACAAAACGGTTGAAGTATCTGATTTTAACTTTGATGAGGGTTACAGAATAGGTTGCGACCCGCTTTTGCGCTTATCACTCGCCAAACACCACTGCCGCGAGCGAGTGAAAGATCCGGACTTCATAAATTTAGATTTTGAATTTTTTTCTTCAAAAAAAGAAGGAGAGACTTTTAAGAAAATAATAGACATAAAAGATTTTTGTAGCACTCAAGTAAACTACACCTTATTTAAAAAAAACACATGGATACTGGAACAAGACACCTCTAAAAATAAAATTGTTACTTCTGTTAGAATCTCCCCTCATCAAAACGTTTCTGAAAAAATTCCTTTAAGTTTTTTAGGAACTAAATCTGGATGGGTTTACGGTATCAGTAAAGATCAACAACCACTTTGGTCATTTTATGCGAACGAAAGCTTTATTGGGGTAACCCCCAAACCTCTTGAAGATGAAAGCTTTATTTATTTTTTGAGCGGAAACGGAAGACTCTACAGCCTTTATAAAAAAACGGGAAATCTTCACTGGTCTGCTTTTTATGACAAAAAACTTTCCCTAACCTTTTATCTAAAGGGAGATGAAATACATCTCAAAACTCAAAAAGAAGCAATTCAAGTATCTAAAAAAACTGGAGAAATCGTTTCTATCTCTGAACAAAGGCTCCCTCTGCCGGAATCCCCTCTCTCCACTGAGTGACAACAAACATTCTTGGCATGCGTAAGTCTAAATAAATACTCACAACATGATTACTCATAGATGAAGTAACAAGTGGATGAATCATACTCAAATAAAGAGAGCTTTCTTCTGCTTCTTGTATTCGAAAACTAAACTCAACAGGGTAATCTTCCCCCCGCAGTCGCAATTGAGTCAGAGCAAAAATAAGCCCTGTAGAATTCATCTTTTCTTCTTCAATTTCGAATCTTTTTTCTAAAATATTTTTTCCAAGAGCGTCTGTCACTTCTTGTCGACTTATATTGTCAGGAAAAAAGCTAGCCGTGTAATCTCTCTGAAAATTAATTTTAGAAAACACAGGTTGCGCGTGCTGAACGGCACCATGCTCATAGCTCGTTCCACCTCTGTAACCGATAAAAGGGTAAGAAGAAAGTTGGTTGCGAACAAGAGAGCTTACCTGAAAATTGGGGTTTTGAGCAAAAGCTTCTGCAGTACGATCCTTGATCGAATTGTTAGTTGAAACGGCTAATTTCCAATCATAATTTTCTTGCAAAGCCTGGATTCGGTACAAAAATCTTTCGATGAAAATTTTATTTTCCTGATTTTCTTTTGATAGATCATCAAGAGAGCGAGAAAGTCTATCTTTGATCAAAACAGATGAGCTTTCAACAACGGCACCTTGCCTTGGATTGCCCCTTTCCCAATCTGTGATGACCAAATGCTCTTGAAAGCGACAGGACCGGTAAACACAAATAAGTTTTCCGTCAGTTTGGGAATTTACTCTTGGAGAAAACAAACTTAGTCGTGGGAGGGCACTAGAGTTTTGAGGAATCACAATACCGAAACGAAAAGTATAAACATTCCCATCTATAGAAAGAGTTGTATCTCCTATCAATTCAGGACTTCGGCTATCACGACGACTATAACGAAGATCTCGAAGATTAAAGCGTCCCTCAAGAACTGCTTTTTTAAGTTCACCTAACAAAAGCCCCTTAGGAATTTCTCGAGGTAAAAGACGAAAAAAGTTCTCCTCACCCAACTCTATATACTGAGATTTTGAGTGAGAAAGCTTGATAGACTCATTGATAAGATCTTGAGGATCAGGGTTGGCCTTGAAAAGGGTTTCAAGGGCATGCTCTTTAACGTCAAACCTCCCCCCTTCTTGAACACGATTCAAAATATAATGAAACATCGATCGATCATACCCCCCCGTGTTTAAAAGATTACGTTCTGGGTATTTTGAGGGAAGCCTCATTTTTGTTAGAAAATTTTCGTCGAAATATCGCGCTATTTCGAAGCGCTGCTTGAGAATTTCGTAGCAAGTTGTCGTTGCGTACAATTGATTTGTTAATAGAAGAATTAAAATAATTTTATTTTTTTTCATTTTGATATAAAAATTCCTTTTTCTGGGTGACCCTGCTTCCACTCTGTGACCACCATATACTTTTCTTTTTGAGCATCATAAAAAACACTCACGACAGGATTTGTCATTTGAGAATCAATCACAGGATGAATACTTATCAGCCTCACGCGTCCTTCTATTGAGTCAGGTAAAGTAAGAATTACCTCCACAGGATATACATGGTCCAAAATTCTCAAGCGAGAAAAGATGACAATTGAATTAGGAAATTCGCGAGACCGAGGTGCAATTGCGAATTCCCCTTTCAAAATATTATTTTTTAACGACTCAAATATTTGTTCACGATCGAGAGTCTCTGGGAAAAAGTTTACAGAGTAAAAATCTTTTGTTTTTTGTTTTAAAAAAATAGGCACAGCTCTTTGAACAGCAGCATGCTCAATATCGGTTTCTTTTTTGTACCCAAAATAAGGCAAGGGAGCCATCTGATTTCTAAGAGATGCGGTGAATTCAAAACTTCCCACTCTTGCTAAGGTTTGTATGATATTATTCTTAAACCTTCCCTCAAAGAGTCTCTGAAAACTCACTTCATAAAACTTATGAAAGTAATGAATGAGATTTATAAATCCCTGCCACGAATTATGATCTTGAACGCTTAGAGTAATATTCGAAAAATTATCAGAAATATTTTTTCGCACTAAAACTTCGGATCCCCTTACAACAGCCCCCTCCAAAGGCTTGCCCCTTTCCCAATTTGAGACGACAAGATGCTCTTCGCGGTTGTAAGACGACAAGTAAATACCTACTATTTTGCCCGTGCTTCGAGGAGTAACGAGAGGTGACAAAAGAGTTAGAACAGGTCTTTGAGGATCGCTACTAGGAATAACAACCGCAAAACGAAGACTCACAACTTGATTTTCAAATACTAAATCAGTCTCCCCAACAAGCTCTGGTGAAACCTGATCCCTACGGCTCAAAATTGCTTCATGCGGAATAAAGTTTCTTCTAGCAATAGCCTCCTTAAGAGCCCCCAAAAGCTGGGAAAATACAATGTTTTCTGGGAAAAATCGAATAAAGCTTTCCTGATCAAAATTAAAATATTGATATTTTGAATAAGCCAAACGTACGGCATGTTCTGCAAAATCAGCAGAGCCCTTTGGATTAAAGTAGAACAAAAAATCTTTGGCTTGGTTGGCAAGAGTAAACAAAACAGAATCTTTAACGTTTCTTATGACTTCATCCAAAATAACAGGGTCAACCATGGAAGTTTTTGGAGCTTCAACTTTTTGGATTTTTGGAAGAAAATTTCTTTCAAACTCTTTTGCAATTTTTTCATTCAAACGAAGAAACTTAAAACATTTTAGTTCAGCTCGAGCTTCTTGATTTATGAAAGAAAAAAAACCTAAAAAGACCGCTCTTTTAACGATTTTTTTAAATTTTAAAGCACCAACAGACATTTCGACGCAGGGTAGCATTTGTTCGCGACAAAATAAACGGCTTTTTAGGGACCCAAAGCCCTCTATGTCGGTCTTTCTTTGTGCTTTTACTTTTTAGTCGATTTCTTCTCGTCTCTAATTTTGAGGATATCCTCAATTGTAGCCTTCTCAGCATCCAAGCCCTTGGGAAGGGATAAATTCATCATTCCAATCTTTGCGTACACACCAAAACGGCCCTGCAAAAGTTGAATTTTCTTTTTAGTTTTAGGATCTTGGCCCAATTCCTTCAATACCTTTGTCGAACGACCTACTTTGGGTTCAGCCAAAATTTCTAAAGCCCGATTGAGATCGACCTTGTAAACATTGTCGTCTTTTTTAAGAGAGCGAAATTCTCCATCGTAAATCAAATAAGGACCAAAGCGACCCAAATTAGCAACGATGGGCTTTTTAGTTTCAGGATGCAATCCCAATTCACGAGGAAGCGAAAGCAATTCAAGAGCTTTTTCAAGCGTAAGTTCATGAGGAGGTAACTCTTTGGGGATAGAAGCTCTACGAGGCTTTTCCTCTCCTTCTTTCATCTCACCCAACTGCACATACGGACCAAAGCGCCCTTGAAGCGCATAAATATCAAGACCCGTCTTCGGGTCTTTACCCATACTTTGCGGACCATCTTTTGCACGCTGAAGAATCTCGTTTATCTTTTCTTCCGTGATATCAGCTGGAGCAAGATCGACAGGCAAACTTGCACTCAACTCACCTTTTTCAACATAAGGCCCAAAACGTCCGATTTTAATGTCGGCCCCTAATTTTTTTTCAATTTTTAAAGTTCGTGAAGCCTCGGGATCAATAACTTTATCTTTTTCTTCGACTTGCGTCTGAAGACCCGCCTTACCAAGGTAGAATTTTTTTAAGTAAGGCAACC
>CAYOWH010000004.1:34991-57805 GCA_964407615.1 uncultured Bacteriovoracaceae bacterium | reverse complement strand
ACTTGCGTCTGAAGACCCGCCTTACCAAGGTAGAATTTTTTTAAGTAAGGCAACCATTCCACTTCGCCCGCAGCAATGCCATCCAAACTTTCTTCCATGGAAGCCGTGAAACCCAAATCCACGAGCGATGAAAAATGTTGCTCAAGCAACTGAACCACCGCAATCCCCGTATAAGTGGGCATCAAGGCATTTCCTTGTTTGATTACATAACCTCGGCTGAGAATCGTATCGATAATACTTGCATAAGTAGACGGACGACCGATTCCCTCTTTTTCTAAAACACGAATGATTGAAGCTTCTGTAAATCGAGCAGGTGGTTTGGTTTCGTGAGAAAGTGCTTTTAAATCTTTAAGTGTCACACTTTGCCCTGCTTTAAGATTGGGCAACAATGTTTCTTGATCGCTCAAACTTGCTTCGGGATCATCACTTCCTTCAACATAAGCGCGTAAAAATCCCGGAAATAAAATCCGAGTTCCATTGCTTTGAAAAAGACCTTCTTCAAGTTGAATCTTGAGCACAACGGACATCTTCTTGGCCTCTGCCATTTGAGAAGCCACCGTTCGCTTCCAAATTAATTCGTAAAGAGCCAATTCACGACCTGTTAACTCAGTATCTTTCGGATGTGTGAAGGCAGCACCCGAAGGACGAATTGCTTCGTGCGCTTCTTGAGCTCCCTTTGCCTTAGAGGTGTACTGTCGAGGAGCATCGGATAAAAATTCTTTTCCGTATAAATCTTCAACCAAAGTTCTAGCCGCTTTGAGTGCTTCTTGAGAAAGATTCGGCGAATCTGTTCTCATATAGGTGATAAGACCTTCTTCGTACAAACGCTGCGCAATTCGCATTGTCTCTCGAGAACTCAATCCTAATTTACGATTGGCCTCTTGCTGAAGAGTGGAAGTAATAAAGGGAGCCGAGGGATGACTATTGAAAGCCTTCTCTTCTTGGCTAACAACCACGCCTTTTTTACCTTGCCAGTTTGTTTGATATTTTTGAGCTGCTTTTTCATCGAGCAAAAGTAAAGATTTATCTTTGAGCTCGCCTGTATCTTCGTTGAAATCTTTGCCTTGAGCCAATCGCTTGGAAGAAATCTCCGTTAAACGTCCAGGGAATGCGTCGCTCCCCACACTCCATTGAGCTTCTAAATCCCAGTAAGAAGATTTCACAAAGCGCATACGTGCGCGCTCACGATCTACAATCAAGCGCAAACCAACAGACTGAACGCGACCAGCAGATAAGCCGTATGCAATTTTCTTCCAAATAAGTGGTGAAAGTGTATACCCCACTAAGCGATCTAAAATGCGGCGAGTTTCTTGAGCTCGCACAAGCTTTTCATCCACCATACGTGTATGATCGAGAGCCTTTTCAATCGCAGACTTAGTAATTTCATGAAATACCATGCGCTTAACGGGGATTTTGGGCTTCAAAATCTCCATTAAATGCCATGAAATACTCTCTCCTTCGCGGTCTTCGTCCGTCGCGAGGTACAATTCATCAGCATCTTTGAGTTTCTTCTTCAAATCACTGACAACTTTGGATTTATTTTTAGGAATCACGTAAATGGGATCAAAGTCATCTTTGACGTTTACACCCAAACGCGACCATTCTTCTTTTTTTACAGCAGCGGGAATATCCGCAGCCGTCTGAGGCAAATCGCGAATATGCCCCATGCTTGCTTCAATCACAAAATTTTTGGGCAAAAACTTGCGCAGAGTTTTGGCCTTGGTAGGCGACTCAACAATCACAAGTTTGTTGATTTTAGAATCACTGGAGCCCTTTGAAGCAGCTTTTTTTTCAACGGTCGGCATTTTTACAACTTTAACCTAGTCCTCGTTAATTATGTTAACCGGAGTATTCTTGCAAGCAAACAGGGTTAATTTTTCTTAGAAGAATTTTTCCAAGCTCTGAACGCGGCACAAAACCCTCGTAAAAATGCGTGATGCGCTCAAAAGGAGCAACTTTTTGATTAAATTCTTTTAAGAAAGCTTTTTCAACTTGACCAAATTTTTCGCAAATCAACGCAACACAGTTTTCTGATCGAGGATGAGGAAAGATTCCGAGTTCCAGATTTTTTCCCAGACCTTGCTCAAAGGCCTCTTTGTAAAAAAGCTTTTTAAGAGCTCCAAAATCAATAAGTTCACCCAATATTTTAAAATTCTCTTCCCATCGACCTAAAACCTGGACCTGAGTTTTGCTTTCAATTTTTTTTATTTGAATTCGATCTGGCAAAACAAAATTTCCCTCAATCTTGGGATCATGCCAAACATAAGATTCTTCTTTTTTTTGAAAATACCCAGTCAAAAGACAAGAACTTGATAACGCAAATTGATCTTCAGCAATTTTTTTTAAGGAAATATGAGGAAGCAAAAAAGCTTTAGGAAAAACTTTTTCCTGCAAAGACTCCACTTCGGCAGTGGCCACTTGCGAAGCACATTCCGTCAATCCGTAAGAAATCAACAAAGGCCACCCAAGCTCGCGTGCCTTAAGATAAAGCTTTTCTGTGAGAGACCCTCCTCCCACAACAACAACTCTGAGCGAAGAAGGAGCCTGTAAATTATTTTCGACAAGATCATAAACCTGAGTGGGAACTAAGCTCAAAACACTCACTCGACTTTGAAGAAGCCAGTCGTGAAAAATCAAAGTATTCCACTTTGACTCAAAGTTCTTGAGCAAAGCCCCTGCAACTCGCGCACGCTCCACCATTCCATATCCACCCACATGAAAAACGGGAAGGCAAAGACCAAAAACATCTTTTTGAGTCACCTGAAGCCAAGAATTAACCGCAAGGGCTGATACTTCTAATGCTTTTGCAGAAAGAGCAATCCACTTAGGAGAGCCTGTGCTTCCAGAGCTTGAGAAAAAAAAATGATCTTCAAATCGAGATTCATTTCCCATCTCAAGCAAAGCCTGATCAGGTTTTTCAAGCCGAGGATTACACATCCACTGCGGGTTCATAGAAGATCCCCTAAATCCGTCCACTTCCTATTCAAGAACAACTTTTCGCAGCCAAAACCCGGGCCACGCAAATCTTCAAAGTCGAGTAGATTTTTCTTACGAGAAAGATACGCCCCTAAACCCTCCACCTCGGAAAAAGATAAAAAGCCCCCCTCCTGCACAATCGAAGGATATTTTTTTTGAAATTCATCCGCTACAGACAGAGAAACCAACTGACCAAACTCATGGTCAAGAGCTGTGGTAAAGACAACCTTCTTATTTTTCTGAATGGCTAAATCCATCAAAGTTTGTGGATTATTTCGTGTCGGCTTTAAAATCCAAACATCACAAAGATCACGAAATGACTCGTCGGCAAAATCATGGGCCAGATGAAGATGAAAGTTTTCCTTTAAATTATTCCATTCATCAGGGCTCCCCCGAAAAGGATCTTCTAGAAAATCAATTCTCTCTAAAAGTGATTTTTCAAAATTCTGTAAAAAAACAGATGCCTCTTTGAATGACAAAAAACGTTGATTGGCATCTAAGCGAATTTTGAATTTTGAATTCAAAAAATCGAGCTGAATTTTTTTTAAAGCTAAAAGTTCTTTTGGGACATCTATTCCGATTTTAAACTTGAATAACTCAATTCCCTCTTCAAGAGCCGTTTCAAATTTTTTGAAAAAGGAATCGCTTCTTAAATCTAAATAAAGATGCGAGGGAAGACTTTTTGCAGGCAAGAGGCTTTTCCCCTTTGACCGAGCATCACCATCAATTCTTAAAAGCTCTAGAGCCCGTTGAACAAGCGGAGTTTTTTTTTGATAACTCAAATCTTTTAGTAAAAAACTGAGCGAGGGATCACCAAGACTCGTCCATGGCTGAAGAACAGCATATCCTTGCTCATCAGAGATTAAAGCTCCCTCAATGAGCTGATGATTAATCTTAAGGGTATAGAGAGACACTTTCATGAAAGCAAAACTCCCACTGACCATAAAATTAAAAAACAAAGGGCATGCAAAGCAGAAAGTGCCAAAAAACGATTTGTTCGAACTGACATTTTTTCAAACGCCATTCCTTTAAAAATCAAAAAAACAAAAATCAAAGCCAAAAAGGGCAAATAAAAAAACTGCTGTTCTTTCCAATAGAAAAGAAGAAAATAAGGAGCCAAAAGCTCAAGGAGCAATAAAGCCTGCCCTCCTACCCTGCCCCAGAGAACAACCAAGGTACGCTTGTTATTTTTTTTATCTTCTTCAAAATCTCTCAGGTTATTAATTGTTATCAACACGCACGATAAAAAACCCACCATCAAGCCAAGTACCGTTGCAGATTCTGAAAAAATTCCCGTTGCCACATAGTAAGTGAAATATCCCGCGACCCATCCAAAAAAAATGAGAACAAACAATTCACCCAATCCCAAATAAGCTAAAGGGAAAGGTCCGCCCGTGTAAGAAAGAGTCATGAGCAAGCAAACAATACCAACTCCCATCAAAAAAAATCCGCGCTCCCAAAAAATAGGAAGCGCTAAAAGAAAAGAAAAAAGATTAAACAAAAGAGCAGCTCTTAAGACATCTCGACTTTTAACTAAACCCCTCTGGAGCATGCGCTGCGGACCCAAACGCAGAGAAGTATCACTGCCTTTTTGAAAATCAAAATAGTCATTCCAAAAATTAGTCGCTATTTGAAGCGTCATAGAAACAAGCAAGGCAAGAACAAGAAGTCCAAGATTGAGTGATTGTTTTTCACTAAACGCAAGAACGGCCGCTCCTGCGACTGGAAGAAGAGCTGCAATAAGTGTTTTAGGTCTTGCAGCCTCAATCCAGTGTTTCATGAAGGATCCTCAGGAGAAACCCTTTACGGAAGACGTCTGAATTTTTTAAAATTAGGCTTACGCTTTTCGACAAAAGCATTTTTGCCTTCTTGAGCTTCTTCAGACATGTAGTACAGCAAAGTTGCATTGCCCGCCAAATCCAATAAGCCCATCTGACCATCACAATCAGCATTCAGCGCAGACTTTAAACAACGCAAAGCAAGCGGAGAGTGTTGGAGCATTTCTCGAGCCCACTTCAAAGTCTCTGTCTCGAGCTGTTCATAGGGAACCACTGCATTCACGAGTCCCATGTCGAGAGCCTCTTGAGCTCCGTACTGTCTGCAAAGATACCAGATTTCACGAGCCTTTTTTTGCCCAACAATTCGAGCCAAGTAAGAAGAACCCAAACCACCATCAAAAGATCCCACCTTTGGACCTGTCTGCCCAAAACGTGCGTTATCAGCCGCAATGGTTAAATCACACACAACGTGGAGAACATGACCTCCACCAATCGCATACCCTGCTACCATCGCGATCACAGGCTTTGGAAGTCCACGAATTCTTTTTTGTAAATCCAAAACATTTAAACGAGGAACTCCATCGCGACCAACATATCCTGCATTGCCACGAATTTTTTGGTCGCCGCCCGAACAAAAAGCATCTTTGCCTTGTCCTGTTAAAATCACCACGCCCACTTCTTCGTCATCGCGAAGAATATCAAAAGCACGAATCAGCTCTTCTGTTGTTTGAGGTCGAAAAGCATTGCGGACTTCAGGACGATTAATCGTCACTTTGGCAACGCCATCGATTGTTTTATCAAGAAGAATATCTTCAAATTTAGCAATAGATTTCCACTCGTTTAAAGCTTGTGACATAACCATTAATCTAGCCAAGTTTCGCTAGCTGAGGCAACAAAGATTCAAGAGTTCCGAAAGGTCTTTTGAGCGATGTACTCTATGCCCCACTCCCCGAAAGCATTTAAAATGTATATGGGGTGCTTTTTGGGAAAGACGCTCAGCAAGCGCATAAAACTTCAAATCTCGTTCACCCGTAGCCCAATGAAGCTCCATTTTTTGAGAAAGGTTAACTAAACTTTGAGTGAATTCTTGATTTCTGCCAAGACTCAAAACATCAAAAGCTTGAGCAATTTCAGCACGATAAATTTCCAGCGCCGCAAAACTCTCAAAGCAAGGAATCTCCTCACCTTGAAAAACATCTTGTGAATTCCACTCTTCAAAAAGAATTTTCCACTGAGAGGACAAAACTTTTTCACGCCACTTTAAATCGTTCCAAATTCGTGAATTTCGATCCTCTTCCGACAAAAGTCCCGTGTGTGTTGAGAGAAAAATAGCTTTCGGAACAATCCATCCCGCATTCAATAAATTCAGCAAAATTCTTCCCCCGAGAGAATAACCTAAAGCGACATCGAAAGAACTCTTTTGATAAAGCTTTATAAATTGCTCCGTAAAAGAACTCCATGAATGAGAATTGTTTTTTTTAAGAAAATTCCAGAGATTAAAAAATTCAATCTCAATTTTTTCTTTTTTTAAAGATGGGCTTTCAAGTAAATCACAAAAGCGTTTCCAATCTAACTCACTTTCAAAATTTCCGTGAAGGATTAAAATTTTCACAGGGCTTTCCATTCGCGCCAAAAAAGAGTTGTTTGTAAGGAATCGGGAAAAACCTCTAACAAAAGATCATCCGCAAAAAAACGTTCCGCTTTCGAATGAAGGTCCCAACGCTCATAGCTCCAAGCAAAAAGATCGGCCCACGCACGAAGCTCAAATTTATGCTGATTCTCAATCAGACGAGACTGAGCAGCACTCAAATTTGAACTGTAACTTAGGTGAGAAAATATCTTTCCTCCTCCATTGTTAAGAACCACAACACGGCGCTTTTGAGATTTAGATGATTGAAAAGCCAGAGCATTTAAATCATACAAAGCTGTTTGATCGCCTAAAACTGCCCAATTTTCTTGATGATCCTCACAAAGACCCAAAAAAGTAGAAACCTGCCCATCGATTCCATTAGCTCCACGATTTGCAAAGCAATTTGAATGAGTTTGATTCACTAAATTCCACTCACGAATAGGAAGACTATTTCCAAGGTAAAGTAACGTTTTCTCTGGAATAAATCGACTGAGCCTTCTGAGCATTCCCAACTCAGAATCGGTAAACTTTAACAACAAAGACTCAAGTTCCTGCTTGTACGAATCATCAAATCTTTTAATTTCTTCAAAATAATTTTTTTGATGAGAATCTTGAACAAAAGAAAAAAAACCTTGTGAGTCTTCAGGCTCTAAACAATTGTAGGAAGAAATTAATTCAAGAAAAGATAAACGAGCTAGGCCCTTAAAGGGTAAATGAGTAAAACTCAAAACAGGAATGTCTTGCTTTTCTAAATCTCTCCAAAAACGAAAAGAAGGTACCGATCCGATCCGCAAAACGTGTGTCGGCGCTACTTTTTTGAGAGCTTTCTCTCCACATTTTAACAAAAAATCTGTCTGAACATTAGAAGAAGCATCCGCCAAAACAGGAGCCTTTAAGTGATTTAAAAATACACTCACATGTTTTGCTTCACCAGGGTGGAGTGATCCTACAACAACCAATAATTTTTCTGCCTGTTTTAAAAAACTTGAAAGTGAAAGCAGATCTTTTTTGTCATTTTTCTTTTTGTTTTTATCTACAAACTCGGGGAGTGATTTTACACAAAAGCTCTGAGGCAGTAACCAATCTCCTGGCCCTGGCTCATCTAAGCAAACATTGAGATGAATCGGCCCTTGAAGCTCGCCTATCTTTTGAAAGTCCTCAACGTAAGAAATGTCTGTTGTGGGGGCATAAACTGAAAATAGCCCCACCTGCTCAATCGATTGAGGCGCTCCAGAGCCACGAAAATTCTGCGGACGATCTGCCGTTACTAAAATCAAAGGAAGTTGCTGGTAGTACGACTCGATACATGCAGGCAAAAGCTCTGCGGCAGCCGTTCCCGATGTGGTAAAAACTGCTACGGGATTTTTTTCAGTGTACATCAAACCTAGAGCAAAAAAAGCAGCACTTCGCTCATCAAGGTGATGATAAATTTGAAATTTATTTGAAGCTTGAATAGAAAATAAAAGCGGAGCGTTTCGCGAGCCCGGGCAAAGAACCACGCGCTTCACACCTCGACAGTGAAGATATTCCAAGAGCTTTTGAGCAATCTGTGCGTTTAGTGATTCCACAGTAGCTCCATTGATTTTCTTTTTTGCTCCAGTTCCGCCCACTCTTCTTCAAAAGTTGAATATTTTGTGATGCCAACTCCAATTGTTCTCTTTAGTGTTTTCTCATGATTGAAATTATTTTCAAAAAAATGACCCCGAATCATCACAACAAATAAAGCCGTTGAGTCATCACAAAAACCAAAGGGAGCTCCGTAAAAAGAAGGTAACTCCGCATGATTTCTGAGAGAGTACAAGGCTTTCAATGAATGATTGTTTTTAGGATAAACCCCCAATGCTGGTGTAGGATGCATATGGGAAATAAATTCATTGATGTTTTGTGTGTGAAAATTTTCAAAACAAATTTTTGTCTGAAGATGTGCAATATTTCCTTGAACCAATTCCTGTCTCTCGGAAAACGACAGGGAAACATTTAAAGACTTAGCAAGCTTCTGAAAATACTCAACAACAACCGAGTGCTCAAAGTCGAGTGCCCTTTCTCTCTCTCCTGAAAGATTATTTTTCAAGTTTTCATTCTTAGCATGAGAAACTTTGAGCTGGTTGAACTTATAAGTTCCAGCAAGAGCCACTGTTTCGAGAGATGAAAAGTTTTTTTTAAAAAACAATTCTGGGGTATACCCCCAAACTAGATCGTCTTGGATTTTGAAGGCGTAAAAAAAACCTGCCCTTGATCCAAAAGAAGGAAGAACATTTTTTGTGTAAAAATCATTTGAACGATCAGACAAAGCTAAAACAACTTTGTGCAACCCATGAATACTTATGTGCTCTTGAGCCCTTTCCCATAAGTTTTTAAATTGTTTTTCATCAAAACAATTCCATCCTTTTGCAAATTTTAGATGCTCTATAAACTCAGATGGGATTTCTGAGCTTTCTTGATTATTTTCAAAACACTTCCAGGGCCTTTCGTGGCTCGTCTCAAAGTTATTGATCCAAAAACATCGCCCTTCAGGCTGATGTAATGAACGATGATTGCCCCAGCCAGAAATGCATTTTTGGCCATCATAGAGCAATGCGAAGTCCATAAATGATTAAACTAATCAAAAAAGCTCTCTTTTTCAGTCATTTTTTACTTTGTGAAGCCTCTTAAATAACTTATGAATATTGTTTGACTTAAAAGTTGATAGAAGGGGATGCTGTAAGTAATGAAAACCGTTTCAATTGGCTCTTTAAGGTTTGGTGGAAAAGATGAAAAGAGCTTTGAAAACGGTACCTTTCCTATCATAGCTGGACCCTGTTCGATTGAGGGCAAAGACCACTACCTTCATACAGGTGAATTTCTCAAAAACCTTGGTATTCAAGTTCTTAGAGGTGGAATTTTTAAAGCCCGCACCAATCCTCATTCCTTCCAAGGAATCAGAGAATCTGCTCTAGAATGGCTTCCTCAGAGCAAAAAAGAGCTAGGACTCCCCCTTGTTTCTGAGGTCAATGACCCAAGACAAATAGAAATCTTGGATAGTTTTTTAGATGCCTATCAAGTGGGTACTCGAAACATGTATAACTACGAGCTCCTCAAAGAACTCGGAAAAACTCGTAAACCCGTTATCTTAAAACGTGGCTTTTCGGCTTTGATCAAAGAGTGGTTACTCGCTGCAGATTACCTGGTTCAAGCAGGTAACGAAGAAATCATTTTATGCGAAAGAGGTATTCGAAGTTTTGAAACTCTCACGAGAAACACTCTTGATTTGACTGCCGTCGCTTACCTAAAACAAAACACTCATTTTCCAGTAATCGTCGATCCTTCACATGCAGCAGGTGACCGAGACCTCGTCATTCCTCTTGCAAAAGCTTCAAAAGCTGTGGGCGCTGATGGTATTCTTGTTGAAGTTCATCCCAACCCTAGCAAGGCTCTCTCCGATGGTGACCAAGCTCTTGATTTTGAAGGAATGCATCAGCTTTGGATAGCTTTACAAAACAAAAAAAGCTCCCCTCTTGTGAACTCTCAAGCTTCAAACGGTTTACTCAAAAACAAAAGCGGAGCTCAGATTCAAGTCTGAGCACATAAAACGCCAAAACACTGGCGGCTCTTAGGGTTCTTATTTTTTAATAAATGTAAAATAAAAAAATGCATTCAATTGCTCATCTAAAACCACAGCTTATAGATTGCCACATAAGCCACGAAGAAAACGTTATATTCCTAAGAGCAAAGAACTCTTTAAAAACGATTATCTTACCAAAAGAATCTGAATTCTATTTAAAAATGTTTAATGGACTCGTTGAGATTGAAGAAATCATATCCCTTTCGTTTGATAAAGATCCTCATTTTAGTCTACGAACTTTCATGCTTGTCCTTACAAGAATCAATCAAGAATCTTTTTTGAAAGAAAAAATCGACGAAAAGCTTATCAGTACATCCGATAAGAAAACCGTTTTCTCAAAAAATAAAAGTATCTTTTTAAAAGAATTTTTTAAAAAAAACTTATCAACAAGCATTTCAATTGGAAAAAATCACTTCAAGAGCTTTAACTTACTACTTCTCTCTACTTTCGCTATTTTAATTTTATTTGGATCTATGGAAGGATTTAACTTTGAGTATCCAGAGGGATATCGATTCTTAAAAAATAACAACAACGGCTACCTTTATTCTTTTTTATTTTTCTTCTTTTTTTCTTCAGTCGTATTAAATTTTAAATTTTTTATAAAAGTTATTTTGGAACTTTTTCTAAATGGCAAAGTTCAAAATCCTATGATTAAACTTTATTTTTTTGGAATCACTCTCGAACTTCCCGAGACGGCAATTTCCGAAAAAAACTCCAACACTATTAAAAACATCTACCTTCTCTTAAGCCCGTTTATTTTTTTGAGCTTGCTAACACTTGTAAAGCTTATAAACACAAACACTTATCTTTCAGCAGACATGACCATAATTATCTTGCTACTTAGTTTTATTAACCTAAACCCCTTCCGACAAAGTGAATTTACAGAAAGTTTAGAAAGGATATTCTCTTCAGATAGACTTCGCCATTTTATTCCCTATCTTAAAGGGCGGGCTCTTGTAGCTCTTTTTAGAAAAAAAAGCGTACTAAAAGACGATCGATATTTAATTTTTTTTGCTTCTTTAAGCTACTTATGGCTCATTTGCTTTACAAGTTTTGAGATTAGATTTTTTTCAAATGATTTCCCTTCTCTTTTTTCTGCAATTTACAAAGGAACCGGTCTCATAGAAAAACTATCAGCATTGGGCTTACTTTCTATTTTCACATTTATGTTTCTTGAAGTTATCAATGATTATCTTGAAATTGTTATCACTCACTTCAAACTTCAAACTGAATCCCTGATACCTAAAGTTATAAGAAGCTTTGGAGTCAAAAAACTATCAAACAAGAATTTATTATCGCCTGAAATGCTTAGAAGTTTTCAGTTTTTTTCAACTTTTTCAGAAAACGGCTTAAGAGAAATAATAAAAACCTCATCAGTTTCGGCCTTAAAAAAAAATAAATCTTTATTTAGAAAGGGAGATCCCGCAAATAGTCTCTACATTTTGATAAGCGGAAAACTTGAGGTTTACGACGTTCAAGAGTCCGGCTTACACATTTGCCTGACAGAACTAAACCATGGAACCATCTTTGGAGAATCAGCTCTTATTGAAAGTTCAAATTCAAGAAAAGCTAACGTAAAAGCAATTGAAAACTCTATAATATTAGAGATCCCCGCAATGAATTTTAAAAATATTTTGTCAAACGAAGTTAACTATCAAGAAATTAGCGATCGCATTATGGTTAACCAATATTTTGGATCATCACCATTATTTTCTAAAGTTTCTGCAGAAAGCCTACCTAGCCTGATATCTAAAGGGACGCTTATCTCTTGCACTCAGGGCAAAACAATCACAGAGCAAGGGAGTCACGAGAGAGACTTCTACATGATCTTAAGAGGGCAGGTAAAAGTAGAAATTGACAAAAAAGAAATAGCAAAGATTGATCAAGGTGGATTTTTTGGAGAAATGTCTATGCTGAAAAAAGTACCTCGAAGTGCAACCATCACGACAGTTGATAAATGTACTTTTTTCAAACTAAGTCACAAAAGCTTTTTAGAAGTAATTGCAAAGAACCCTGAAATAGGTGCTGAAATTGAAAAAATTTCAAACAAAAGAAAGGACGAAAACAAGTGGTTGATCTAATTTTCAAAGCTATTCCAATGGCTGTCATGATTGGTGGCGGAGCAAAGCTCCTCGACCAGGCTCCTTCTTTATTTAATATTGTTAAAAAAACTGTTGTACAAGTTGAGGTAGACGAGGTTGCTAAAATAATAAAAGCTGACATCATTACAGGCACCGCTCCACCAACGGAAGAAAATTTCAAATCTTTTCTCCAAAGAAATCTTATGACGATGAGCGATTCCAAAGGAAGAGACACCTCACTAGATCACTGGGGCCATCCTTATCGTCTAGTAAGAAAAGAAAACTTACTTTTAATTAAAAGCAACGGAGAGGACGAAAAGCCAGACACCGAAGATGATATTTTTTCTTCTGTGAAATTCTAAATCAAAGAGCCATGAGTGCTTCAAATATCTTAATATCGATTTTATCTTCTGAAATTTTTAACTTCTGATTCATTGACTCAATACGATCCGAAAGAATCAATGATAAATTTTTCATTAAAACATAAGCAATAAGTGGCTGTTTCTCAAAAAAACGAAAGCATTCCCCACAATTCCAAGATAAAAGCTCGGAATCCGATTCGGCTTGAACCGAGGCTGTTCTTGTGTTTTTCCCTAAAAGAATCATTTCTCCCACAACATCGCCTGTCGTCAGAGACTTTAGTTTACGAAGCCCTCTTTTTTGAGAAGACAAGCTTATAGACAGACTCCCCGTGTAAATCCAAAAAAAATCATCCCCATGATCTCCCTCTCTTAAAAGAAAACTATTTTTAGAGAGCTTTATTTTTTTTGAAAGAGATAAGAACAAATCAATTTCAGATAAAGATAAGAAAGAAAATAATTTTGATTGTTGTAAGCTAACTCTTAACTCACCTTCATGAATCATATTTTAATAATATCTCAATTTTGATTCTTGATATTACGAGTCAAAAAACAAACTCCCTGTCGGTAGATCTCTCGATTGCCGTAGTTTGTAATGAATATGTGAAAGTAACTTTTTGGGGAACACGCGGAACTTTTCCTATCATAGGTAAAGATGAGAGACCATCATTTAAGTCTTACGATACTTCATGTGTTGAAATCTTCTCACCTCAAATCAACAAATCCATTCTACTCGACGCAGGCAGTGGGCTTGAAAAATGCATACGTCACTCTTTGAAAAGAAAGGTTAAAAGTTTCGATATTTTTATGTCTCATTTTCACTGGGATCACCTTCTAGGGCTTTTCTCCTTCTACGATTTAATTAATTCTGGAATTAAAGTAAGAGTTTTTTCTCCTGATAAAAATATCAAAAAAATAGGGGATTTTATTTTCTCTTTGCCTTTAAGTCCCTTTAGCAGAAAAACGATCGATAAAACTTTTAAATTTCAATTATTAGAAAAGAAAAACATCATCCTAAATGGCTTTCGAACGACCTTTCACAACGTCCCACACTCAATGAAGACATATGCCATAGAAGTTCTTCATAAACAAAAAAAAATAATTTACATGCCGGATGTTGATTTATCTTTATTAACCGGTAAAAAAAGGTTTTTGAATTCTGATCTTCTTATTTGTGATTCGTTTCATCTTCAAAAAGATAAAGACATCACAGGTGGATGGGGCCATTCAAGCTCCCAAGAAGCTGCACTATTTGCGCAGTTGGTTAAAGCAAAAAAACTTGCTCTTTTTCACTATAACAATCACTACAGTACGAAAAATATATCTGCTGTTTACAGCGAGGCCAAAAAAAACGGAAAAGAAATAGAAATTTTTAAAGCATATGACCAACTAACTGTGGATATCTAAAATGACTGTAAAAAGTTTTTTAGATATTTTTAATTCATCTTATTACTCAGAAATACCTGAAGATTCTTTTGTGATAATAACGGACCTCAAAGGATCGACAAAAGCAATTCAAGGCGGACGCTACAAAGATGTAAACACCATTGGAGCAGCAACAGTTATCGCAATTTTAAATGCTTGTGAAAGAAAAAACGTTTTATTTCAGTTTGGTGGTGATGGTGCTTTTCTGGTAGTCCCGGGAAAATTTAAACCTTTAGTTGAATCTGCCTTGAAAGGTTCAAAGATCATGGCTCTTGAATCCTTTGAAATGGATTTAAGATGTGGAATCATCCCTTACTCAGAATTAAAAAAGAAAAACACTTTTATAAAATATTCTAAATTTGAGGTTGCTCAGGAGGCATATCTTTATAATTTCATGGGACCTGGAATATCACTTGCCGAAGAAATGATAAAAAATCCAGCCACTCGTAGCTTGTGGGATATTCAAAATAACCAAGACAACACTGGAAGCGCTCTTGCAAACTTTACTGGACTTGAGTGTCGTTGGAAGCCCATTCAAAACAGAAAAGGTCTTTTCGTTAGTCTAATCATAAAGTTCTCAAGTGATTGTTCTTTAGAAAACAGAGAAAAAACACTCAAACTCATCAACAACACTGCGGGCTGGGATAAAAATTCAAGAAGTGTTTTAAGAAGTCAGCTCAAGCTTGCCATTCGGCCTAAAGAACTTCTTTCGGAGAGCAGAATATATTCTCGTGGTTTTTTTGCTCAAATAAGAGCTTTTTTTCTTGCTTCACTATCACTCTTACTCGGCAGGGCCCTTTATCGCTTTAAAATCAAAAAACTCTTACCTCTTTCTTCTTCTGTAAACTGGAGGCATTACTTTGACTCTCTATTAGACCGAATTGATAATCGAAAATTTGATAATACACTTAGAGTGATTTTTGATTGTTCCCATCAAGACTGGCTTGACCTCAAAGAGAAATTACAAGTCGAACAAGATCAAAGGAATCTTTTTTTTGGCTCGCACCTTTCCGAAAATATGCTTATGACCTGCATGGTTCTTGATCATGATAAAAACCATATCCACTTCGTAGATGGTTCAGAAGGCGGATTTACGCTTGCGGCCAAAGAACTCAAAAACAAAAGCGAAGTTCAGATTCAAGTCTGAACTCCGCTTTGATCAATTTAATTTTTTTAAAATTTAAAGACGAGACGCTAAAGATTCATCTATTCCTTGAAAAGTAGAAATGTTTTCAATCCACTTAGACCAACCAGTAGCTTGATCAAATTTGAATCCTACATATCGGCTTCCATAAGATGGCCAAAAATAACTAGATGTTGGAAGAGTGATTGAAAGCCCTTGAACAGACTCAAAATATCCTGTTCCTCGATTAGCCGTAACAATTTCTTTTAATTGAGAAGCTAAAGCTGACACAACAGCTCTATCAACACCAAAATCTTGACCTTGAATCACATTCAAGAAACTACCCAAATCTCGATACTCAGAAACATAAAAAGATTTTGAATTTCTCACAGCGTTCATGAGCATCTTAGGATTTGAACTTGCTACAACATTGAGTGCATCCGCAAAATTCTTAAATGTCTCATAAGAATTTTTAAAAGCATTCAAATCAAAACTCGATAGAGTAATACTACTTGTTCCCTGACTTCCACCCTGATAAGAATTTGCGTAGGAATCAACGAGAGCTCCCGCAACTGAGCGAGGACTTTCCAACGTATCACCCTTATGAATGGCTCCTAAAAAATCGTCATAAGGCCAACCATCACCTGGCTCTAAATCTTCTGAAGCAACCATGTAATCAACAGAGTCTGCAAGTTCACCTGCAACTTCTGCCATAGCCATCAAACAAGCATCAAAACCTAAAATGTCAAAATTTCGACCGATTTGCGATTTGATCTCATTCATCACCAATCCCATTTGCTCAGTTGTGATTCGATTTCCGCTAATATCGTCGTAACTCACATCACGATTGATAAGAGATCGACGTGAACTCTTTTCCCACCCGTTACCATGGTTCCAAACATCAAGCATGTAATGTTTTGCTGGAAAGTTTTTTACGCCCCAGCTTACAAAATCAATTAATTCCTTATAATCTCCCATGTCTCTCAATCCAAGATCATGAAGTATGGGAGAACTTACAACTTGAGTGTTGTCATCTTTTGTAACTAAAAGCCGCTTAACGTTACGAGCACTATAACTACCCCACTCCACCACAACATTTACTTTTTCTGTGGAGCCAATCTTTTCCATTTCATTGATATCTTCAGCACCATAAGAATCTAAATTGTTGATGCCATTTAAAAAAACAAGAACAGTCCAGTCTTTCTCAGCCAATGGCTGCGCCTTTGCACCAAAAGAAAGCAACGCCGCCAAGAAGAATGCTTTATTGTAGAATTTCATAACCGAGATACCCCCCAAATAAAAAGTTTAGAGATGAATGAAAATTTCGATAGGCCCCAAAGCTTAATAGATCTTTACATATGTCTAAATTCCGACAACATTTGAATACTTTTGCTTAGATGGAGATTTTGACGACTTTCTTATCTTTTATTTTCCACAGAATAAAAGTTCCACAAAGAATCATGATGAAACACAACAGTTGTCCCATCGTGACCCATGAGAAAAAATACCCCAGCTGAGCATCAGGCTCTCGAGTAAATTCTATTAAAAAACGAAGGACTCCATAGCCCATCAAAAAACCGGCACTCAAATATCCATCTTTATAGAGATTTTTTTTAAGCAAATACTTTTGAAGAAAATTTAACAAGAACCAAAGCAAAAGCCCCTCTGTAAATCCTTGATAGAGCTGAGAGGGATGTCGAGGTAATTGTTTTTCATCCGTAGGAAAAATCATCGCCCACGGAAGATCAGTTTGCCGACCATAGAGTTCGGCGTTAATAAAATTACCAATGCGTCCCAAAAAAAGGCCCGGACCTGCTGAAATCACCAAAGAGTCGGTGACTTGAAAAAAGGGAACCTTATACTTCCTTCCAAAAAGCCAAGCAGAAACAGTCATTCCAAATGCTGCGCCATGAAAGGACAAACCCCCATGCCAAATCATGAGTGCTTCGAGAGGATTTTGTGCATAGTAATCTAAATTATAAAAAAGCACATAAAAAATACGCGCTCCTAAAAGCATTCCCACTACAAGATAAGAAATAAAATTTTCTAAACCAATATCGGAAACTTCAAATAACTTTTTTTGTTTACGTCTTTTCAAAATTTGATACCCAATGATGTAACCCAAAAGGTACATCATGCTGTACCAGCGAATCGCAAAGCCTCCAAAACGAATGATATCAGGAGATATGTGTGGATATTGGATCATGATTAGCTCCTACTTTGAGACAGAAACATGTTTTGATTCAAAGGAAGGAATGTATCCAGCATCTTTTTCAGCACAGACAACGACGTTTCGAGATTGTTTTTTTGCAACGTAAAGTGCTTCATCGGCGATTTTTATAATACGCTCTGCAGTTCCAGCTAAAGTTGGATACTCAGAAACTCCAATGCTTACCGATACCTTACCCAAAGGTTGTTTTTCTTTGTGAGGAAAATCATATTGCTCAACAACTTTTCTAAAGGCTTCGGCTTTTTCAAGAGCACTCTTTAAATCTGTGTGAGGCATGATGATACAAAACTCCTCACCCCCATAACGAGCAATAAAATCCGTTGATCGAAAGTTTTTTCTTAATAAATCAGCAACTGTTTTGAGAACAAAGTCTCCCGCAGGGTGGCCATTGGTATCATTATATTTTTTGAAATGATCCACATCAAAAAACATAAAACTTAACGGATGTTGAATTCTTTCTGCCGTTAAAAGTTCTTGCGATAAACGCTCACGAAAAGCTCTCACGTTATAGAGACCTGTCAGACCATCCTTGACAGACATTTCAAAAACTTTTTTGTGAAGGAGCGCGTTTTCAAAATACTTCTCAAGAGCCTGAACATATCGCTGAGCCAGAGGTCGCTGAATTTCGTCATCCCAATAGGGAGATTGTAAAACAAACACACCGCGAGGTAGTCCACGTGTCACAAACGGAAAAGCACGCCAACCTTTTTTCTCTTGGCCACCAGCGCTCATTCGGCTTGCAGCAACAAGCATTTCTGAAAAGTGCTCATCTTTTTCGATATTTTTGAAATATTCAATGACGGCTTTCATGTCGACAGTCGACTCTTTTGGGATGAGTAGCTTTGACTGAGCTCCACCAAATAAAGCCTCAGGGTAACGAGAGGCAATCATGAGAGACATCTCTTTCGGAATAAACTGAAGAAAACAAACATCAAGATTTCCAAAAGCGTGCGAAATATAACGGCATCCAATTTCAATTGTCTTGGAAACATCCACTACTTCGGTTAATTCATCGGCCATATTGGAAAGACCACGAATTTCTTGATTTTTGATTTTTAACTCGTTTGCCAGATATTCATTGTACAGTCTTAAGTAAATTCGTTCACAAACGTGAAAAACGACTTTTTTTATGTCCTCAATCTTATCGAAAGGCTTAAGCAAGTAATCATGAACACCTAACCTTAAAGCATCCAAAGCTGTTTCAATGGAGGGAGTATTGGTCATAAACACAACTTCAACCTCATTAGACATTTCTTTAACTCGCTTTGCTAAACCCACGCCAGAGAGCCCCTTCACGTGAACATCTGTAAACATGACGTGAGGGAGTTCTCCTGTTTTTAAAAATTCAAGAGCAGCATCGCCATCTGCAAAAGCTCTTACCTGAAAACCCCAGCGTTGAAAGTTTTCATACAGATATTTACGGCTACTTTCTTCGGAATCTACAACAAATATTAAATAGTCACTGGGATGTAAGTCTAAATTCATGATTTTTCTCCAGGGCGTTTAATTCTAAAGCGAGATCGTGCACGAGTTCTCTCATCTGAGATGCCCTCAGCAAACGAACTCACTCTTTCAATCTCTGATAAGCGAAGTGACTTCATAGCCTCTTCTGTATTTTCTTTTGCCACAACAGTTTCAGGTGGCTTCTCTTGCTGCTGAGGAGGCGTCGCAGGTGCAGGTGTGGGAGCAGAAGGCGGTGGTGACACCTCAGCCTTTGGCGCCACAACTTTAGGCGTTACAACGGGAGTTTCAAACTTAACTTCTTCAACAACAGGCAAAGAATCTGTCGGCTCAGAAACAATAGGAATCAAACCTTTTAATTGCTTAATGTAAATAATATCTTCTGGTCTTCGAGCCTCAGATACTGGAATATCTAAATAAATAACATGTCCTTCCTGAGCATTTGACTTCATTTTAAGGCGAGCATGTAAGAGGTCGACAGCATCTAGTGAGAAAGGTAACTCCACATTCTCAATCTTGGGAGTGGCACTACTTGTTTCAAAGAGCTCATGGATTCGTTTTTTTGGATAAACTTCTTTTGCAGGAGCGTAAAAAATGACTCTGTTGAAAGGCTCCTTAAAAAAGATAGACCGCTTTAAATCAACACAATCCATGTCCATGGTATCCTGAAGATTGTATCTAGCAGAAAGGCGAACAACTTCTCCGGAAGAGGAATTTCTTGTTAGAAATTCGATATACAAAGAAAAGAGCGCCATCAAATACTGATTATTTGAGTGCACCCTCCAAAGATCTTGGTCAAAAAAAGATTCAACACGAGGAAAATTTTCATTTTTTACGAACTCATGAAAAGAAATTTCTAAGTCAAAGTTTTCAAACTTTACTTCCTTTTCATCCATAAACAACAAAACTCTTTCTACAGAATATGCGGCCTTACCTTCTAAACTATTTGCTAAATCCGAACACAAAGCTTTTACAAAACGTTTAATATCTTTTTTGCTATCACTTTTTGTCACAGCAGGCGCAGGAGCTTGTGTCACAACTGTCGCTTGCGATGAGTTTGTTGGATTTCTTGAAATTTGGATAACAGAAGCTGGCTGCTGCTGAGTCACGAGTCTTGGTGATGGGTTGTGAGTTAAAGCGGGAGCTTCTTTTTCAACTGTTTTATCATCCCTGACTTGCGTATCATCTCCAGGAGGAAGGGGAGATTCTTGAGTTAGAAGCTTAAAAATAAGCATCGAACTTAACCCCGCCACAACAACAAGGGCAAAAATCAAAATAATCCACCGTGAATTAAACTTTTGCGGCTCTAGCTCTTCAATCCAAAAACCGAGAACACCTAGCTGATCATTTGAAGTAGATTTCTTAAAGTAAACACTCCAACCCAAATCAGTACTTAACTCTTGACTCTCTTTAGAATTAAAAAGTTTTGTTAAAAATTCTGAGGTCATCGTCGCCATTTCTTCTTTTGCAAGAGTTCCCGACTCACTTTGCTGCTCAAATATTTTTGCCGAACTTAAACCACCTTTTTTATAGGAATTTAAATCAAAAATCCAAAGACCAAAACGCTTATCGTTTTGTAAATCATGAAACGCAGAGAGCTTCACCCCCCCTTCAATCAACACAAAATCTTGCACCCCTTGTTTCATGATGGGAATTCTAAGCGACAAAACCAAGGAAGACTTTCCTTGCCCCAATGCCCACGTGTCTACATCTGTGCGAGGAAGAGGCAAAGGTTCCAAATTTCCCTCAGCCCGCCATTCTTTATCTTGAATCCGTATCCAAAGCCAACGAGATGGATCTAAGAAAACAGGCCCACGTGAAGGATCAATTAAACGAATGACATTCTCTTTGAGTTCTTCTTTTAAAAGAGACACAAAAGAAGCCAATCTCTCAGCAGCAGCTTCCGTATGCAAACTTCCCAGTGAATTTAGATTTGTAAGCTGCTTCGACTCATAAGTGGGGACAATCATTCTGTAAGAAAGAAGAACTGCTAGCGTCACCAACAAAGCATTCACGGAAATAATGAGAATAAGCTTTTTTTTCATTTAGATATCACCCTGTTTAGAATCATCGGTTTGAAAGACAAACTGACCTTGCGAGGTTTGAATTTTAAAAGAAGAAGGACGCGAAAGAGGTTTTGAAAATTGAACAACAAAAACTCGATCATGTGGAACGGAAAAAGGATAAAAAGTTTGAAGCAAGTGTGGATCTTGAAGCTCCTTCACAGACTTCGAAGTCTCCATACCCCAAAAAAATTTAAAGTCTGTCACATTGAAACGAGCCCAATCCGGGAGCTCAAGAGAGACGATAAAAACTGACTGATTTTCATCAACTTTAGATTCAAATCCAGGAACAAGATCTGCCTGTAACTTCGTAAGCTGAGGTGTGATTTCTAAAAATCTTGCAGAGGCATTTTCTTTGAGCTTAGAAAAAAGCTTTTGTTCTTTGAGGTTTTGGCGAAGATAAGAATCATAATCTGACCTTTGCGAGTCAATACCTTCTAAACCTGCACAAGCTGAAAAAAGGAGACAAACAAAAATAGTTTTTAAAAATCGCATAGAACATCTTCAATAATAACTCCTGATTGAGCATAGGGCCAAGGATCAGCGCCACGAGTGAGTTTTTTGCGCCTTGCGCTAATTAGACGAGGTCACTTAATTTAAACAGAGAATAAACAGGAATCCCAAACTCTTTCTCGAGACTTTCCTTAGCCCCCATCTCGCGATCAAGAATCACCCAAGCAGCATCGACTTTGTAGCCTTCCTCTTTCAAAAACCTCAAAGCTTTTGCAGAGGATCCCCCAGTACTCATGACATCTTCGACTAAAAAAAGAGGCCCCCTTAAATCAGACGACTTAAGCCCCTCAACAGCCCGACCTTGCGTGCCTCCGTGATCTTTTTTTTCTTTGCGAACAAGAAGGATATTTTTTTCTCCTTGCTCCATTCCCTCAAGAGCCAAGGCTGTTGCGAGAGGATCTCCCCCTACACTCACTCCAGCAATACTTGAAGGATTCATTTTTTGAGTGCTCCAGACTTCCCAAAAATACTCGCTTAAAAGCTTCAAGGAGGAAGCGTGAAGAGTGATGCCCTTCGAATCAACATACACATTTGATTCCTTGCCCGAGGCCAACTTAAAAGTTCCGCCCTTTTTGAGACATCTTTGCAAAAGAGCTTCTCGAACTTTTTCTCTTAGCTGACGAGCCATCTTAAAACTTCCTCATAAACCTTATCTCGCCCTACTTCGTTGAGCGTTTCGTGTCTGTAGCCTCTAAAATCCACCCACTTTTTGTGCGTATTCAAATTTGAGTAAAACTTCTCTAAAGCAGAATGCTCAATAATGGGATCTTCGGAGCCCGAAATTAAAAGTGTCGGAACTTCAACATTCCGAACATTTTCTAAGGCATAAGCCATAGAATCTTTGAGTGAAAAATACAATCGCGGACTAGCCTTAGAAGAGCGCCAAGGGTCACGAACATATTCAGAAACCTTCACCGCATCATGGCTTAAACAAGCTGGGTAAATCTCATTGCCCAACTTCAAATCAGGCACAGAGTATCTTAGTAAACGCGCAAAAGTTTCCTTCCAAAGAGGTACCTTTAATTTCAGCTCTAAAGGTGGCGCACTCACAACAATTTTACTGGGCCCCTCAAGAGAATCCGCAAGATCCTTACCCTTGGTCATCCAAAAAAGAAGTAGAATAGAGCCCATGCTATGGCCCAAAAAAAAGACGGGCTTTGAACGAAGATCTGCAGAAGCAAAAGGCCCTTCTCTCATCCAAAAACGGTAGACATCCTTGGCCTCGGCAAGCATCTCATCAAAATCCGCAAAACGCTCGAAGGCACCTCGACGAGCTGTCAATCCGTGGCCGGGTAAATCAAAAGAAAAAACATCAAAACCCCAAGTAGCCATAAATGAGGCAAACTCATGATAGCGAGAAGAATGCTCTCCAATTCCATGAAGGAGATAGATTGTGCCCTTGGGAGGCGCTGCTAAATTCCAAGAATTTTTCCACCAACGGACATTTAATTTGTTTCGAGATACAACACTCGATTTTAAAAGTGTCGACACATGTTTAGCATAACAGTTTACGCACCTTCTCGCAGCCGCCTTGCAATAGAATTTGCCGACTCAGACATGTAGAGCTAAAGTTT
>CAYOWH010000004.1:20405-34891 GCA_964407615.1 uncultured Bacteriovoracaceae bacterium | reverse complement strand
AACTTGGGTGGAAAGATCTTACAACTCTCTCGTAAAATTAAAAAAACTCATATCGTTTTTGCAGGCGATACATTCCTCGCTCCCCTTAAAAATCTCAGCAAAGCCAAACTTGCACGCGATTTTGCGGAAAGATCTATCTACGATCGCCCACTCACAAAAGAAGAAGCCCTTGATCGAGTTCTTTGTGGATTTTTCATGGCCTCTTACAAAGGAAAAAAATCCCTTCAAAAGGCAGAGAACAAAAAAGAAATTCAAAACGTCCATATTTTGAGTAAACAGCTTTCAAAAGCCAGCCTTACTCAACTTATAAAGGACGTGACGTTCAAGGTAGAAGCTATTTCTTGGATTCGCGATGAAACACACTGTCCTCCAAATGTGCTCTATCCCGAATCATTTGCAAAAGAAATCTCAGAATTGGGCAATGAAGCCGGTTTCAAAACCAAAATCTTTGATGAAGCTCGTCTTCAAAAAGAAGGCTTTGGTGGAATTTGGGGTGTGGGCAAAGGAAGCATCAACCCACCTCGACTTGTTCAAATGGAATACAATGCTTCAAAAACAAATGTGCCTCACTTAGTTCTTGTCGGAAAAGGAGTGACCTTTGATACAGGTGGAATTTCCCTTAAGCCTGCTCCCCAAATGGAAGACATGAAACACGACATGACAGGAGCTGCCATCACTGTGGCAACCATGGCTTATTTGGCAAAAAGCAAAAGCCCACTCAAAGTTACAGCGCTTGTTCCGCTTGCAGAAAATCGCCCAAGCCATAATTCAATTCTCCCAGGAGAAGTTTACAAAGCTTGGGGCGGAAAAACCGTGGAAGTGCAAAACACAGATGCCGAAGGCCGCCTTATTTTAGGAGACTGCCTTGCGTATGCAAGTGGCCTCAAGCCCGATCTTGTCATCGACATGGCCACTCTAACAGGCGCTTCGATTATCACTCTGGGTGCTGCGGGATTTTTGCTCTACGGAAACAAAGGCAGCATCACAGAATCCTTCATCAAGTCTACTCATCAAGCAGGTGAACAATGCTGGGAAATGCCTCTTTTCTCTGAGTATTACGAAGATTTAAAATCATCCGTGGCAGACATGAGAAACATTACCGGCCATAGAGACGCTGGCTCACACACTGCGGCTGCTTTTCTTGAAAAATTTGTCGAAGGTGCTTACCCATGGCTTCACTTGGACATTTGCTCTTATTCCATGTTTACAAAATGGAAAGGCGCACATTGCCCACCCGAAGCAAATTGTGGATTGCCCTTTTTAGCTCTTGCAGAATTTTCAAAAAACTTTAGCGTGCGAAAAAAAAGTAAATAAGTTTTTTTAATTTAAAAATTAAAAAGCGGCGATCATCCACTCAACACCTTCAGGGGCGTTGCGTTTTGTGTAATCGAATTCCCACTCTGACTGGAACAAAAGAACAGGATGCTCATGAGCGTCTCGCAACAGGGTTGTGCGAAAATCAACTTCTTCAAGCTTCACCTTGGGATCATGACTCTTAACCCAACGAGCAAGTTGGTAAGGTAAGCGTTCAATTTTTGTCTCCACTCCGTACTCGTCTTTTAATCTAAATTGCAAAACATCAAACTGAAGTGAGCCCACCACACCCAAAATAGGATCTTGCATCCCCACTCTTGGATTTACAAACACTTGCACCAAGCCTTCTTCTGAAAGCTCTTGAATTCCTTTTTGTAATTGTTTGCGCTTCAACGGATCTCGAATAGATAAACGCGCAAAACACTCGGGCGAAAATTGAGGAATCCCCTTGAAACTCAGCTTTGCTTTGCTGATGTGAAGAGTATCACCAATCTTAAAATGTCCGGGATCATAAACACCCAAGATGTCTCCCGCATAAGCCGTATCAACCGTCTCTCGCTCTTGACCCCAAAACTGTTTACTGTGAGCAAGTCGCACAGTTTTATCAAGACGACTGTGTTTAACGTCCATATCACGCTCAAACTTTCCGGATACGATTCTTAAAAAAGCCAAACGATCGCGATGCGCCTTATCCATATTGGCTTGAATTTTAAAAACAAAGGCTGAGAAAAAATCATCGGTCGGTACGACGTTTGAGGGTACCGCATCTTTTCCTTGAGGCTCAGGGGAATATTCTTTGAATTTCTCAAGCAGTGTCGGAACTCCGAAGTTAGAACGCGCACTTCCAAAAAGAACAGGCGTTACTTTGCAATTAAAATAATTTTCTTTTGTAGGAATTCCCAAAGCCCCATCCAAGAGCGCGAGTTCATCTTTTAATTTCTGAAGTTCTTCTTCATCTAAATATTCTTTAAGAGCAGGATCATCAGGCTCAACTGCCAAACGCTCGATTGTCGCCTTCTGACCTACCTTTTCGGAACTAGTATAAAGATGAAATTCTCTCGTCACTCGGTCGTAAACCCCCTTGAATCGATCCCCCATCCCAACAGGCCATGTGAGAGGAAGTGCTTCGATTCCCAAAACTTCTTCAATTTGTTTGATCAAATCAAAAGGATCCAATGCTTCGCGATCCATTTTGTTGATGAACGTAAGAATGGGAAGTCCACGCAATTTACAAACTTCAAAAAGTTTTTTCGTTTGCTCTTCCACACCTTTCGCGGCGTCCATAATCATGAGCGCTGTATCCACAGCCATGAGTGTTCGATACGTATCCTCACTAAAATCCTTGTGACCGGGAGTATCGAGAAGATTTAATTTCAAACCTTCATACTCAAACTGCAAAACGCTGGAGCTGACAGAAATTCCCCGCTCTTGCTCCAACTGCATCCAGTCGCTCACGGTTTTACGACGATTTGCTTTTGCTTTAACTTCACCCGCTACGCGAATTTGTCCGCAATAGAGCAAGAGTTTTTCAGTAAGCGTTGTCTTACCGGCATCGGGGTGAGAAATGATAGCAAAAGTTCGGCGACGTTTGATCTCGGCCGCGGTAATGGAATCCATAAGTAAAGTCTGCGCAGTCTACAACAAACCATCACGTCTGAACAAGGCATCTGGATCGGGTTTTCTTCCACGAAAGCGCTCGTACAAGACATCGGGATCTTCTGTATTTCCGCGACTTAAAATTTCACGACGAAATTTATCTGCAATTTCACGGTTATAGATGCCCTTTTCTTGGAAATACTCAAAGGCATCCGCATCTAAAACTTCTGCCCACTTGTAAGAGTAGTATCCAGCTGAATAGCCGCCCCCAAATATGTGCCCAAAACTTGGAGAAATACTTGTCCCAGGAATTTTTTCTAGCGTTTGAAAGGGCTTTAAAGTAAGCGTCTCAAATAGTTCAACGTTAGTTTTCTCATCTACTTTAAGTTCTGGATTTGTAGAAAGAGGCCCCTCATGATGCCAAGCCATATCTAAAAGAGCTAACTGCGCTTGTCTTAAGGAAGCACTTGCTGCCAAAAATTTCTGCGAAGCTTTAATCTTTTCTATCAATTCTTTGGGCATGGGTGCTCCTGTTTCATAGTGAGACGCCACAAGATTTAACCCCTCTTCATGATTTAACCAATTCTCCATGATCTGAGAGGGAAGTTCCACAAAATCCCACCACACATTGGTTCCCGCAAGACCTCGCACCTCACAGTTTGACAACAACTCGTGAGAAGCATGGCCGAACTCATGAAAAAGAGTATTCACCTCATCAAAGCTCAAAAGCGAAGGCTTTGTCGCTGTTGGTTTTGTAAAGTTACACACGTTGATCACATGAGGGCGTAATTTTTTACCGCCCACAGAACCCTGCCCACGAAAGCTACTCATCCAGGCACCAGGCCTTTTTTTCTCACGAGGAAAAAGATCTAAGTAAAACAATCCCAAATAAGAACCGTCTGAATCTTTGACTTCATAGGTTCTATTTTCAGGATGATATTTAGGAATGTCCGTTCGCTCCGCAAAGCTAATTCCAAAAAGACGAGTGGCATGATCAAAAAGTCCTTTGATCACTTTTTCCATTGGGAAGTAAGGTCGCAATTCTTCTTCGTCGAAGTTCAAAACTTTCTTCTTTAATTTCTCAGCATAAAAAGCGGAGTCCCAAGATTTAAACTCTTCTTTAAATCCCTCAGTCTTAGCGAAATCCTTAAGTTCCATGAGTTCTTTTTCTGCTTTAGCTTTTGAAACCGTCACAACACGCAAAATAAATTCCTTCACGGTCTCTGGGGTTTTAGCCATTCGCTCTTTCAAGACATAATCCGCATGGCTTTTAAACCCCAGCAACAAAGCTCGTTGATGCTTAAGATTGGCAATTCGAACACAGTTAGCTTTGTTATCAAATTCACCCTTCATGCAACGAGTGGCAAAAGCTCTCCACATTTTTTCTCTGAGCTCTCGCTTCTCAACATAAGTCACAAAAGGAATGTAAGTGGGCGCATCGAGCGTAAATAAAAAGCCCTTAACTTTCTTAGCGTCCGCTTTTTGCTTAGCTTCTTCAAGGTTGCGCTCAGGCAAGCCCTTAAGGTCTGCTTCATTTTCGACAACAAGTTCAAAAGCAGCTGTGTCTTTGATTATATTTTCTTGAAATTTCAAAGACAGGAGACCCAATTCTTCGTCAATTTTTTTGAGAATGTCTTTTTTATCCTCTGGCAAATTAACTCCATTACGAACAAAAGATCGATAAACCTCATCGTTAAAACGAACCCATTCGCGGGAGTTTGTTTTTTTAATTTCGCTTCGACACTGCTCAATCTTTTTGAAAATTTCCGTATCTAAAGCCACTTCATTGCCAAACTTTGAAAGCTCGGGTTGAATTTCTTGAGCATAGGCATGCATCTCGGGAGTTCCATCGGAGCCCAGCAAATTAAAAAAGATGGAACTTATTTCATTCAACTCAAGATCCATTTCAGAATAAGCCCTCATAAATTGAACGGGGTCATTGATTGAAGATTCACTTTTCAATTTTGCAAAACGTTCTCGGGCAATCTTTAACCCTTCTTGAAAGTTCTTTTTGTATTCATCGAGGTTAATAGCCGAAAAGTCGATGGCGCCATCAAAACTTACTTTTTTTATGCTCATGATGCCTTTAAAGATAGCACAGACCAGGACCTCTGGCTGAGAAAGCAAAGCCCTAACGCGCACTGTCTTTTTCCATGGAATTCAAAGCAAAGCCATGCTTTCATAGAGGTACAAACGCATGAGTCACAAAAAACAAAAGCACGTGAAAATGCTTTTCTGGATAGGCCAAATGGCAAGCTACCTTTGTCTTGTTCATTGCCTTGCGACTGTTGCCCTCACCTTCACCGCTCCTTCGCTCTTACGACTTATGCCTCACAACAACTACGTGGAATACGGGGCGTGGGCTTTCGTTTTGGTTTCGAGTCTCTTTTTGCTAAGTCGCGCTCCTAAAAGAAAATGGCACCCATGGACTCTTGGATTTATTTTTACTTGGGGCACACTCGCTCTTCTTTTTCACAATCATTCTGTTTTTGCCTCAGCCTTTATGACTCTGGCACTTTTTCAACTCTACCTCACACTTTCGCATCATATGACTGAACACACAGGAGATGATGAATGCTGTACACATCCAGATCACCCTCACCATCATCACAAAAGTCATTCTTCTAAAAAAGGGAAGACTTCCTCATGACGGATGGTTCAAAAGGTCAAATGGCCCTTCCCATTCAATTCTTTAGAGAACTCGATCGCAACTTTCACAAAGGTGGCCGAAGTTTTTATTTTTTTGATTTAGACGACAACGTTTTACATCTTCCGTCAGAGCTTGTTTTGTTTAAAAAAAGCGATTCTTCTATGAAAAGTGTTTCCACTGAGGAGTGGATTGAGTTCAAAGAGCATATGAATAATTCATCCTCTCATTGGTTTGAATACGAAAGTCGTTTTGATGAGCGGTACAATTCTTTTATGAACTTTCGCGATCGCACGATTGATCCCAAAAAAGAAGAACAGGCTCTCATTGTGGATCTTCGTCGAGCACTCAACGACCCCCAACTTGAATGGAAAGGCCCCTCGTGGAATTTCTTTGCTTACGCTGTTGAAAACTCTAGGCCTTTGTCGATCATAACAGCTCGCGGCCATCACCCTCACACCATCAAACGCGCAATCAATCATCTTGTTCAAACAAGAGACCTTGTTACTCATCCAAATTATCTGGGTGTTTATCCTGTTTCTCATACGCCTACTCGCGTTGAACTCGATGACAAAGATTTAAAACTCGGCGTGCCCGAACTCAAAAAACGAGCCATTCATCAGTCCGTTAAAGACGCCTTTGATTGCTACGGGTACAATCCACACCATCGTTTTGGAATGTCAGATGATGATCCCGAAAATCTTAAACTAATCTTGGAAGCTTTTGCGGAATTAAAAAAAGAATTTCCTGAAAATGCATTTTTTGCGTTTAACACGCAAAATCGAAAACTCGTCAAACACGAAGTGACCATTGGTGGAGGCATCGATGAAAACGATGTAAAACCACACCAAGGAAAACTTTTTGATGATGAATGAATGGGTCGTTTTTCACCTCGTAATTATTCTTCTCCTTTTTTTAGATCTTGCGGTTCTCAATCGCAAAGCTCACGTTATTGAATTTAAAGAGGCACTCAAGTGGAGCGCTTTCTGGATTTCTCTTGGTCTTGCTTTTGGTTTTTATATCTATCTTTCTCGCGGGGTGGATTCTGCACTTGAATATTATGCGGCCTATATCATTGAAGAATCCCTTTCAGTCGACAACCTGATGGTCTTTGCCGTCATTTTTACGGCCTTCAATATCGAACGTAAGCACCAACACCGTCTTCTTTTTTGGGGAATCATGGGCGCCATCATCATGCGTGCGATTATGATTACGGCGGGTACTCAACTCATCCAAAAATTTCATTTTATTATGTACATTTTTGGAGCGATTCTTCTTTTTACGGGAATCAAGTTTCTTCTTTCGAAGGGAGAAACCCATTTCGATCCCAAGAAATCAAAAGTTTTTCATCTTGCTAAAAAATTTCTTCCCATAACAGACGAACCTCATAATGGGCATTTTTTTCGTTACGATCCCCACAGCAAACACCATTCATTTACTTTATATTTTATTGCCTTATTAATTGTGGAGAGCACGGATGTCTTGTTTGCAATCGACTCTGTTCCAGCCGTTTTGGCCATTAGTCGAGACACTTTTGTAGTGTACACATCAAATATTGCAGCTGTTATGGGGTTGCGCTCTTTATTCTTTGTCCTCGAAGATCTCATTAAGAGGTTTCATCTTTTACAACCTGCCTTGGGTCTTGTTTTGGGCTTCGTGGGAACAAAAATGCTGATTGAAAAATGGTTTGTTATCCCAGTAGGAGTCAATCTTTCAATCGTTGTAGGAATACTGCTGAGCGCGGGAATCTTATCTAAAATGATCCCGCAAAAAAACTAGAGAACATCATCTTTGCTTAGAGATTTGATATACAAATAGAGAGAATCAGCAGCCACCTCGGGAAGTAAGCCATATTTTTCTTTGTATTTTTTAAGCCAAGCACGGCTAGGTCCACCAGCCACTCCCATCATCAGTCCATTGTACGGAGCTGCTTTCGAAGAATCGTACCAAGGCTGCTTGAAGCTTGAATTATGAGCAATCGCACCATTTAAAATAAGGTGAATGGTGGCTTGCTTCATTTTTGAGCGAAAACCTTCTTTGTCTTTTGCAAAAGCTGAGTCACCTCCCAAAATCTTATAAATTTTCCAAGATTTTGGATTCTGAAGATTTGCAGCTGCTTTTACGTTTCCGTTCACACCCCCCACACCATGGCAGTAAACACAGGAATTAGAACCACTTTGGTTGTAGAGACCATTTCCCATCGCTTCTCGAGCAATATTTGGATTTAATTTAGGGTTTGAGGCAGTTTGCGCGCTTAAAAAGCAAGAAATAAAGAAAAAAGTGAAAAAAATCTTCGCGGACACTAGCAAAACGTTGCGCATAAGGATATTTCTAAACGGAATTGTTCAAAGGGCCAAGTGCTTTTTGAAGGATTAAAAAAAAGCTGGTTAATGATCTCAACATCTAAGCTTAACCCTTAGGTGTCATTCAAGGTCAGGTAGCTCAGTCGGTAGAGCAGAGGACTGAAAATCCTCGTGTCGGGGGTTCGATTCCCTCCCTGACCACCACTTTTTTTTACTCGAGCGCAATACATGCACCCAATCCATACTCACTACCATACTCCTTTTAAACAAGTTGCTGCTCAAAGCCTTAAAACAGCTCTTGCAAAACTTGCACCCCAGTTTTCAACTGACCAGATCGAAAACTCACTCGGAGTCCCCCCTTCACTTGATATGGGACAACTGGCATTTCCCTGCTTTCCACTCGCCAAAGAATTAAAAAGTGCTCCTCCAAAGATTGCAGCTCTCATCGTAGATGAAATTAAAAAATCCCTTCCTGCACTCATCAAAGACGTTAAAGTTGCAGGGGGCTATGTAAACTTTTTCATAAATTACACAGAAAGTGCAAAAAGTTTTGCAAAAAATGTTTTTGAAAAAAATTATTTCAAAGAACTTTCGCACATCAAACGTGAGCAAATCGACATAGAATACTCACAACCTAATACTCACAAAGCCTTGCACCTGGGACACATGCGCAATCTTTTTTACGGAGATGCCGTATCGCACTTGCTTGAAAGCGTAGGTTACAAAGTTATTCGCACAACCTACCCTGGAGACTTGGGCGCTCACATTGCGCGGGTTCTCTGGTACCTCAAGCAAATCCCACGAGAAACTTGGCCTAAGGGTGCAGATAAAGCTATTTGGCTCGGCAAACAATACGCTCTTTCCACTCAAGCCGTGAACAGCTTGGGAGATGCAGAAAAAGAAAAAGCAACCAAAGAAATTCAAGAAATCTTGCGCAATCTTCAAGACCTTAAGGGCGATGACTATGCTCTTTATCTTGAAACTCGTGAGTGGTCTCTTTCTGAAATGAAGCGTGTTTACGAATGGTCGAACTCACACTTTCACAAGTGGTACTACGAGAGTGAATGCGATGAGGCTTCTCGAAAACTCGTAGAAGAATATCTTGAAAAAAATATCTTCCAAAAAAACGAAGGAGCCGTGGGAGTTCAACTTGGAAATCACAAAGGGGAAGAGCTTGGTTTTGCTTTGCTTCTTAAAAGTGACGGAAATGGGCTCTATCTCACAAAAGATTTAGAATTAATTCGAAGAAAATTTTCAGACGCTCACACAGCTCGAGCGATTTATATCGTTGATTCACGACAAAAACTTCACTTCAAGCAACTTTTTAAAGTTGCCGAACTCATGGGCTTTCCTCAAGCCACTCGCTCAGAACACCTGAGTTATGAAAGTGTAAACGATGAAAAAGGCGAAGCCTTTAGCTCACGTGATGCGAGGGGACTCAGCCTTGAAGAACTTCGTGATCAAATTGAAAACATCGTCACGAAAGATTATCTCGATCGCTACAAAAATGAATGGCCTGCTGAAGAGATTAAAAAAACTTCTCAGAAAATTACACTTGCAGCTTTGAAATACGGAATGCTTCGTATTGATCCCTCGTCTCCAATTAAATTCATTCTATCTCAGTGGATTGCACTCGAGGGAGAAACAGGACCTTACCTTCAATACGTGACCACTCGCTGTAAGAGCCTTTTAGCGAAAGCTGGCGAGATTGATTTTTCAAAAGTAAATCTCGAACTCACAACTTCGCAAGAAGAAGAACTTTACTACGCACTTTATCGTTTTAATGAGATCGTTGAAGCAGCTGCGCTTGAATATCGACCCAATCATTTAGCAAATTACTTGTTTGATATCGCAAAACTCTTCAATCGTTTTTACAAAGATTGCCCTGTTTTAAATGTTGAAGAAAAAATCAAAAATTCTCGGCTTACACTTGTTAAACTCACACTTGAATTCCTAGAAGAAGGCTTTAAGCTTTTAAATATTCCTACAATTGAAAGAATGTAGTTAAAAAAAACGCACTCTTTTAAAGTTGAGCAAATCAAGTAAACTTTAGTTATGTTTCAATTTTTTAAAAACAAAAAAGGTTTTGGCTTAATGGAAGTAATCGTTGCTTCTGCAATTTTTTTAATTGTAGGTCTTGCCATGAAGGACATGGCTCTGTCCTCTTTTAAAGCTCAAAAAAAAATTGAAAATTCACTCGACTTTATTGTTCTAAAAACAACGGTCAAAATGATTTTAGATGACAATAAAACCTGCAAAGGTTTTTTTAAAAACTCAGCGGGCACACAAGTCGCAAAATATAAACCTGGAACTAATTTTTCAGATGATGAAAGGTTTGGATCCTTGGTGCTCGCATCATCTCCCATCGCAAAAATTGGACAAGATCTAGGTGGCGGATTATCCGTCAAAACTCTGGAGCTTAAAGATTTAGGAGTTAATGCCACTATCGGCGGAAATCCATCATACATGGCTGAATTAATTATTGAAGCAGAAAAACCAGGAGCGCCAGACGTTCAGAGAGTGATTTCAAACAGGTCAAACCCCTTTCGCTTAAAAATCGTCGCTGACAAAGATACTTCTGAAATCATTGCCTGCTCAACAGATCTAGCGGGAAACGATGAAAACAATTCAAATAACAACTCCAGCTCAAGTGCATCAAGCACAACAAACGTAGGAGATTTTGTTGATGCGGGTGGTTTCCTTATTCAATCCAAGATGACTATAGGGCAAAATTTTTATGATGCTGCACTTTCGTGCGCAAATACAAATGCAACCCTTTGCTCATGGGCGCAATGGAGTGTAGCTTGCCACAAAGGATTACTTTCTGATGTCATTTTTGGAAGTGGTGGGATTTACGAATGGATCGACGGTTATGCATCAAACTACGACTGGGTAGTAATTGCTAATCCGAAAATCTACAAGAACTGTAAATACCCAAGCCGAGGTACACCCGGAGCATTAAATTTAGGGTTTAGATGTTGTCGCGCTAAAGCATCCGAATCTAATTAACCTTAAAACGCATCTTGTTAAAAAGGCCTTAATTTAAATCATCGGCTTGAAAACTTTTTTGCTCCAAGCTTAACTCTCTCTCATGAAAAAACTTTTTCTATTAGCAACACTTTTTTCATTTTCTTCTTTTGCTGCAAAATCTGTCACAAAAGAAAGCTCCTCTAAGGATGAACTTGGACTTCCTAAAATTGAAGTCCAAACCGAATCTATCAATGGAGTCACAACTTGGGTTCTTAAAGACAAGAACATTAAAGCAGGAACAACTTATCTTCTCAGCGCAAAACATGATTTAGCAACCGGTCCCGCAGAACACGGCCTTGAAATCAAAGACTTTGGAGTGAAAACGAGCGTTAAGCGTGGAGTTGAATACAAGATTCTTGTAAATGTTCCTGCCGATAAAAAAGGCGAAGTAAAAATCAGCTGCTTCTTGCACCCCAAACACAAAGAAGCCACTTTGATCGTTAAATAATTTTGCAAGAAGCTATCCTAGAATCTGATCCAAAATAGATCGACAGCCTTTTGCTTTTATTTTTGCTTCTTTCTTTTTTTCTAAGACCATTAGTTTTATTTCAGCTTGGATATTTTTTACTTCATCAACTTGAACAGGAAGAAAAGATATATTTTCTACGTCCAAGCCTCGCTCTAAAAACTCTTCAGCAACTGAAAGGAGAGACTGTGCTGGAGGAGCATAATGTCCCGAAGAGTTCATGACAGTTGCGATAACTCCCTCATTCAAAAAAAAATGTCCGGCACACGATACTTTTTGACCTCGCAAATACGAGGAATGATGTAAATACAGCTTATCGGGAGAAGCATAAATATTTCCATCCTTATCCATTGCAAAGGTTAAGGAATTACTTTCGACTGCCTTTCCTCCTACAAAGACTCGACCCCCTTCTACGAATGAGACCTTATAACGATGGAGATCCTTTGCCTCAACATAAAGTGCCTCAATGGGATCTTCTTTTAAATATCGATCAAGCATCGGGTACTCTGTATAGGGCTTTGCAAAAGCTACAAAAAAAACAAAGAAATACAAAAAAGAAAATTTCATCTTCATAAATTACTCGATCAATTAGGTATTGTTTATGAAATACATAATTCCACTGCGAATCATCGCCACTGCGATAGCCGCCAAAAACAGAGACGCCACCTTCGCCATGGCAGCCGAAGCCCCATCGCCTATTAATCGTCGAATACGTTTTGAATTATTAAACACAATCCACACAATAATCAAATTGGAAATAAGAGAGAGAAGCGTTACCCAAAAACCATAACTATTGGATGATACTAAGATTGAGGTTAAAGCCGCTGGACCAATAATCAAAGGAATTCCTATGGGAACAACTCCCACCTCAGAGGTTCCCCCACGACGCTCGTCAGAATTGGGTGTGACCAAATCAAGAACAGAAATTGTGAGTAGCACAATCCCCCCACCCACTTTAAAATCTGCTTCTGTAATTCCAAATATTCGAAAGACAAAATTTCCTAAAAGTAAAAACAAAAGAGCTACGGCGCCCGCGGTTAAAAGTGCTTGATTTAAAAGACGCCTTCTCTGAAGGTCGTTCAAACGCTCCGTCAAAGTCATGTAAAGAGGAATCACAGCCATCACATCAATCGCGACAAAAAGAGCAATAAACGAAAGAATAAAGGGTTGTGCAAACGAAGCCATCTACAGCCATTTTAAGGCACACTTCGTCGACATGAACGGTGCAGGGTGCTAACAAAACAGCCTAATGAGCCTGCTGAATTCGATCATGAAAGCTCGTATCTACGCGGAAGGAATGTTTAGCTCCTGGATCATTGATAAAATCTCTCAATACCCTGAAGAAGTTCAACTCACGCGTCTGATGAAAATCATTCGAAAAAATGAAAAAACGGGCTACGGTAAAGCCCATAGTTTTGAAAAAATTAAAAGTGTTGAAGATTTTCGAAAAGCTGTTCCCGTTAACGATTATGAAGACCTAAGACCGTGGATTGAACGCGAAGATCAAACCAATGAACTTGCGCTCACGCCCGAAACACCTCTTAGATATGCTGTAACATCTGGAACCACTGGCAAACCAAAGTTTATTCCTGTTCTTGAATCCACACTCAAAAGACAGCGGCTTATTCAGCACCTCTTTGTTTACAAAATGCTCAAAGCCGCACCCAAACTTTTGGATGGAAAAATATTTTCAATCGTAAGCCCTGCAGTTGAGGGATATCTTTCAGACTCTGGCCGTCCCTTTGGATCAACCTCTGGACACATGTACGAAAGCATTCCTCGCTTGATTCAGCGAAAATATGTTATTCCTCCAAAAATTTTTTCGATTGGCGATTATGATGTGAAATACCAAGCGATCCTTCGCCTTGCGATTCAAGATCGGGATATTACCTTTGTTTCAACAGCCAACCCCAGTACTCTCGCTCGCCTTGCAAAATTGTTTCGAGAAACAGGACTTCAACTAATCAACGATCTTGCGATGGGTATTTTTTCTGAAAGCGAAAAACTCAACTTTGCACAGAAGAAAAGTCTCATGAGCCGATTAAAAGCTGATCCACATCGCGCCTCGGAACTCAAAAAAATATGGGATGAAAAAAAGGGACTCGTTTGCCTCAAAGATATCTGGCCTGAGATTCAAGCTGTCGCTTGCTGGACAGGTGGAAGCAGTGGAATATTTTTGGATCAAATTAAAAACGAATTTAACTCAAAAACCCTTATTCGCGACTTGGGTTATCTCTCTAGCGAATTTAGAGGCACCATACCCTTTTCCGATCAAACGAACGCTGGACTTCCCACATTTAGAAGTCACTTTCTCGAATTTGTAGAAAGAGATACGTGGGATTCCGGAAAAGAAACCTTTCTAGGCTTGCACGAACTACAACACTCAAAACAATACTACATTTTTGTAACTTCAGACTTTGGCCTTTATCGCTACGACATGAACGACATTGTTGAGGTCGATGGTTTTTTTAACAAAGTACCTTTGCTTAAATTTATTCAAAAAGGCAAAGGAGTCACAAATATAACGGGTGAAAAGCTCTACGAAAACCAAGTTCTGATTGCTGTCGATCAAATTGAAAACAAGACCTGTCTCAACTCCACTTTCTTTATGATGCTTGCGAATGAAAACTTAAGTCGTTATGAATTTTTTTACGAACCCTTTGAAGAAAAGCTTCTCTTAAGCCATCAACGAAAAGACGAACTTGCAAAAAATCTTGATCATACTTTGCGTGAGCTCAACATTGAATACGATGTAAAAAGAAGTAGCAATCGACTTCATGATATAAACGTAACAATTCTTAAACCTGGAACATTTGAGGCATTCAAACGACACTCTGTCCTTAAGGGGCAAAGAGAGGGACAGTTTAAAATTATAGCCCTTCAATACAAAAAAGATCTCAGCTTTGATTTTGAAAAGTTTAAAGACTCCCCCTTAGAAGACAATATTCTTCCTTTTAGCGAGAAAAATCCTGAGCTATGAAAACTCAGATACACGTTCAAAACTATACGATTCCTTTACGCAGTAGCTTTAAACATCACTCTGCTGAAAGAAAAACAACAGCGACCGTCCTGGTAACAGTAGAACGAAAGGGACTCAAAGGTTACGGCGAATCCTGTCCTCGGTCATATG
>CAYOWH010000004.1:20077-20395 GCA_964407615.1 uncultured Bacteriovoracaceae bacterium | reverse complement strand
CACAGGAGAAACAGTCGAGACGGCAACGAACTGGATTAAAGCAAAATCCAGTGATCTTTCTGAAATCAACTCACTCCAAGATCTAAAAGATTGGAATAAAAAAACGTTATCCGAGATAGATACGAATCTTTCCGCTTACTGTGCCGTCGAACTTGCCCTTTTGGACCTTTTTTCAAAAGAAGCCAAACAAAGTCTCGAAAGTTTTTTAGGCCTAACTGATTCCAGCGGAATTTTTAGATATTCCGCGGTTGTCAGCGACGAAAAAAATGAAAAGCTAGAAAAAATTCTTCGATCCTATCTTGAAATGGGATTTTTTGA
>CAYOWH010000004.1:0-20067 GCA_964407615.1 uncultured Bacteriovoracaceae bacterium | reverse complement strand
AAATTTAAAATATCCGGAAACTTCCAAGATGACCAAGCAAAATTCTTACTTTTGGATATGCTTTTAAACGAATACGAATTAAAAATTCCAGACTTTCAAAAATCAAAGGTTCAAATTCGTATCGATGCAAATAATATCTGGACTCAAAAACCCCAAGAAGCCTTCGATTACTTTCAAAAGTTTGAAAGAAAATTTTCAGCGATAGAAGAACCCTTAGGCGCTTACGAATGGGAGGGGCTTTCGTACCTTAGCACAGAGCTCAACACACCTGTTATTCTTGACGAAAGTCTCTTAAGAAAAGAAGACCTACAAAAAGCACTTACGCTTCCTGGTCAATGGATTCCCAATATTCGCATCTCTAAAGTTGGCGGAATCATGAGAGCATTTGACATTGCTCAAACAGCAGTGAACGGAGGCTGCAAAATTATCATAGGAGCTCAAGTTGGCGAAACGTCTCTACTTACAAGAGCCGCACTCACGATTGCTCAATCATTTAAAAATAATCTCATTGCTCAAGAAGGTGCGTTTGGAACACTTTTGATTGAAAAAGATATTGCTCAACCTGAACTTCGTTTTGGAAAAGGTGGCCTCTTGCAGTGGCAACAAGAGGGCTGCGGCTTTGGCCTTCACATAAATGCATTCTAGAGTCACTTTCCTGACATCTTTCCAAAACATCTTTTTTCTGAGGACATAAAGTAAAGGCCGTTAGAAAAATGCTTTTAAAAAAATATTTATTCACCCTTGCTTTCATCTCATGCGTTTCAACAGCTCAAACTCTGGCTTTTGATTCAGAAAACTTTACAAGCTTTGAAGAAGTAAAAGTTAACCAAGGTGAAACGCTCTCTCAAATCTGCGAAGAGCTTGAGATCCCCTCTCCTCAACTGTTTATTTCTAAAATCAAAGAAAATAAAAACTTTGTTCTGAAAGAGGGACAAAAAATTAGAATTCATAAAACACTTGCTCCCATTAGTGGGCTTTCAGCTTTAGAATTCCCTCTTAGTTCCAAAACAAGCCAGTTTTTTTTATGGAATAATTCTGAATGGAAAACTTTTGAAGTTAACAAAAACTTTGAGACACGTGTGAAAAAATTTTCTGGTATTGTAAAAAGCAGCCTGTGGAATTCTGCGGAAGAATCTCAAATGGACATTCCGCTTCTCATCAAACTCTCTGAGGTTTTTGCGTGGGTCATAGATTTTTCAAGAGAAATTCAAGCAGGAGATGAATGGCGCCTTATTGCAACAGAATACATTTACAAAGGTCAGCACATGGGATGGAAAGATATTGAAGCTGCGGAGTTCAAAAGAGGGAATCAACTCTACCAAGCTTTTAATTACGAAGATAACGATAGCAAACGCAAAGGCTACTTTAATGCGTTAGGAGAAAGCCTTGAAAAGATTTTCTTAAAAAGCCCTATAAAATTTGGTCGCATCACTTCACGATTTAACCGCAAACGCTTTCACCCCATACTTCAAGTCAATAGGCCTCATTTGGGAATAGATTATGGTGCGCCCGTTGGCACACCGATCATGGCTGTGGGTGATGGGATCGTTGAATTTGCTAACTGGAGTGGTGGCGGTGGAAGAGTTTTAAAAATTCGACACAACTCAACATTTACAACTGCATACAAACACCTTAGCCGTTTCTCTAAGGGAATAAGCGTTGGTAGAAAAGTTCACCAAGGAGACATAGTGGCCTACTCAGGTTCTTCGGGACTTTCTACAGGACCTCATTTGCATTTTGAATTTTTAAAAAACGGAAGCTTTGTAGATCCTCAAAGCCTTAAATTCCCGTCCTCTGCCCCCTTGTCTGAGGAAGAAAAAAGTCGTTTCTCGACCGTTCTTCTCAAAAACCAAGCCCTCTTACCCCAATGGCCCACTGAGAGCAGCCTTGCTTTGCAAAAAGACCAGGCGAATTTTAATCCATAAAACTTCTTCGTTCCAAGCTTTGCGTAAAGTAAGAACGAAGAGCTTTCAAATATTTTAATTGCGAAGAATACAAAGAGGGATTCGCAATTTGACAATTAGTTTCAGAAATCAATCCAAACTCACAACGCTCAAAAGACTCCTCACGAAGTTTAAAAAAACCTTTAGGATCTATTAATTGCCAATCTCGATGATCTTTTAAAAAAACAGCCCCTCCGTCTTGTGAATCAAAAACAGAATGTCCAAAAGGAAGAAGCTTCTCAGCAGGAAGTCCCAAATAAGAGGCAATTGTTACAGGTAAATCTGTGTGCTGAGTAGGCTTGTTAATTTTCATGGGCTTAAAGAGCTGTGATCCGTGATAAAAAATAAGAGGAACAGAGTGCGATCCCATTTGACTACAAAATTCCCGCCCCTGGCATTGGCTAGTGTGATCTCCCGTAAAAATAAACAAGGTATTTTGAAACCAGTTCTTATTTTTATTGTTTTCAAAAAACAACTGAAGAGAGCGATCAGCATATCGCAAACTTCGAACAAATGAGGATTTTTCTTCAGGGATTAACCTCTGAAAATCAACCGGAATTTCATAGGGCTGATGCGAAGACAACGTAAAGATAGACGCAAGAAAAGGCTTTTTCCAATTCGATAATGTGTCTCCAGAAAACTTCAAAAAAGCATGATCATGAACTCCCCAATCGTAAAAAGCTGAAGCTGGACCCTGAAAATCTTCTTTTGCAAAATAATGATTAAATCCAAGATAAGAGGTAAACGCATCAAAGTACATACTCCCTTTGCGTGCACCGTGCATAAAAATAACATCCCTTTGTTCACGATCAATTAGTGAGGGCAAAGAGTTTAATCGAGACATGGAAAATGGTGAGGTGATATAGGGCTGAGCCAAAAGAGAAGGAAGAGAGGCAAAAAGCGCAGGAACGGACTCTATAGATGTGCGACCGTTTGAAAAATGCCGTTCAAAAGAAATGCCCTTATTTTTTAAACTCATCAAAAAAGGAGTTGCGTAAGAATACTGATTGCTAAAACTCTCTAAAATAAAAACAACGACATTGTCATGAGGTCTGCGGAGCTTAGACAATTTTTCGAGAGCTTTATCGTGAACCCGCGGCCTTTGATTCAGTAAAATAGAACGAGCTTCTTGAAAAGAATAATCCCTATAAACGGAAATATCTGTTTTCTTTCGCCCAGTTTGCACAATGACAAAGGGTGCATTTAAAGAAATCTCGGCTAATCGTGAATTTCCTAAATTTAAAGAATGCGAAATAGCTAGACTTTTTTCCTGAAAACCTCCTCGAGCGCCCAAAATTCCCAAAGGAGCCCAAATCATCAAATATAAAATCAAAGCAAAAAAAGATTTTTGAGGATTTTTCTTTTTTGTCACTAAGAAAAGAATTCCAACAACAAAAACCCAGCTTATAAAAATGTAAAGATAGTTTTTAAAATACTGAGGAAGCTGATCTTTAAAATCGCCACCTATTTGGAAAAGCGTAAAATCCAAATGCTTCTGATTTACAAAGAAAAACTCTGCGTCTGCAAGACAAAAAGCGAAAGCAGTTGCTACTGCAATCACTTTCAGAAATCGGTAAACTTTATGAGAGAAGTTTTTTGAAATAAAAAAAAGCAAAAGCTTAAGCGTGAGAGCTCCAAGAAAAATATAACTTAAGACTGAAAGATCAAAACGAAATCCCCAAAAAAAGGCTTTTGCTAAATCAAAAAAACCTAACCCCTCAAAAGAGGCTTGATTACGAAAATAAAAAACCAATCGAGCAATTTGAAAAAAAAATAAAGAAAGAAGACCCCAAAGCATTAACTCTCAAGATAAACCTTAGGAGACAAAGAATCGAGGGCTAAGTTTTAAAGATTTTGGCCTACTTAACGAATAATTTTATCTACTGATAAAAAGCCAAGTGCAACAGAAGAATCAAGCCAAGATTTCTTTCCCTTCACAATCGACTGGTTCTTTTGACCAATCGAAAAACTCATCAAAACATCTGGTGTATTTTCGGAATTTTTTTCATTTGTTGTCGTAATATAACCCATTGTCACTTTCAGCTTTTCTTTTATAAAAGAAATATGAAGTAAAGAATCAAGCCCCTCAAACATTTTGCCCACAAGACCCTTCACTTTCTCAGGCAAAACTTCAGACAACTCGTTAGATAAGTTCAATTCAGTTATGTAAGTCTGATTCAAATTTGTTTCGCGAAAGTTACTCAATTCATCCGTTGAAGCAAATAAGGTTAACTGAACAGAAAAGTTAAATTCTCCACCTTTTTTGCCCGAACCACCTGTTAAAACGGATCCTTTAACTTGAGCTCCTTTATGAGAAAAAGAGGAGTTCACAAAAACATTTCTTTCTTGATCTCGATCTTTTTCAATAAAAAACAGCATTCCCTTTGCGCCTTGGTAAGAGGCAGAGTTTGCAATATTTTTTACAAGAGGAGCTTTTGCGAGTACTCCTATTAGAGAACCAAGCGGAATATCACTTACAAGCTCAAATCCTACTCCATAAATATTTAAGTTTTTAAAAAGAGAACTAAAAACCTTTACTTTTTCACCAAGAGACTCAAAAGTTAACAACTTATTTTTATCGAAAAGTGAATCTATCCAATCATCATCCAAGCGTCTTTCATTTAAACTTTGTTTAAGTCTGATAAGGCGATCTTGAATAATCTGGATTCGAGTTTGAATATAAATATTTTCGTTTTGATGCTTTAATAAGTTTTCATACTCTTTAGAAAGCCCTATATAAACCATCATTTGACCTATGTTTACAAAACCCTCCACAACATTCTTTGAGAAATCTTCTTTTTTCGTTAAAAATCGAACAATCGCATTATCTTCTTCTTTTTCTTTTTCTGCCCAGAGAGCTGCTTCTTTTGAAAGTTCAGCTATAAAGTGATGTCCCAAATCAATCATTTTCATACCTGAATAACTTAAAAGAGCATTAGGCTTTTCTGCCGAAGGAGATGCAAAAGATTGCAGAGAAGAAATAAAAAATACAAAAGCTCCTAACAATCCCAAAAAAGACTTCTTTTTTAAGACCAGCTTTATAAGAGCCATGAAAATTGTTCTCCAAGGCCTTATTAAGCAAAATATATACCCTCTCGTGAGGGCCTATAGTGATGTTTTAAAAGAAAACGATGACCATAACCTATACAAAGTATGCCGTTTTTTGTCTTATTCCTGACACAAGGGGCGCTTCACTTCCCAAAATCCTTTAGGACTCAAGTGAGTATTCAATCGAAAAATTCCATTCCCCATGTAAACTCTTTCAAAGCGAAGGAGGATCACCTTACCTTCAAGCGATAAATTTAAGTTTGGCATTTCAATTCCATAAAGAAGCGCTTTAAAATTTTGTTTTAATTTTGAACCGACAGCAAGCGAAGAGGGCACGCATTTCATAAACGGAACTCTAAAAGCGGCAGAATTATCATTCTGAATATCTAGAAACACCCATTCACTTTCTGAATATTTTTTTTCTTGCTCCCAAATTGATTGCATGAACTTTTGAGTTTTTTTATCAAAAGAGGCCACATGATGATCCTTAAAGAGAGCCTTAATAAACTCCATATATTTCAAGTGATGAATGTTATTTTTTTCATCTAAAAAGAATCGTTCTGTTTTAGGCTCACATTTAAGTTTTTTCTGAGTTGCATCTAAACATGAGACATTAGAAGCGACAGATATAGCTCCATCAGGAAAAATGGGTGGCTGAAACTGTATCAAATTTGACTGAACGCCTACAATTGTACCGCCATCCAAAACAGGCGCACCTGAGTTTCCCTCAGTGAGACGACAATCTTGATTCATAAACAAAGGAGACAAGGAAGATCGAGAATTCGGCAAAACATATGAATTTTGTAAATACCAGCAATCTGTTTCGCGATAAGTTGCCTTGAGGCTTTTCTCCCAATCGACATCGGGATCCATCGCAATCATTTTTACTGAATGAAGATTACCTGGATTCTTTAATCCCTTTTGATTGAGATCATAAAAAAATAAATTTTCAGAATCTTTTATTTTTAAAAGCGCAACATCATAAAATACTTCTTGAAGCTGATTGTCTTGAGGTTGAGAAACAAAAGCAACCGTATCGCAATTCACTCTACGTCCATTTGCTAATACAAGCTGAATATCACTTGAGCAAGAGGAACCCTCTTTTAATCTTTTCGGAATACAGTGACCCGCTGTCAGCGCAAACGGTTCTTCTAAACCAGAGGAGTTTTTTATTTTTACAAAACTAGCTGTACACGCTTCTTTTACAAAATATTTTTTTTCTTTTTCGACATTTGCGTTCTGACCAACAGCTGCTAAAAGAGCCACCCCCTGAGAACACTTTGGCGAAGAACAATTTAGCCTAATATTTTGAATATCCGCACGCGCCTGACTAAGCGATTTACCAATGGCAAATGATTCATCTAGATCATGATTTCTGAATTCATCAGGAACAAACATTTCATGCGACTTTTGCGTACAAGCTCCTAAAAAAAGTATAAGACTTAAAAAAAGTTTTGAATACTGCATACCTTCCCTCAATGACAGTATAATCATTTATCAACATCTAAAGCTTCTAATCGCTGAAGAATTTGATTTATTTTTTTATGAGTTTCTAAGACTTTTGTGTCGTCTTGAGCCTTTTCAGCTTCTGAAAGATCTTTTTTTAACTGAGCGTAGTCTTTTTGCAAGGATCGTAGACTGTCGGAAAGCGTCTCGTCGGACGAATTTAATTGCTTTGTCTTGTCTCGAATATCATCTTCTTTATCATCTAAATCAACAGGGGCTCCGTTTTTAAAAACATTTAAAATAGAATTCGCCGCTAAAGCGATACCTATATTATTTGTAAGTGCCGTTCTTTTTCTTCTAGAAAAATAAGATTTCATCCTTTTTTCAAGAATCACTCTTTCTAAACGAATCGCCTTCTTACCCTGAAGCCAATATCGATTAGGCTTGTACCAGTATAAAGGATGAGTAGAGGCTAGAGCCGTTATGGGAGCTAAACTCGTAAAGCTACTTGCCTCGAGAGCCCAATAAGAAAGGGGATGCTCCATGACTCTTTGAAAGTTTTTTTCTTGTAGTTTGACCAGCTCATTTTGACCAAAAGTGGAAGTGAGATTCTCAATATAATCTGTGACTTCTTGCAACATGTCTCCAACCGCCATATCAAGCTTTTCAGTTTTTTTCTTAAATGAAACACCGTCTCCAGAGTCCTCGTACCACAGCTGCTCAGCACTTTTTTTATCTCGTGAACCAAATCTTTTTAAATGACCAATTATATTAGAAGAGTCATCCAATTTATGAGAAACATATTTTATTGCTCCTTCGTGAAGATTAAGTAAAAAATTTTCTACCCAAAGAGCTGCCTCTAAACGATTTTCAAAATTAACATCAGGAACTTCTAAAATAACTTCGTTTTTTGAAAAAATACGAGTGAACCATGATTTCTGACTTGAACTGAAAGATTTTTTATCGACAAAACGAATCTTTTCAATATTAAAATCTTTTAGAATTTTAGCAAGTGGATATTTGTTACTTGCAAAAGCACCATCCAACAACCCTAGGAATTCCTCAACACGCATCAAAGATGTTGGCGGTAAGCTAAGACGAGGATCCGTTGATTGCGCTCTTGTAACTTCAGCGTCTGCATGCCGCTCTCTTAATTGATTGAATCTACCCGCAATATTATTGAACCAAGCATCTACTTGTGTTTGAGATCGTTTCTGTCCGTAGACTTTAGGTTCAAGTCCAACAACCATTCGAGTTTCTTGGTTGAAGTCTCTAAGCTCCACAATTTCTTCTTGAGCATGAAATCTTTCTGAATATCCCAAAGCTTCAATTTGATTTGCATCAAAGTTATAAGGTTTAGGTTTTTGACCTTGTTGACCAAGAAAACTTCTCCAACTCAACAAATCCAACAAACCGTAGCAAGAAGCAGATGAATGGGATGGAAAAAATAAACTTATAAAAGAAAAGCAAAAGAATCCTTTCAAAACCCTCTCTTTAAAAAAAATAGGCAAGAGCTTTTGCATATATAAATTTTCTCATTTTTTTAAGCGAAAAACACAAGAAAATCACATGTTTAAGTGTACAACCTAGCGTACAACTGTCGAAAAATTCTACACCTCCGCATCCTTCTTAATGGGGCAATTGTTAAAAAAGGTAAAAGCTCTCTTAAGTACCCTCTACGACTATGCTAAAAAAACTCCATGAGGAGAATTATTCTCTTAGCGCTTTTAAGCTTTCAGCAGGCTCAAGCTCTACAAATTGCTTTTCTTTCGAGAACCCATGTGAATGGAATGATCGAAAGCTTGGAACCGAACGGACGCTATGTGCATGTTGCTATTCGCTACAAAGAAAAGTGGCTTCAAGCTCACCCATTCTACGGAGTGATTCTTTCGGATGACCTTGAAGGTCTAGGAAAAGTTGAAGAAATTTTTGAGATCTATCCTCATTTAGAAATAAGTCCTATTTTTTTATCAAAAGTTTTAGGTAAACCTTATAATTTCATTAGCCTTTGGGATGATCCCTCAAACTATAATTGCTCAAAATTAATTGCCAAGCTTCTCGATATAAAACCTCGCCCCATGACTTTTGAAGAATCCATTTGGGGCAATCGCTTTGCAGAATTTAGGGGACAACTTGGACTTTCACCGGATGAACTTTTTCACGAAATTCAGTCTCTACCGAACTCCAAAAAACTCATTCACCCTGACTGCAAAGATATTTTAAAATAAGAAACTAAAACCATGCATGAAGGACGGCTAAGATTGCATCATTATTTCTTCTAAGATCAGGATTTTCATGACGACCCTCTAAACATTTCTCCGCTCTCAATTCTAAATCTGAGTTTGAATGAAAGACCCATTTTAATCCCAAAGCATGTTTCTCAAAGCGGTCTGCCCTAAACCGAAGATCTAAAACGGCTTGGTTGTATTCATAAAAAGTTTTCCATTCTTTTGAAAAAGAATATTCTAAATTTGCATAAAGAGCTGCGCTTGAAGCTCCCTTTAAATGATTTGAAAAATCATTATTTCCTACAAAAGAATCTAAGCCTTGAACTAGATTATTTCTCTTTTGACCATAAACAAACTCGGCTGAATGCGAAAGAGCCGAACGGTGAATCTTATAATAGAGAGCTGCTGCCATTGAGCCGTTATCTAAATCTTTTTGTCCTACAACCGTAAACGTATAAAAGGCACTTGCGCCTAAAAAACCCGAAACAAAACTTTCAAAATCCCATTTCAAATCAACAGCAGGGGCTAAGGTTTGCTTGTTTGTTTGAAAAGCTTCGCCAGTTGAGCGTCCTTGAACAAGAGAGGTTGTGAGCTTCAAAGCACCCCACTCCTTGCTAGCTTCAATCCCTGTTTCAAAATCTTTCAGAGAAAGATTCATAAACTTTTTCGTATAAACCCTATGGTCCATCAATTTCAAAGCAAAGGTCAAAGGGAAACGTCCGACTTTCAAACTATCAAAAAATCCATTTTGATAATCCAAATATAACTCTTGAGTCCCCGGAGCAAGAAATCCAAGATTGTATCGAAAAACACTCGTAAGCCCCTGACCAATTTGCCAATCCACACCGACATTTGCCTGCATGATAGAAAACCCCTGCTTCCCTGCGCTTTCAGGACTTTCTTTAAGCAAATAAAACATTCTTGTTTCAAAACTAGGTGTTAAATTATTCCAAACCTCAGAAAGTCCAGAAGAAGGGGGCGCTGCTTTTACCTCGAGCTTTGGAGCTTCAAAATTAAGCACCCCCGAAGAGTTATCTTGGGAATAGAGACTTTGATAAAAAAAAGAAAAAATAAAAAAAATGAAATGACTTTTTGAATTTAAAAATCTCAAGGGGCCGCTCCTTTTTGAATCCATTCCTCAAGAAGAGAAATTTCTTGCGGAGTCAGGCGATCAATTCCCGAATCTGAAGGCGGCATTTGCTTAGAGTCAGTACGTTTGAGGGCCATAATCAACTTGCTCTCATCGGGCTTACCCGTAACGATAATTCTCCGAGATGAAATAAGAATCTGATCTAAATTATCAAGCGGAACATCTTCTGCTTCTTCACCTTTGACATGACAAGGAAGACACTTGCTTTGAAAAATGTTGTTTTTGATCGAAGCAAAACTTGCCGTAAGCTGACTTCCAACCACAACAGATCCTTCGCTTGAAGGATAATTTGCATGCTGGCCTCCACAGGCAATCACAAATAAAAACAAAAAAAAAGTAGGATTAAAAAACCAAAGTCTCAAAAAGACCATTCCATAACTGGTTTAGCCTTGAACGCATCGCCTCGATAGATTTCTAACGCTATGCAGGCGCAAAATAATGTGATTCTTAAATTTCTTTAAAACTGTTCTTCTTCAGTTGAACCACTCAACGCAGTTGTAGAAGATTGCCCAGAAGCAATCACCTGCGCCACTTCATCGAAGTATCCAGTGCCCACAAAACGTTGATGAGTCGTTGCTTTGTAGTCTGAACTCTTTTCGGCTTTAAATTCTTGCTCCTGAAAATTTGCGTAAGCGGTCATACCCACTTCACGATACTGACTCGCAAGCGTATACATTCCGTAGTTGATCGAATGAAAGCCCGCGAGAGTGACAAACTGATACTTATAACCCATAGCTGCCAGTTCTTTTTGGAATTTAGCAATTGTGGGTTCATCCAATTTTTTCTTCCAATTAAAAGAAGGAGAAAGGTTATACGCTAGCAACTTACCAGGGTGTTTTGCGTGAACCGCTTCTGCAAATTTCTTTGCTTCTGCAAGATTAGGCTCAGAAGTCTCGCACCACACAAGATCCGCATAAGCCGCATAAGCCACACCACGAGCAATTGCGCTATCGATTCCGCCACGCATTTTAAAAAATCCCTCAGAGGTACGCTCCCCAGTTAGAAATGATTTATCACGCGGATCAATGTCGCTTGTAATCAAATGAGCACCATTTGCATCTGTACGAGCAACAACAAGAGTGGGAACATCCATCACGTCTGCAGCAAGCCTTGCCGCTGCTAATTTTTGAATGAACTCACTTGTCGGAACCAAAACTTTTCCGCCCATGTGGCCACATTTTTTTGCAGAGGCCAATTGATCTTCAAAATGTACACCAGCGGCACCCGCTTCGATCATCGCCTTCATTAATTCAAAAGCATTTAAGTTTCCACCAAAGCCTGCTTCTGCATCCGCAACAATTGGAGCAAACCAATGAACATTGCCTTTACCTTCAGAAGTTTGAATTTGATCGGCTCTTTGAAAAGCGTTGTTAATTCTGCGTACAATGTTGGGAACACTATCTGCCGGATATAAACTTTGATCGGGATACATTTGAGCTGCATGGTTAGCATCGGCAGCCACTTGCCAACCGCTCAAATAGATTGCTTTTAATCCTGCTTGTACCTGCTGAACAGCTTGGTTGCCCGTGAGTGCTCCAAGACAACAAATTTTTTCTTCCGTGTGAAGAAGCTTCCACAAACGCTCCGCACCCATACGTGCAAGACTATGTTCAATTTTCACAGACCCACGAAGTTTTACAACATCTTCTGCCTTGTAAACGCGTTTCACATTTTTCCAACGAGGATCAGTTTCCCATCTTTTTTGTAATTCCTGTGCACTTGCTAATTGTGAATTCCCGTTTTGTTTTTCCATTTTGATCCCCATCCCCTTTTTTAAATATACTGGTACGCTGCCAGAGTTAAAAATTCCGTAAATTCATCGTTACAAACAATCGATTCAAAAACTTTAGCCGCTAAAACAAAAGACTCAGCCGTTTTGCCAGCCATTTCCTCTTTCAAAATTGTCTTGAAATCTTCACGACTAAACTTGCCATGTTTCACCCATTGCCAAACTTGAGCGCGTGAAATCTCAGCCGTTGCAGCATCTTCCATCAAATTGTACAGAGGCACGCAGCCCGTTCCTCGAAGCCATGATTCTAGATAAAGTAATCCTACATTGATATTCGTGCGAAGCCCTTCACGTGTTATGGCTCCCTCAGGAACCGTCAACAAATCTTTTGCTGTGACCTGAACCGTTTCTTTTTTAACAGAAATTTGATTGGGAGTTTTCATGACCGCATCAAAAGCCGCACGCGCAATAGGCACTAGCCCTGGATGAGCCACCCATGTGCCATCGTGGCCAAGATTTACCTCGCGCTCTTTATCAGCTTTTACTTTTTGCATAGCTGCTTCATTTGCAGCCGCATCATTTTTGATAGGAATCTGCGCAGCCATACCTCCCATCGCATGCGCTCCACGCCTGTGACAGGTTTGAATTAAGAGCTGGCAATACGATTTTAAAAAATGCACGTTCATCGTGACAAGAGCACGATCGGGCAGCAAAAAGTTTGGAAATTTATGAAATTTTTTAATGAAACTAAAAATGTAATCCCATCGACCGCAATTTAATCCGGCCGAATGTTCTTTCAGCTCATAAAGAATTTCGTCCATCTCAAAGGAAGCCAAAATGGTTTCTATCAAAACAGTTGCGCGAATACTTCCCCTAGGGATTCCCAAAACCTTTTGGGCTTCTACAAAAATCTCATTCCACAAGCGCGCCTCTAGGTGACTTTCCATCTTAGGAAGATAGAAATATGGGCCGCTACCCTTTTTGATCAACGCTTGAGCGTTGTGAAAAAAGAATAGTCCAAAATCAAAAATTCCACCCGAAACAGGCTCTCCATCAATCGTAAGATTTTTATCAAACAAGTGCCAACCACGAGGACGAACCATAAGAGTCGCTATTTTGGGATTTAGCTTGTACTCCTTACCCTCTGGGCTTTTGTATTGAATCTGCCCACGAATAGCATCTCTTAAATTTCTTTGCCCCTCGAGCGTTCCTCTAAGCGTTGGAGAGTGAGAATCCTCAAAATCCGCCATGAAAACTTGAGCTCCAGAATTGAGCGCATTGATAATCATTTTACGATCCACGGGACCCGTGATTTCTACCCGACGATCTTCTAAATCATGGGGGATAGGAGCCACGCTCCAGACAGCTTCTCGAACATCTTTGGTTTCACTTAAAAAATCAGGAAAAATACCCTGATTGATCTTGTTTTGAACGTCTACTCTTCGAGCAAGTAAAGATTTTCTTTGATGAGAAAATTTACGATGAAGGCCCACAACAAACTGCACAGCCTCGGGGGTGAGAATATCTTTAAACTCTTCAACGAGAGAAGCATCACACTTCCAAATGATTCCTGCTTGATTCACGCAACTCTCCAGCAAAAAGCGTCCACTTAAAAATTATAAAGCTAAAAATTTAAAAAATGAATTTTAGAAAAGCTCGGAGGAGTCAAAAATATTTATTTTTTGCGATGAACAGCAAAACCTGCAAAAGCTTGATCAGTTGGCATCAAAGAAAGTACGTTCACATTCATATGAGGGGGGCGAGTTGCGACCCAGCGCACAGTTTCCGCAACATCCTCGGGGGTTAAAGCCTCCAAACCTTCATACACAGCTGCCGCCTTTGTTTGATCGCCCCGAAATCGTACTTGAGAAAATTCGGTTCCCGAACACATTCCAGGCTCAATACAGGTTACGCGAACTCCCGTGCCCAACAAATCTGCACGTAAATTCAAACTAAATTGATGAACAAAGGCTTTTGTCGCTCCATATACATGTCCACCTGGATAGGGAAACTCTCCCGCAACGGATCCTAAGTTGATGATATGGCCCTTTTTGCGCGCCACCATTCCCGGCAGCAAAGCCTGCGTCACGTACAATAGACCTTTTACATTGGTATCCACCATTGTATCCCAATCATGAACAGAAGCTTTGTGGGCAGGATCAAGACCTACAGCTAAGCCCGCATTGTTGACCAGAACATCCACGCTACGAAAAGCATCTGGAAGCTCATGAAGCACCTGCTCAACTTGTTTAGGTTTTTGTACATCCAACTGAGCAACATGAATTTGAGAACCGTATTGCTTTTGTAAATCATCAAGAAGATTTTTGCGCCGAGCCGTTGCCACAACACGATCTCCATTTTGGAGAAACGCTTTGACCATTGCCAAACCAAAACCCGCAGTCGCTCCTGTGATAAAAACAATCATACAAACTTCATAGCTTTGGAGAGCTATCGAGGCAAACTTAAGCACATTACCAACTTAAAACTCCCCACGTGAGAGGATGGTAATGAGGGGGAAATTCAGGATGCGATCCCCAATGATCCTCGGTTGCCTGATCACGATTGACTGCGGAAAAATGAAAGCCCAGTTCATTATTTTTAAAAAGTTTCTGAGAAAAACTTTCGCCAAAAACAGCATCCGAAATTTCTAAATGAAGCAGATAGTGATCTGAAAAAAAGCAAGCACTAAATTCCGTATGGGGGGGATTGAGCGTTGCTCCACTTTTTTGATGGCTCGGTCGTTTAAAATGAATCAAACGCCCTCCTTTAGGAAGCTCCGGATTCGGAACAAAAAAATATCCTCGCGCGTTGTTTTGAAAATAATTCACATCATGTGGAGCTAAAGAATCTTTAGAAATAAAAAAGACAAGATGATCTCCATACTTAAGCTCCGGAACAATTGTCTTTTGAGTAAAAGTTGAATCATAAACTCTTACAATAAATTCGGTGGAAGCATGATTTTTCTTTGCATAAAGCTCTGTTTTTTTAGGAGCCTGTAGATCAAAGCCAATGTTTTCAAAACGCCTTACTCCTTGCAAAACCGAAAAACCTTCGGGTATTTCGCTGCAAGAAAAACTTCTTTCTAATTTTTTTTCTGAAAAATTAATTTTTTTCCGAGGTCTTTCAAACGTCTCCGGACTCTCTCTCCAAACACCTAATCCGTTTGCCGCATGACTTTTGGCATGATTCAAATTTAAAAATTCTTTTGAGTTTTTAATTTCAAAAACAAGCTCTTCATAAGGACGATCCTTAATGTCCACCACTCCTGTGTTCGCATTTTCACCATCAAAACGCCCTGCAGGAGGTTGATCGTTATACTGAAACCAATCTGCGCCCAAAACATAGGGCAGAGAAGTCGCATTTTTCATAAACTCCCGATATCCAAGGGCTCGATTTTTTTGGTTAGAAACAAAACCACTAAAACCAACAAAATTTAAATTTCCACTGTTATTTTGAGGCGAGTAAAAACTAAACTCTGAAATAACAATCGGGGCATCACCCAACTTATAAAGAGTTTCAAATGTTTTTCGATCAAAGCGTGCATCGGCCGAGTAAAAGTTTAAAGAATGAACATCAACTAAACCGCGAGAAGCTCTCACAACATTTTCATTTGCAAACTTAGCAAATCGTACTCCGAGTATAAGGTGATTCGGATCAAACTCACGAATAAACTGATGCGTTTTTTGAAAATACTCCTTGGCCACAATTCCAAGCCATGCTTCCGCTAGTCGATCGTAAGCCGCCTGTTTGATTTGGCTAATTGAATTAAGCTCATCTAGCTCTTCCCACGATGAAATCTTGAGTCCTGTCGCTTGCGAAAACTCTTCGGGAGTTTTCCAAAGTTCGCGGATAGTTACTTTCATTTGAACTCTATTTGGATCATCTTTCGCAAGCCCATCAAAATACAAATAAGGTGCTCCCAACCCCCATGTCCACCAAGGAAGCTCATTGTCCATGTAGTAACCAATTAAATTTTTATGATTTTTAAGAGGAAGAACTTGTTTGCGAATAGCCTCTCGAATCTGTGCGCTCCAGCGAGGATCAAAAATTTTAATCGTGTTGTAATCAACCCACCTTAGAACATTTAAATCTTTTGTAAGGGGCACATCAGTGTCGAGCAAAACGGGATCACTCCATGCTCCAATTGCTTTAAATCCAAAATTATTTATTTGCTCAATTGTTTTTTGTGCCCAAATCTTTTTATTCATTCCACTTTCGAGATAAACTTTTGAAATATAATTTGGACCCTGGGAATTTATGCTTTTTTCTTCAGGATTGACATTTTGAATAAGATTCAAAAACTCTTTTTGATTTTCGGGGCTCAAAAACCACCAAACTTTATTTTGATCTTGAGCAACTCTCCAAAACCCCTCTCGCCCTCGAAGCCGAAGATAATCTGCTAGAACAAGCTTTGGAGAAATAAAAAAACAATACAAGAAGAAAACAATGATCCCAAAAAATCCCCTGTTCATTATTCAAGAGACAAATAATTACTGATAAACAAGTCAAGCTTAAGAAGTCTAACTTTCGTGTATTAAATTAGGGCTGTACGAAAAATGGTGAATCTTTTAAGCATTTCCACCTACCGTCGCCCGTCGTTTTCCATGAGCAATAGTGATCTGTGTTGGGATTATCCCCATCTAAGTCTTCAATCTTAATCTCTATAGCGGCAAGAGTGTTGCCGTAAATATCGTCGCAAAAAGCAGTGTAGTGCTCAGCGGTACCACTTACGAATTTATAAGTGGTTGAAACCGTTTCAATATTTGCATTCGTCACATATCTATTTCCATCACCAGAATTACGAACAACATCTTTTGATTTAAACTCTATAGACGGACCCGTTGAGGAAAGGCCCTTGAAAGCAGGAAATTTATCTATCTCACGACCAACTCCCCCATAACAGCTGAGGCTAACAGGCCCCTTATCAGGATCGCAGTTAACCTTCGCTACAGGATCTAAATTGTCATAGTCCCTTTTCTCATACACATATCCTTTATCAGGTGTTCGATTAAGACACTTGTCACCTTCTGTATTGTAAGCTTGGCATTCCCCTAACATATCATCTAGGTATTTTCTATAAGCCGTACGTTTTGTTATCCATTCATCTGTTATTTTTTTGCAAGGATCAATGGTTGGATCCCCACAGTTTGGCTTTACACCAGGAGGAGGAACTTCGGTGGGCTTAACAGGCTCAGGTTTTGCGGGCTCATAAGATTTGCGGTAATAATATGGATAAAACTTAATCACAACACATCCAGAATCATCAGCAGATTTTTTGAGATCAAATTTAATACGGCTGTAATAAAGTCTGCCTTCTGGAACATCAACTAAACAAGGTGTTGGCTCAGCATTAGGCTGCCCAACAATAGGGTGATAACTCAAAGAATTACCACTTGCCTCACATGTTTTAATCACCTCGAACTTATCTGGAGACTGTTCCCAAGCAAGAGAAACATTCATAATAATTTTTCCTGTAGCAATTGCCGTCAATCCCCCAAAACCATCTTCAACAATGAGCGTCTTTCGACCGCAAGAAATTAAAAACAAAACCAGAAGAAAATAACTGAGCTTAAAAACTTTCATGTTCAATAATTCGGAAAATTTTCACTTTAGAGCGTTAAGAGAAAATAAAGAAAAAATTAACTTCTCGTAAAAACAAAATTTTGTCACCCTCAAGCCAGAAAAAATACCCCGCCAAAGATTTGAAGCCGACACCCCTTTCACCTAGAATAATCAATCAGCAGCCAGCAATATGAAAACAACTCTTAAGCTTTTTTTGGCGACCCTTATGCTCTCCTGCGGATGGACTACCCCTGCAAACCCAAAACGCATTCTTATTTTAGGAGATTCCCTAACAGAGGGAATAGGCTTAGACGAAGCCCGCACTTACCCCAGAATTCTCGAAAAAAAATTAAAAGATCGCAATCATAATATAGAAGTTATCAATGGTGGCATCAGTGGCTCCACAACAGCAACTGGACTGACACGCTTCAAATGGCACCTCAAAAAAAAGATCGATATCTTGGTATTGCAGCTGGGTGCCAACGATGGCCTTAGAGGACTTGATTTAAACGTAAGCAAAAAAAACCTTCTTGAAATCATAAACTATGCGCAAGAAAAAAAAGTAAAAGTTCTTCTCTTGGGGATTCTTATGCCCCCCAACTATGGCAAAAAGTACGTCGCTGATTTTGAAAAAATGTATGCTCAAATTGCCTCAAGCCGTAAATTAAGTTTTTACAAATTTATCTTGAAAGATGTAGCCGGTAATCCCGAACTCAATCTTCCAGACGGAATTCATCCGAACGAAAAAGGCCACCAAAAAATAGCAGAAAATCTGTTAGAGTTTATGGAAAAAAACCTGTGACTATAAAAATCGAAAAACTCTTTAAACACTACGGTCCAAAAAATCAAAAGATACAAATTCTTTCAGGCGTTGATTTAGAAATAAAATCTGGAGAAATTGTTGCCCTACTGGGTAAATCAGGCAGTGGAAAATCCACGCTTCTCTCTTTGCTTGCTGGATTAGATCTACCGGATTCGGGAAAAATCTTGATCGACGGCACAGATCTCTTTTGCCTATCTGAAGAACAAAGATGCCAATTCCGAGCAAAACACGTTGGAATTATTTTTCAGCAATTTCATCTGGTAAACCACCTGACAGCCTTTGAAAACATTTCGCTTGCTCTTGAAATCAACAACCAAAAAGACGATTCACTTGTAAATAAATGGCTCGAGCAAATGGGACTCGCTCACCGCTCTCATCATCTACCCTCAGCGCTCTCGGGAGGAGAACAACAACGTGTTGCCATTGCCCGGGCACTTATTTTTGGCCCCTCCCTCATTTTGGCGGATGAACCCACGGGCAACCTCGACAACGAAACCGCAAAACACATCACCGAACTTCTTTTTGACTCGGTTCGAAAACTTAAAACATCCATGGTCTTAGTAACTCACGATCAAGAACTCGCCAACCGAGCTGATCGGGTGGTGATTTTAAAGGATGGTCAATGCGCCTTTTAAGATTCACCCTTAAGAGTCTGCGCTTTGATAAGTTTTATAATTTCTTTTTTACTCTCTGCTTTGGTGCCGCACTTGTTGGGTTGATTTTTGTTGAGTCTCTAGAAAACGGAATTACCCAAAAAATAAAAAATCAAGCACAAAAAGGAATCGCCTCTGACTTTATTGTCAGCTCACGAATGGCACTTTCAGATGAGAAAAAAACTATTGTCTCAGATTTTTTAAAAGAACATGAGCTGGAGCATACCCCCTGGATAGAAACCTACTCTCTTGTTGCCAAAAAGAATGGAGATGCCAAATTAGCTCACCTCAACTTTGTGGGAGACCTTTTTCCTTTTTATGGAACCATAACTCTTGAAAACAAAAAAACCTTATCTCCTACAGATTGGAAGAAGCTTCACGAAGCAATTAACTCAAAAGACAAAATTGTATGGGTCGATAAAGGCCTTGCTTTTCAACTGAACCTAAAAATTGATGATGAAATAAAAATTGGAGAGTCTTTTTTCAAAGTCGATGACTTCATCGTAGACGATGATTTTTCATCTTTTAGAGGCTTGAGCTTTGCACCCAAAATATTTGTTTCTCACAATCATGTTGAAAAAACGAAGCTCATTCAATTTGGCTCTACTGCTAATTACGCAACCTCTGTTAAAATTAAAAGAACACAAAATCTATCTTTCGTAAAAGAGCAGTTAAAAAATAAAATCAACGACAAAAGTATTCGTATTTTAGATTTTCAAGACTCTGGCCAACAAAACAATCGCGCCCTTGCATTACTTAACGACTACTTGGGACTCATCTCTCTGGTGGCTTATGTTCTGGGGCTTTTGGGGCTTTATTATTTTACTCAGTACATCCTTTCAAAAAAAATCAAAACGATTGCAATCTATAAAAGCTTAGGGCTTGATTTTAAATTTCTCTTTCAGGTGGAAGTGCTTCATCTTTTTGTACTGATCATTTCTTCAATCCTAGGAGCTTTGTGCACTTTTCTTTTGACCGCTCCTTACTTGCAAAATTACCTCCAACAACTTTCAGGTGAATCAATTTTATTTACCTTGAGTGCAAAGGGATTTACCAAAATCCTTCTCATGGGAGTTTTGGGCGTTTACCTCTCTCTGGTACCCCTGTACTGGGCAAGTCTCAAAATCGAAGTTCGTGCGATTTTGGGCGAAATCCAAGGAGAAATCCCCAAGATAAAACTTTATAATTTTCTACCCCTTCTTATATACATTAGCTTTTTATCCATCTACCTCTCTCACTCGATTAAAGTAGGATTACTTTTTCTAGGAGCTCTTTTTGTTTTACTCATTTTGAGCTTTCTTATTTTGCGTCTTTTCTTTTTCTTAGCTAACAAAAACACCTACACCTTGAGCTTTCTCAACACCCATGCACTCAAGCTCATGACCCGATACTTTCACTCAACTTTTACGATCTTTATTTCATTTGCTTTGGGAATTTGTCTTCTTGTTTTAATATCGCAAGTTGAAAATTCCATTAAAAACGATC
>CAYOWH010000003.1:0-81108 GCA_964407615.1 uncultured Bacteriovoracaceae bacterium | reverse complement strand
CAGGCTTGCCAGGAACTGTAGGCACGCCTCCAGGGCGGCGGTGTAGCGCTTGTGAAAGCAGCTCGCGTTCTCGCAAGTCTTAAGTCTGATAACGCTGAACAAGCTGTTGGTGTGAAAATCATCAATCGTGCAATTCAAGAGCCTATGAGACAAATTGCATTCAACGCAGGCCATGATGGCGCTGTGGTTGTAGACAAGATTCAAGCAAATGAATCAACAAGCTTTGGATTCAATGCAGCTACTGAAAAGTACGAAGACCTCATCAAAGCAGGTGTTATCGACCCTGTGAAGGTGACTCGTTCAGCTCTTCAAAACGCAGCATCTGTTGCGGGCTTGTTGCTCACAACTGAAGCTTGTATCGCTGAAAAACCCAAGAAAGAAGAAGCTCCAAGCGCTCCAGGCGGCGGAATGGGCGGCATGGGTGGAATGGGCGGTATGGGAGGCATGGGCGACTTTTAATAAGTCGAACAGTCAAAATATTGTTCTTCATAAAAACCCTCGGTCTCGAAAGAGATCGGGGGTTTTTCTTTTTGCAAAGTTATATCTTTTGAAGACCTTAACCAAAAATTAATAAAAAATTCGTACCACTCTGTCATTCTTAAAGAAGGACTAATTTGTGAGTCTTTTAATAAGAAATTCTTTTTTGTTATTTTTGCTTGGTTTTTTTGCTCCGTCTTGTTTAGTTCAAAAAGCTCCTGTGGGAGCTTTAAGTTCTACAAATAATTCTCAAAATCCTCCAACTGGTAGTCAGCCGCCTACAACCGATAATCCGAGTTCAAATCTACCAAACACTTTGGCTCTTTGGAGTCGAAGCCCTGTACAGTCTGCAAATGGAACAATGGTCACTGCCAAAGATAATTTAGAAAATTTGAGCAGACAAAACGTAGTTCTCCATAACTTAAATAGTTCAAGTGGAACCTTAAACGGATCAACGGTGAATGTTTACTATAACTTGAATGAAATGACTTCTCCTCGCGTCACAGCTTATGGATCGAGTAAGATTCCGTGGAGCAATAGAGATTTTCAAGCCTATATGGTTTATGGCCATGTGAGTTCTGCTTACAAATATATTCAGTCATTATTTCCAAATATAAGTTTTCAGGTGAACGGGAAAAATCTTTTTCCCATTCCAGCTTTTGCACTCATTAAAGGCTCACCTTTTGAAACGGGATACGCTCCTAACTATTCAAGCTCCAAGTTGGGAGCTCTTATGTTTTATGGTGAAGATGATGCAGGTTTTCCTTTTAATGTAAGTGACGAATCTGATGCTATTTATCATGAGGTAGGGCACTCTTTTCAGCATGTGCTCAATCCAAGTGTGATGGAAAATCCTGGGTATTACGACATGGATATGCTGCTTGAGGCTTTGGCAGATTTTTTTGCAGCGAGTGCTTTTAGAGACGATAAAATTTTGTTGTATCTTGAGGCAAACTCTCCTTCTTACGGAGCGAGTCGCACGGGATCTAATCAAAATAGACGACTTGATGGAACGCTTTCTTTTCCTAATTCCTATGTTGGGGAATTCCACTTGGATGGACGAGTTGTGGCAAGTGCTTTAAATGATGTTCGAAAATATTTGACCAATCAAACAGTTGTAGCCTCTCAGCCAGTGAGCAAAATCATTAGATGGATGGCTCCAAAGCCTCTTACAACAAGTCAGGCTTTTGATAAGGTATTTGTTTCTTCTCATGAAGCTTTAAGGCAAATGCTTCCTACCTCGACAATTTTATTTTTCTCTCAAAAGTTTTTAGATAATTTGATGTTGGGTGATTGGAGTTCTTTTTGTGCATCAGATGCTAGTTGTGTTTCAAGGTTGCGAAGTGATGTTGAGTCAATTCTTATCTCAAGAGGTATTTATAAAAGTAATAATTTAAGGACTACGCCATTTAGTGTGGGTTTAGTGAACTCAGGTAAAGAAATTATATTTAATAATTATCTCAACTTTTTTCCACTGTCTCCTACCAGTGGATATTCGAATACAAACGCGGTCGTTGATAAATGCGAAGCTCTTTTATTGTCACCAAATTTTAATTTAACTTCAACGTTGAATTCACTGTATGATATTACCTTTCGATTAAAGTCTTCGTTTGGGCTTTCGACCTTTAAGAGTATTGATGTATTAACGTCTTCAAGTTCTTCGAACACTGAAAAAACCCAAAAACTTTTTGGATTTTTACTCCCAACTGAGGGAACTTTTCAGGCAATTTCAAGTAATCGTTTTTATGATGACCACCAGGGAAGTCATTTAACATCAACCTCGTTGAGTCCAGAGATTCCTTCTGCTTTAGGTTGGGCAGTGAGAGCTCCTGCAAAGGCCCCCGTATCCGAAGCTGCCCTTGATGATAGTTCAAGGGGTGCCGTGACATATCAGATAAGGTTTAGGCCTTATGATGTCCTAAACGCACCGAGTTCAGTTTATTCCAGCTTGGACATCACTCAATCGATATACGTTTACTCCGGTGCAGTTGATTTTTGTTCTAAAAACTAAGCTGCTTTTTTTTGATTGAGAGGTTTTTCTAAACCCTTTAATGCAATCGTGAGTAACTTTAGGGCTCGCCAGTATCTTGGCACATAAATATGGGGCTTGTAACAACATCTAAAAAGCCATCCAAGATAAAAAAAGTCAGCCCATTCTGGAATGTATATTTGAGTTTTATTTAAAAAACCTAGAGCGCCTCCTATACAGTGGATACATGTCTTTGACTCTGAAATATCTCTTATTTCTTTAGCGAGTCTTTCTTGTGTTCCGCCGCCCAGACCAATAATGACATGTTTGGGTTTTTTGTTTTTTATTATTTCTAAAAGTTCTGAGTCAAAAATTGGACCTTTTACTGGATACTTAGGAGAAACATAAAAATTGAAGATTTCAGATTTAGCAGAAATAAGAGTTTTGGTTTTATTTATGGAATGAGTATCCGGTAGAATCCATAAAGTGTTTTGGAGCTCTTCGGTGGAGATTTTTTTTAACAGCAATCTTAGATAAGACAGGCCTGAAAATTTGATAATTTTATCACTTTTTAAGAAATTCCAAATAAGAACTAAAAATCCTGAATCTAAAATAGCGTTATTAGCATCTAAAAAACACTCATAGAAATATTCATCTTCATTTGCATGAACTAAGGTTGGCGAAGATGGAGCAATCACATATCCTCCGTCATTTAAGCATTTGTTGAGGACATCTTCATGTTGGCCACTTATAAAATTAATGCCAAGAATGTTAATTTTTTTTATAAGCATCAACTTTATTTAATTATGAAGTGAAGGCAAATAAAAGACTAAAAAATTGTCAAAATATAAAATGTACAAGATAGGTCATTCATATATGATTAGAATATGAAAAAAGCTTTGATTTCTGGAATTACAGGTCAAGATGGTGCTTATTTAGCAGCGTTCTTAATTAATAAAGGATACGAGGTTCACGGTATTATGCGAAGATCCAGCGGCATTAATACGCGAAGAATTGATTATTACTATGAAGATCCGCATTCAAAAAATAGAAAGCTTATTCTTCACTATGGAGACATGACTGATAGCACAAATGTTATCAAACTTACTCAAAAGATAATGCCAAATGAAATTTACAACTTAGCAGCTCAAAGTCATGTGAAAGTGAGTTTCGATATACCTGAATATACTGCAAACGTTGACGCTGTCGGAACATTACGTTTTTTAGAAGCTATTAAACTGTTGAAAGCTGAAAAAAATATTCGTTTTTATCAGGCATCAACAAGCGAACTTTACGGTAAAGTTGTGGAGACTCCGCAAACCGAAGCTACTCCCTTTTATCCAAGAAGTCCTTATGGAGTTGCAAAACTTTACGCTTACTGGATAACAAAAAATTATCGTGAATCTTATGGAATTTACGGCTGTAATGGAATTCTTTTTAATCACGAGAGTCCCTTAAGAGGAGAGACGTTTGTTACAAGAAAAATAACAAGGGGTTTAGCTCGAATTTTTTGTGGTTTAGATGATTGTTTATACCTAGGTAATTTAGATGCAAAAAGAGATTGGGGCCATGCTCGTGAGTATGTAGAGGGAATGTGGAAAATGCTTCAGCAAAAGTCGCCGGAAGATTTCGTTCTTGCAACAGGACATCAGGAATCTGTTTGGGATTTTATTAAGATTTGTTGTGAAATTCTAAACTGGGATGTTTCAAGAGTGAAATCAAAAAAAGGTGATTTTGTAAAAATCAAAAAAATTAATAAAAAAATTATTGAAACAGACAAGAGATACTTGAGGCCTGCTGAAGTGGAATCTCTTTTGGGAAATCCTAAAAAAGCAGAAAAGTTATTGGGATGGAAAGCAAAAATTAAGTTACGAGAGCTTACTGAGGAAATGCTTTTATCTGATATCTATCGATGTAAGCAAAGAATTGGTATTTTGAGTAAATCACTACCTTCTGTTGAGGAATTAGTTCATCATGAAGGAGGTTTTTTAGGGTGGCTTAACCTTAATCCCGAAATTAAAAAACAAATTCTTAAAGAACACATGTAAATATGGATAACTTAAATAAAAAGTCTAAAATCTTTATCGCTGGTCATAGAGGTATGGTTGGCTCGGCTGTTTTAAAAAAATTAAAGGAAGCAGGCTTTGAAAATATAATTATTAAAACAAGAGCAGAGCTTGATCTTCTAAAACAAGAAGATGTTTATTCTTTTCTAATAAAAGAAAAGCCAAGTCTTGTTATTGATGCCGCTGCAAAAGTAGGTGGAATTGTTTCTAATAATACATATCGTGCTGATTTTATTTTTCAAAATTTGACTATCCAAAATAACCTGATTTGGGGTTCGCACCTTGCAGATGTAGAGAATTTTATTTTTTTAGGAAGCAGTTGTATTTTTCCAAGAGAATGTCCACAGCCTATCAAGGAAGAATATTTGTTAACTTCAAGTTTAGAAGAAACAAATAGACCTTATGCTCTTGCTAAGATTTGTGGAATTGAAATGATTGACTGTTTAAATAAGCAGTATGGAAGAAATTACTTAAGCTTGATGCCCTGCAATCTTTATGGACCAGGTGATAATTATGATCTTCAAAACTCACATGTTATTCCAGCTTTAATTAGAAAATTTTTAACTGCCATGAATGAACGTCAGGAAACTGTTGAAATATGGGGATCGGGCAATCCTAAAAGAGAGTTTTTACACTCTTATGATCTCGCAGACGCTATTTTAAAAATCATTACAATTCCTGGTAAACTTGTTTCTGAGCTTGATGCCCATCGTTCTTTTTTAAACGTAGGTTCTGGTTTAGAGGTTACTATAAAAGAATTAGCAGAGCTAATTTCAAAAGTTCTTGAATACAATGGAAAAATTTTATTCAACACATCAAAACCTGATGGGACTATGAGAAAAGTTTTAGATTCAACTCGATTCAGGAAAACTGGGTGGAGTCCTTCTGTTAGTTTAGAGCAGGGATTAAGGCGAGTTATTGAGGAGCAAAAATTAAAGTTTTAAGAGTTTTTTTGTTTAACTATGATTCTTAAATACCCTTTTTAAATCATACCATTGAAGACCTTTTGCTTTGAGAGCAAGCCACATAGAAAGTGCAAAACTTGTTAAAATATTGCCGGCCAAAATAAAAAATATTCCTGAAATACATGTCCAAAGAATTGAGGGGTTTAATTTTTCAATTCCAAGTGATGAAAGCGCAAAGGTGAGGCTTCCTGTCGAAAGTGTGACATGTCTAACCTCAAGAGGAAGAGCAAAGAATTTTCCAAAAATGGGAGAAAACGCTAAGAGAAATCCTAAGACGATATTTGCAACAACGCCTGCAAGATTTTTTTGAAGCCACCTACTGAGGTCTTTTCTTTTTTTAAGGCTCAAAAAATTCTCTACTAAAAAAGATTCACTTAGCATTTGAGGAATACCTCTGAAGGTCATCCAGTTTTCAACCCACCCATGGATGATCCCTGTAGAAGATAAAAGAACACCTGTTAGAAGAGCATAAAAAATGCTAAAGCTTTGAAAGGGGTTGTGGCTTTGCAGTATATTAAGAGCCTCGGATTCTGTTAAAAATTTATTTCCCAAAAGTTTTTCCCAAATATAGAAAAGTGCACAGCTTACGGGAATAACTGCCAAGATATTACCTGCGGCCGCATATGTTTGAGATTTCAAAACATTTTTTATTTCTTTTCGAAACTCATGGAAATTGTTTTTGCTTTGGCTAAGGCGTCTTGCAAGTGAAGCGGCTGTCATGGCGGGTTGCTTTGTCGCAAGAGTAAGATGCAAATGCTGCATGAGAATAAAGCTTCCAGCAAAGTTTAAAGCTCCCAGAAGACCTTGATAGAAAAAAGCCATATTCAAGTTGTAGAGCAAAAGTTTTAAAAGTGTTGTAAATGCAGTAATAAATCCGGCACCAAGAGCTGCTTTGAGAAGAGTTTTAGATTCTGATGAATTTCTTGCGATATAATTGTCGCCTTTTTCTCCAGCGTGATCGATGATTTTTCTAGCTAAAAAGTGAGCGTTTTCTTCAAAGAGAACTCGCACGCTTCTCCTTCTTTGCTCTTCAGTAATAAGAACAGCGAAAAATTCAGAAGCAGCTTCGATAGAGGCTTTTTCATTCGTAAAAAAACTTAACATGCTTAGAGAATAGATACGCTCCAGGTAGAGTCCTAAGACTTCTATTTCGTAAACAAGGTCTACGCTAAGGCCCCCTCCCTCCAAGTGGTCTAAGATGTCAGATAAATTTGATCTGCATTTTGAGATAATTCTTTTAAAAGACTCTAGTTGATTATGCTTATTGAAATTATTCTTTTGATAATCTGCTATCGAGTCTGAGTTTTGATGAAGAAATTTGTTTAATTCAAGAAAAGGATCTTTTTGAAAGACCTTATCTGAAAAAGTCCATCGAATATCTTTGAGTATAGGGCTTTCGGATATCACGAGTGCTTCTGCAGATAAAACAATAAGAGAATCAATAATTTGCTCTAAAAAACTTTCCTTTATTAAAAGCTTGCCATTTTCCGAGCTTTTTAACTCTGGATCAAAAAGTTTTAGTAATTTTTGATAATCTTGAATTGAAAGATTTTTGAAGAAATCAGCATCGGTTTTATTTGGAAAAACAAAGTAAAGAAGATCTTTAAAGTTAGGTCGAGCAGAGTGTCTTGGTAATATTTTTTCAATCACGCGTGAGGCGGCTTCTTTGAAGAATCCATGTGGTTTTGAGAGACCTGTTTGAGTAAGCAGGGAGCTCAGATCAAAGCACTCTAAAATTCTATGTAAAAGAGTTTGTAGATTTTTTTGAGCTTGTGGATTTTGATCTAAATAATTAAAAAAATTTTTAAGATTTTTTTTGCAAAGAGGCTGTTGTTTTTTTGAGATTAAGGAATCTTCTCTTATTTGTAAAATGACGTTCTTAAGTTCGCGAGCGCATTTCGTAGCAGAGTATTTTTTGATTTCTCTAAGATCAAGTTCTAAAAGAGGGTGGAGTGTTTCTTTTTTCATTGAGAGGCAACATTCCTCTCGTAGAGTGACGAATACCAATAATGATTTCTTAAAACTTTTGCAACATAGGATCTAGTTTCGCTAAAAGGAATTAAATCTATAAAAAGCATGGGGTCTCGTGTATCGTATCTTTTTTTCCAATCTTCAACTTTATGTGGGCCAGCATTATAAGCGGCTAAAGCAAAATCCATCCTTCCCTGTTGTTTCATAAGATCAGCTAAAATTTTACTTCCTACCTCGATGTTTGTTTCGAGATCATAAAGGTAACTTTCTGATTTTATATTGTAGCTTGCGGCTGTTGAGGGAAGGATTTGCATAAAACCTCTTGCATTAGCGGGAGATCTTGCAAGTGGATTAAATGCACTTTCTTGCTTTGCAACTGACAACGCCATAAGCCTGTCTACTTTTACTTCTGCTTGATCAAACGTTTTTTCAAAGGGTCTTGGGTGTAGATATTTTAGCACTTGAAGGTTAACGATTTGAGGATGTTTAGAAACAATAAAGTTGTTAATGTTAACAGCATCTGTTGGGAGATTGTATTTGTCTGCAAGAGCCGCGATGTAGAGAATGTTTGCTCGACTCAAATAAGCATTAAGTTTTCCTGAAATTTTCACACTTAGTTTCGTCGCAGCCTTTTTTTCTCCAAAAAGATAAAGTGACTCAATCCAATAAATTCCTTTTTGAGCAAATTGAGAGTGGGCATTTCTCTGAGGAACAATAAAAGTTTTTTTGAGAATGGTAGAGAAGGGATCTATGTTCATGTTTTTTGATGCTTGTATTGAGTGAAAGTTGAGAGGATATTCTGAAATTAAATGATTCCAGTATACGTCTCTTAGTTTTTGATTTTTTTGAAGATATCCTAGCCAAAAGAGAGTTGTATCTTTTTCTTTTGGCTCGGCTGTTTTGAGGGCCAATCTTAAGGCTTTAACGGCGCCTGCCTTATCTCCCCACATGTGTCTTAAGAGACCTTGTCGTATGTGAGTTAATTCATAGTAGGGGTCGTAGGTCCTTAAGCATTGAGCAGCTCTTTCGTATCCAACTTCAAGACTTGCTTGGGCTTTGCTTTTGGGAAGTGCTATCTCATACATTCTTAAGCTTGCAACAAGCAAATTTTGAGGGCACTTTTTAGAACTTACAAGTTTGGGTAACCAGCTCATGATTTGATCTGTAGAATATTTTTTAAGTATATCGAGCACGTCGCCAGGATTTGCTCTTTGTGCTTGTTCAAACGTTTGAGAGTTAATGAATTCAGGGGCACTTATACGATTTGTTTTATAATTGTTTTGATTCAAGAGAGTATCATCGTCTTTTGCGAATTCGAGTTTTTGTACTAATTCGCAGAGGCTTTTTTTTTGTGAAAATTTATTTTTACATTCTTTACTGAGAGCATTTTGAAAGTTTGAGTTTTGATTTAAATATTGCGCAAGTTCTTTGGTTTGTTTTTCGTGTTCATTTTTTGTGAGTGAAAGGCCTTTTGCGATTTGTTCTTCCGTGACAATGACTGATTGAGCTTGTATTTCTTCGAAGCGCAAAAGGCATAACACAACCACTAAAATCCTTTTCATAGCAAAAGCTATTTCGGATAAAATTATGAAGTGCTTAAGAGTGCTAAGTACAAAATTTTGTTAACTTTTTATCTCTCAATCAGGTCTTCGTAGTGGGCTATCTTTATATTTTTTTGATCAAGTCTGTTGAGAAGCCAAGCGGGAACAGACTCTGTCAAAACTCGAGCTGGATTGTCTGCATATTCAAGCATGTAAAGCATAGGCTTTAAGTTACTGCTAAACACACTTTCGATTTTGCTGGGGCTTAGATAGAAACCACCTCCAAACATACTGTTGGGACTTAGCTCGAAGGTAAAACTTGTCATCCCTAATTCCCCGTAGAAATAATCAAGACTCACGCCCGAAGCGATGTATAAGTCAGAAGATTGTTCAGGCTTGTAGTTGTTCCATTTAGCCATTTGCTGAGCCATTTTAGTGTGAACTTGTATGTCTTGTGGATTGGAAATGTCATCGTATTGATAGCCCCAAGGATAAAGAATCAATTCTGAGAAGCTATGAAAATCTAAAACTGAATTCATTCTCTGTCTTTTTCCTTTTACAAAATCGCGAACGTTTTGAATTTCGATTTCGGAAAAAGGTGAAGGTCCTCTGTAAGTATCGTTGTTTGGATCTTCAGAGGCTCCTCCGCCTCCCCAGCCATATCCGTAGTTACGGTTTAGGTCGACTCCGAAGCTCCCACCTGAGTTGGGGTGACGGTTTTTTCTCCAATTTTTTCCTGAAATTCCATTGGTATAGTCATAGAAAAATCCATCTGGATTGATAACCGGAGCAATAAAGATTTCGCGTGTATCGATTAATCTTTTGATATTCTCATTTGTGGCATAATTTTTTACAAGATATTCAGCAAATCTTAGTGGAGTCTCTACAGAGAGGTGCTCGCGTGCATGGTGGCAGCCTTGATAAAGAATGGCAGGAACTTTTGCACTTTCCGCTTGCCCAGGACTTATGCTTGAAATGCGAAGCATGGGTTGATCTCGGCCCTCGAATGATTTTCCAAGGACCATGTAGCTTGCGATTTCAGGGTGATTACTTGCAAGATTCTGCAACGTTGCCACAGTGCTGTTGTAGGAGCGGTAAGTGCCTGCTTTTAGGTCTGCTTTTTCCCAGCGCTGTTGATACAGTTTTTCTGTAAATTTGATTCCAGATCGCTTAAGGAGATCACGATCATAAGCTGTTCCTGTAATAAAAACTCGATCACTTTGAATTTCATCAAGTGCAAAACCAAAGTTAGCAATGTAGCTACGTTCTTCGCGAGTTTTTGCGGGGACTTCAAAAATATAACGATTGTTATGAAACTCGGAATTATTTTGAATATTTGCAAGGCTAAGACAGCTTGCCATTATAGAAGTTATTGCTAAAATTTTTTTCATTCATTCCCCCGTTTTGGTATTGCTTCACCTTTAATTTAATGAAGAAATGTCGAAATAATGACAGAGGGTCAAAATCTTGGCATAAAAAGTAAAAAAATACTGCTCTGTGTAAGAGGGCCAGACACAAAGCGCTTTCTCAATGGAATGCTCACGGCTGATTTCGGTCGAGCTCTCGAGCAATCTCCTTCATCTGGAAGAAGTTTTTTACTTACTTCGAAGGGCAAAATACTTTGTGAAATCTTTTTTTATTGTTCTACCCCTACAGAGGCTTGGTTGATTGTTCGTTCTGAGGATGAAGCGATTCTTTCTTCGACTTTGCAAAAATATCTCATTGCGGATCAGGTTGAGATTTTGCCACCTAAAGAGGTTGAAGTTTTAAGTCTTTTTCAATCTCAGTTTGATCAAGTGGAAAGAATTCAAAATAGACATTCTTTGGGGCAAGAAAAAATTTTTAAAGCTTTTGAAAAAGATAAAAATTTTATTTTACCTTTGTGTTTATTAAGCTCGTCTCATGTTGAGGTGATCAGTGAAGGTAATTTATCTTTAGAAAAGATAGTTTTTCAAAACCTAAGTGAAGATCAGATTTGGGATTTATATTATAAAGCCGGACAGCCTTTGTGGGGAAGGGATTTCGTAGCGGATGATTTAATCTTAGAGTTTCCTCTTTTTGATGCCGTATCATTTGATAAGGGTTGTTATGTGGGACAAGAAACGGTTGCGAGGGGAACTTTTAGAGGAAAAGTAAACAAAGTTTTTGCTCGTTTTGATAGGGAATTTCCCTTGGGGGAGCTTTTAAGTAATGAAGGCGAAATCATTGCCCACATTAGATCAACTCGTAAAAGCCAGTCGCTTGGGCTTGTAAAAATTTCTGCTCTTGAGGGCAGCTATCCTTTTAAAATTGAAGCCCTCGTCAATGAAAAGACCTATCGAGGCAATCGCTAGTAATCTTAAAATAAAAGTGTGCAAAGTGTTTTAGAGAATTTTCTGGATTATTTAGCCCATGAGCAAAGGGTATCTCCTCTTACGATTGAAGCTTATAAAAACGATCTTTTGTTTTGGCAGAAAGCTCTTCCTTCTTTAATTGAAGAAAATCCAATTCCACAAACAACAAGTGATTTTTCAAGAGCCTTAGAAAATTTAAAAAAACAAAAATATAAAGAAAGTACTCAACATCGAAAAAGAGCTGTGCTGAGAAGTTATTTGCGTTTTCGATCTTATCAGAATGATTCTTGGTCGAGGTATGTGAGTCTTATTCCTCTTTCAAATCACGAAGAGCTTTTACCAAAAGCTTTATCGACAGAGGAAGTTTCTATTCTTTTAGAAACAATTGAAAATTCAGACGATCCAAGAGCTGAAAGGGATGCGGCTCTTGTGAATATTCTCTATTCATCCGGACTTCGTGTTTCGGAGGCACTGTATCTGGAGTGGGCGCATCTAGACGAGCAAAGACAAGTTCTTAGGGTTTTGGGTAAGGGTAAAAAAGAACGTTTGGTGCCTTACTCTGAAAGAAGTGCCAGAGCTCTTGAGAAATATAAAAAAAATTCGTGGCAAAAATGGAGTTGTGGAAAACTCAAGGATAAATCAAAAAAACGAGCAATTTTTATTTCTGCTCGATCCAAGGTTCTGACTCGAATGGGAGCTTGGAAGTCTCTTTCTTTTTGGAGTCAAATGGCAGGATTGGAGCATGTTCATCCACACGTTTTGCGGCATTCTTTTGCGACTCATTTGCTGGGTGGGGGGGCAGATGTCCGTGTTGTTCAGTGTCTGTTGGGGCATTCGTCTATCAATACAACTGAGCGTTACTTAAAAATAGAAGATGAAGATGTTCGGCGTCTTTTTAGAGAACATCATCCTTTGGCTAAATAGGTTTTTTTAAGTTTTTAGTGGAAAAATGATATATAAATTTTGATCTATTTAAGAGGGAGTTCTAGGATGCAGGTCTATGTCCAAACCTGTTAAAGGATCTGAAATTAGAGAAGCTTTTTTATCTTATTTTGAGAAGCAAGGCCACGCGCGCGTTCCAAGCTCGAAATTGGTTCCAGAAAATGATCCGACTTTACTCTTTACAAGTGCAGGAATGGTTCAATTCAAAGATCTTTTTTTAGGAATTGAAAAACGTCCCTATACGCGTGCGACCAGTTGTCAGAAAAGTGTTCGAGCAGGCGGTAAGCACAACGATCTTGAAAATGTGGGCTTTACAGAAAGGCACCATACTTTTTTTGAAATGCTTGGAAATTTTAGTTTTGGAGATTATTTCAAGAAAGACGCAATTCATTTTGCTTGGGAATTTGTAACGAAAGACTTGGGTCTTCCCAAGGATAAGCTTCGAGTGAGCGTTTATAAAGACGATCAAGAAAGTGCAGATATCTGGCACAAGCAAGAGGGTGTTCCCTTAGATCGTATTGTGCGTTTTGATGAGGATAATTTTTGGGCGATGGGTGATACGGGCCCCTGTGGACCATGTTCTGAAATTTTTTGGGATCAAGGAAAAGACGTTGATGGAGAGCGTTGGCTTGAATTCTGGAACGTTGTTTTCATGCAGTATGATCGACAAAAAGATGGAACACTCGTTCCTCTCAAAAAGCCTTCGGTGGATACAGGTATGGGGCTTGAGCGCATGGCAACTGTCATGCAAGGCGTGCAATCCAATTACGAGGTTGATTTACTTGCAGATTTGGTGAGATTTACTCATTCAACTTTTGAAAATAAATTAAAGAAAAAAATTGATCTTCAATCACGAGAAAATCTTTGTGCCGTGCGTGTGATCGTGGATCATTTGCGCTCCACAAGTTTTTTAATTGCTGATGGAGTGCAGCCTTCTAATGAGGGTCGAGGCTATGTCTTGAGGCGAATTTTGCGAAGAGCGGTTCGCTTTGGCCATAAGCTAGGCGTGCATCATCCTTTTATGGGAGAGCTTTATCCTGCTCTCCTAAATTCATTGGGAGATGTTTATCCTGAGCTTAAAGTACGTGAGTCCGTTATTCGCGAAGTTCTGAAGCAAGAAGAGGAGCGCTTCTTTGAAACGCTTGATCGGGGTCTTGAAATTTTGGAAGATGCGCTTAAGAAATCAAATTCAAAAAGCCTTCCTGCGGAAGCAGTTTTTCAACTTTACGACACATTTGGATTTCCGTTTGATTTGACTCAGTTGATTGCTCGAGAGCGTGGATTAACGATCGACATGCAAAAAGTTGATGTTCTGCTTTCAAAACAGCAAGAACAATCGCGCGCTCATTGGAAGGGGTCTGGAGCAGAAACACTTCCTCCAGAGGTTCGTGAATGGAAATCTGCTCTGTCAACGAAGGCAACTTTTTATGAGAATGCTGAGGCTCAGTCCAAAGTTCTTGCTGTTCACAGAGGCGAAGCAAATTCTTCTTGGATAGCGATAGATCCTTGTCCTTTTTACGCAGAAAGCGGAGGTCAAGTAGGCGACTCTGGTCAGTTAATTGATTCAAAAGGAAATGTCTTTAAGGTTTCAACTTGTAAAAAAGTTGGAGACTCAACTTTGGCTTTGCGAATTGAAGGTGCTTCCTCTTTGGCTGTGGGAGATTCTCTAAAGGCTGTAGTGGACGACACAAGAAGATCAAAGATTCGTTGCAACCATACTGCCACTCACTTGTTGCATGCGGCCCTAAGAGAAACTTTGGGCGATCATGTTCATCAAGCAGGTTCTTTTTTGGATGAAAGTCGCTTGCGTTTTGACTTTTCGCACGGAAAAGCTTTGAGCGAAACGGAGCTTCAAAAAATTGAAACTTGGGTGAATGATCAAATTGAAGCAGATGAAGCGGTGAATATTACGACTAAATCTTACAAGGAAGCTCTTCAAGAGGGAGCGATGGCTCTCTTTGGTGAGAAGTATGGCGACACTGTTCGCATGGTTTCAATTGGAAAGAGCGACAAAGCGCAAGTTGTTTCTCGTGAGCTTTGTGGAGGGTTGCACGTTCAGCGCACCTCGCAAATACAAAGGTTTAAAATTTTACGTGAAGAAGGTGTGGCTGCGGGCACAAGACGTATTGAAGCTTGCTCGGGTGAGGCTCTTGTGCGCTATCTTCTTGAAAAAGAAACAACACTTGATCAGGCAGCTCATACGTTACAAGTTCCATCGGCTCAGGTTCCCGTAAGAATTTCAAAGCTTCTTCAGGAAAAAACTGATTTAGAGAAAAAGATTAAAGAACTTGAAAAGAAATTAGCTTCGGGATCTTCATCGGCAAGTAATTCTTTAGAGGCAAATTTTAAAGGAAAGAAAATTATCGTCCACATGATGGAAGATGTTTCTGTAAATTCTCTTCGAGAAGTGGCTGATCAACTGAGAAACAAAACAGCTGATGCCGCGCATGTTCTTGTTTCGGGTTTGAATTTAATCGTGACGGCTGATCCAAGGCTTTCTTTTCATAGTGGAGCTTTCTTAAAAGAATTTGTGGGTCATTGGAAAGGTCGTGGCGGAGGTAACGAAAAAACTGCTCAGGGAGCTTTTCAGGAAAAAGTAACTTTAGATGAGATTCAAAATTGGTTTAAGTCGCATGCGGGTTAATTTCATTCGAAAATCTTTTTTAAATATTATACAAACTTTTTTTCTTCTTTTATTTTTTCTTTCTTGTTCGCAAAAACCAAGTCGAGAAAGATTTCCTGGCCCAACTGGAAGAACCACGAGTCTTCAGCAGGCCCAATCAACCAAAGAAGTTTTGGGAGGCTTTGATCCTCAATCCAGAAAACAGCAAGAAGATGAAGCCATTCATGGAATCGTCAATATAAAAGCTGGCCTTAAACTTCCTGCAAAAAAGTATATGATTTTTATATCTGCTCGTCCTATTGGAGGAGGTGGGCCTCCTCTTGCTGTTTTGCGATTAACACCAAGAAAGTTTCCTTTTCGTTTCAGGCTTTCGCAAGAAAACGTGATGATGCAAGGAACTCGTCTTGAGGGTTTTGTGGATTTAAATGTACGTGTGATTCAGCAAAAAGAGGATGGGTCTTTTGATCCGCTTGCAAGGCAGCCCGGTGATCTTTTTGGGACGCTCCCTGTGAAAGTTGGAGCTAAAAACGTTCAAATTGTACTGTCAGAAGTGATTAAAAAATAATTTTTTCGTTTGTGCCTTTAAGGATGTTTAAGTCCTGTTGCGCCTTTGTAATCTCCACGGGGGCGATAAATGCGATTGTTTTCCCATTGTTCCATTGCATGAGCGCACCATCCAGACATTCGGCTTACGACAAAAATCGGAGTAAAAAGATCGCCAGAGATTCCCATTGAATCGTAAACAGTTGCTGAATAAAAATCTACGTTTGGAGTAAGTCCTTTTTTCTCAAGCATCTCAGTTTCGATCAAATCACTCATCTGATAGTAATGAGGTTTTCCTGCAACACGAGTGAGTTTTTCGCTAAAGACTTTAAGGATCTTAGCGCGCGGATCTCCGTTTTTATAAACACGATGACCAATGCCCATAACTTTTTTCTTTTGAGTGAGGGCTTCGACTACAAATTTCTTTGCATTTTCAAGGCTTCCAATTTCTTGAAGCATCTGAATAACGGCTGTGTTGGCACCCCCATGAAGAGGGCCCTTGAGTGCACCAATCGCTCCCACAATAGCCGAGTGTAAATCCGAGAGACTTGAGCAAATCACTCGAGTGGTGAACGTGCTGCAATTGAGCTCGTGATCTGCATGAAGAATAAGTGCAACGTCCATGATGCGAGCTATTTCTTCTGAGGGTTCTTTGCCGCTCATCATATAAAGGAGATTCCAAGCAAGATTTTTTTCAGGCTTGGGCGCAACAGGTTCTAGTCCGTTACGAATGCGCTCATAGGCCGCCACAATAGATCCAACTTTAGCAGTGAGCCTTAGAGACTTTCGTTTGACGGCAAGAGGGCTATCGTCGGAGACGTCTTGATCGTAAAAGGAAGAGAGAGAAATCGCTGTTCGCAAGAAATCCATGGGATGAGTGCCTTTGGGTAAATCTCTCATAACTTCTTTCAGGAGATTGAGGTAGGAGCTTTCTAAGACGCTTTCACGGTGAAGGTCTTGCTTAAAGGTTAAGAGTTCCGCAGCTGACGGTAGTCGGCTATTCCAGAGTAAAAATATGACCTCTTCAAAAGTTGATTTCTCAGCAAGATCTTCGATCTCATAACCCCTGTAGCAAAGAGTGGCGTTGACAATGCTACTGACCTTGGTTGTACACGCAACAACGCCTTCAAGTCCTTTATCAATTGCACCGACGTACTCATTTTCAGCCATGATCCATCTTTTATCTTAGAGCTTTTAGAATATCCACTCTAATTAATGCTGAGCTCAAAGCTTGGGCAAAAAAATCTCAGCGATTAAGTGTTTTAATAAAAGCGTCAGAGTTATAATCTCGGCCCAAAAAATCACGGACAAGAACGGAGGCTTCCGCTTGATTTTCTCGAGCTAAAACCTGGTCGCGCCATTTTTTTCCGACCAGGGGATTTAAAAATCCTTCTGGGCTAGAGCGAAATTGATTTGCACAGTCTGCAGCCACGATTTTTGACCACAAATAACCATAGTACCCTGCAGAATATCCACCTGAAATAATATGTTGAAAGCGAGTCACCATAGCAGTGTTTTCTGGGACGGGTAGCCAGTAATTACTAAGAGCTTCATCTGACATTTTTGAAACCATTTGATCGCTGAGGTCGGGTAGCTCAACTTGACGGTCATAGTAAGAAAGATCCATTCTGCCCAAGGCCACTTGCCTTGCCCAGTGATATCCAGAGGTGATTTTTGAAGAAGCGATGACTTTTTCAAAAATGTCTTTTGGGAGGGGTTCTTGGGTATCTTCTTTAGACGAGAGCTGAGAAATAATTTGATAGTCCTCTAAAAATTCCTCCATCATTTGCGAGGGGGTTTCTATGAAATCCCATGCCACTGAATCTTGTGAGAGGGAATAATGAGGAACGTCTGAAAATATATTGTGAACCGCGTGGCCAAATTCGTGGAAAAAAGTGGTCATTTCTTCAAAGCTTAAATAGGTGTCTGTTGCGCCTTTAAAAGGCGGTCTTAGATTCGTCACAACGTGAACCGTGGGTCGTGTGACTTTTGTTCCAATTGTTTGATGAGGAATAATGCCACCCATCCAAGCACCATTTCTTTTTCCTAGCTCGGGCCGAGCAATAAGATCGAGATAAACAAGTCCCAGGGTTTGACCGCTTTGGTTGTCAATGACTTTGTAAAGATCCACAGAGTCGATCCATTTATCAAAATTTTTAGAATATTTTTCAAAAGTGACACCGAAAATCTTTCCGTAAACGGCAAAAGTTCCAGCAGTAACTTTCTTAAGAGGAAAGTAGGCCCTGAGTGATTCGGGGTCGATATTGTAATCTCGCTCTTTAATTTTTTGCTCGAGGAAAGACACGTCCCAGGGGTAGAGAGTTTTTTCAGTTTGATTTGAGTTTTTTGTAAGGGAATTTTTAAAATCAAGAAGCCTTTGTTTTTGTACTTCTTTAAGGTTATCGAGCTTGGGAAGAAGCTCGTTGTAAAGTTTGTAAATATTCTCTGTTTTTTGAGCCATTCTTCCATCTACTTGAAAATCAGCAAAAGTTTTATATCCGAGCACTTTTGCAAGAGCTTTTCGGGTATTAATAACTTTTGTTGCAAGAGAGAGGGTCTCGTTTTTTGCAAAGCTTTGTCGAATTTGCCAAACTTTTTCTCGAAGTGCAGAATTGTCTGAATTGTTTTCGATAGCAATCTGAAGATTTTGATTTCCGTTTGGAATTTGAAAGTCTTTATCTGTTTTGAATTTTTCCATCATTTTCAAAACAAAAGGAGGTAGATTGGAAGTCTCTTCAAAGGAAAAAGAAGTTGTTTTGGTGCCAGCTGCGCTCAAGGCTTGGCTAAATTGTGAAGTTAAGGAGGAAAGTTGATTTTGAAGCTCTTCAATTTCTTTTCTTTTTTCAGCTGATTGTTCAGCGCCAGATTTGCGAAAATTTCTCAAATACAAAATTACAACACGTTGATCGTTTGAATTGAGTTTTTGAAATTCAGGTTTTTCACTCAGGCTTTTTAAAACCTGAAAGACATCTGTCCTTAGATTTAGATTTGAGGCAAAAGCATTGAGGTTTGCGTTCACATCCGAAGCTTTTTTTCTGAGTTTTGCATCAGGGCTTAAAGAAGAGAGAACGCTAATTTTGGAAGTAATCGCAGCAAAATCAGCATCGGCGATATCGAGTTTTTTAAAAGTATTTTCAAAGTTTAATTCATTGAGAGAGGTGGCTGCGACTTGATCATAGCTTTTTTCAAGAAGGTCGTGGGCTGTTTTTCCTAAGCTTTCAATTTCATCTTCAGTTTTGGGAAAAGAGGGAAAAATAATTTCTCCAAAAGATAAAAAACTAAGAAAGGTTAATGAAAATAAAGAATAACGCATTTTAAAACTCCAATTTCTTTAGGGACTTAATCTGTAAAGCATTCGAGGAAAGGGAATGCACTCTCTCACGTGTTCAACTCCGCAAATCCACGCTGTCAGACGCTCAATTCCAAGGCCAAATCCCGCGCTGGGGCTTGAACCATAGCGACGAAGATCCAGATACCATTCAAAAACTTTTGGATCGAGCCCGTGTTCATTGATTTTTTTGAGTAGCACTTCGATGCTTTCTTCACGCTGTCCTCCCCCTATGATTTCTCCGTAACCCTCAGGAGCTAGAAGGTCCATCGAGCACGTGTACTGTGGATCGCGAGGATCTTCTTTCATGTAAAAAGCTTTGATAGCTGTGGGAAAGCCGTGAACGAAAACAGGCTTATCGAATTTTGAAGCAAGAATGGTTTCATCTCCCCCTCCAAAATCCATTCCCTTTTTGAAATTATCTTTACTTTCTTTTTCAAGAATTTCAGCCGCTTCTTTGTAGTGGATACGAGGAAAGGGTGGAACAATTTTTTCAAGGATTGCGGGGTCACGTTCTAGGTCTTGAAGCTCACGTTTTTTGTTTTTCAAAACACTTTGAACAATATGACCGATCATGTCTTCGGCAAGCTTCATGTCGCCTTCGAGATCCATGAAGGCTACTTCTGGTTCAAGCATCCAAAATTCTGTGAGGTGTCGACGTGTTTTAGATTTTTCTGCGCGAAAAGTGGGTCCAAAAACATAAACTTTCCCAAAGGCTTTTGCGCCTGCTTCACCATAAAGCTGTCCGCTTTGAGTGAGATAAGCTTTGGCATCATCAAAATAATTCACTTCAAAAAGATTGGTGGTTCCCTCGCACGCGTTGGGAGTAAAGATGGGGGCGTCGAAGCAAACAAATCCACGCTCATCAAAAAAATTTCGAGCTGCATGAATAATTTCTGAGCGAATCCTTAAAATCGCATGTTGACGTTTTGAGCGAATCCATAAATGTCTGTGGTCTTGTAAAAAAGCAGGTCCATGCTCTTTGGGAGTGATGGGGTAGTCTTTTGCTTCGCTTACAATTGAAAAACTCACTCCACTGATTTCAAATCCTCCTGGAGCTTTGGGTGCCGGAGCAATTTTTCCTTTGATGGTCACGGATGTTTCTTGAGTGAGTTTGTCAAAATTAGCAAAGCTTTCTTCTTCGCAGCCACCTTTAAAAAATACACATTGAATGGTTCCGGTTCCGTCGCGCAGCATAAGGAATTTTACTTTGCCGCTTGATCGAGAATTGTAAACCCAGCCATTGAGTGTGCCTTCTTCACCAGCGGCAATTTTTCCTCTGAAAATATCTTCAACGTAGAGTGTAGGATTCATGCCGCAAACATTATCAGGCAGGGCACCGCGAGGGCAAATTCTATCGCTCTGACTTGCAGAATATCAAAACTTATCATTATACTGGCTCCTATGGGGGCCCCTAAATTTATAGCTAAACTTTTGTTTTTTTTGCTTGTTTTGACTTTGATTGGTCAGCTCAGGTGGAATGGGATCAGTCTTGAGAATTATTATCATAAGGCTGTAAATTCCGAAAATTTCCAAGCAGGATGGGCAACGCTAACGGCTCCCTTTAAATGGGTGGGTGGTCGCTTTGGCCTTTCCAAAGAAACCAGTCGACCTGAGTCGGCTCGCTAATTTTATCTATGTCCAGGCGTTTGACCTGGTATTTGCGCAGGAGCGTTGATGATGCCCATGGAGCTAGAGCCCATGATCTGTCTTTGATATAAGTTTTTAAAGTTTGCGCAGCTTAAATCTTCATTTTCTCGGCCTTCTAAAGCTAGGCTTGCGCAACGGCAGTTAATGATTGCGGCTTCATTAGAGACGTTTTCTCCTATGAAAGGAGCAGAACCCCCGCCAAAAGAAGGATTGCCATATCCGTACATGTTTTGGAACTGAGCCTGAGGATATCCTCCCGGCATTGAGTAAGGATTATAACGATTTGTACTTTGGGCTTGGCTTGTTTGTGAAATACAGAAAACAAGGAACCCCATGATTGTTAAAAATAGTCTGGATGAAGTTAATCTTTGCATTCATGTATTTGGTTGCATGAAATATGCCGTGATTTTGACTCTCATAAAGCTTTTTAGCTGATAGAGGCAACCTTTAAGTGTCTAAAGTTTGGTCAATTGTTAAGAGCGACTTAATTTTTTTTTGACACTTTATGAAGCGTCTTTCTCGTTAAACTCGAATCATGGAGCGTAAGATGGTGAAGCACGCTGCTTTTTTTAAAGCACTTTTTTTAACTTTATTTGTGAGTTCTATTCAAAAAACTCAAGCAGGGGTTAACGTTAATAACGGTAATTTTTATATCACATATACAGATTTTGCTATTTTTACACCTGGACTTCCCATTGAGGTCACACGTACTTACAATAGTCGATCGAGCTATATTTCTGGAAAATTTGGGGTAGGTTGGTCAAGCGAACTCGATTCTTATTTGAAATTTGAGAATAAAGATATTGTTCATTTTGAAGGTGGCGGAGGAAATGTCTTACGCTTTACCACTAAAAGCGATAATGTTTGGGAAAACAATCAACTAGGAATTCAAAATATTAAAAAAGTCACCAAAGAAAAGGTCACTTTTTATCAGCTTCAAGGAAATCTTGGAAAAACCTATACATTTAACACCTCTGGGCAACTTGTAAAAATTCAAGATTCAAATAAAAATTCCATCGATCTCTCTTACGAAAAAGGAGTTCTTTCTAAAATCAAGGATAACTTTAATAATCAAGTGATTGTAAGTGCAGAAGATGTTGCAGGCTTTGTTCGTATTAAGTCTTTAAAAGCTGGCGACAAGAAATCGAGTTACGAATATAGCAAAACAGGTGACATGATCGCGGCTGTCACAATGGATGGTGCCCGATATGTCTATAGTTATGATGATCAGCACAATTTGACAAAAGTATCCTATGGAAATGGCACAAGCAAAGCAATGGAATACAACAAGGTTCGTGATTGGATCACAGCGTTTAAAGATATTGATGGATCTTCTATCAAGTATGATTATTTTACAGATAGTCTCGATCCTGAAAATCGTTTTGGAACAATCGTATCTCGAAAAGATAGCACAGGAAAAGAAGAGGTTGCTCGTTACTGGTATGAGTTTCGTAAGCGTAAGGATCTTTCTCGTTATGCATATAGAACAGTTTCTTCTTTCAATGACCAAGCAACAGAAACTCTTCTCACAGAATGTTGTGGAACTCCCATCACCATCACTCAATGGACTGTTTCAGAAGTAAGTAACCCTACAAAGAATCTTGCTTGGACTCAGCCTGTTGGAAAAAAATCTTCAACAAGCTTTGAATATTATGCAGATGGAACTCTCAAGAAAAAAACTTTTCCTAACGGATCTGCTATTAATTTAGCTTATGATTCTTCTCATAAGAAAATCACAAAACTTGAAAAAGATGGATATAAAATCGAATATTCATATGACTCAAGACAGAATCTTTCTTCTGCGATGGATTACTCTGAAAAACTAAAAATGGAATTTACTTATGATGTTCAGGGCCGAATCACAATTGTAAAAGAAACTCCTCTTAAAGGAGAAGGGAACGAAAGAAGTCTGTACTTTAAGTACAACTCAGATGGGCTGCCCGTAGAAGTAAAAGAAAAAAATTACGATGGAAAAGTAGCCCTCATCAAAATGACTTACTATCCAAATGGCCAGATCAAAGAAGTCTTGAATGCAAGTGGCCGTACGATTGCTTCTCAGGGCGATATCAACGTGACTCAAAGAATTTATTCAACCTTTCAAAGAGTGCTTGAAGTGATTCAGCCTACCGGCGTGAGTCTCAACGCAGAAGGAACAATTTAAGTCTATGAAAAAAATATTTTCCATAATTTCTGTGTTCTCTCTTTTGCTTTTTACTAATTTTGCTAAAGCTCAATATGGTCAACAGCCTATGTTTGGTCAGCCGCAAATGTTTCAAAACCAAAGAGTTCCCTCATTCATGGATGCTCAAGCAGCACAGATGATGGCACAAGGTGGAATGCAGCCAGGTTTTGTAGGTCAAGTTCCTGGTAGTTATAATGATAATCAGTGTTTAAATGCATCGATGCTTATGCAGCAGGCTCCTTTGACTCCTGCTTATATGAATAATCAGCAGCAGTTTATCAACGGACACCAACCGGGTTATTAAACTTCAATTTTAACCATTTTGTTAATAAGAAAAAGTCCAATTCCTACAAGTGTCAATGCAATTGAAATGATAATGAAGCCAGGAATGGTCGTGAAAAGTGGTCTTGTAAGTTCGGGATCAATCGCGTACATCATACCCGCCACACCAAAAGGAACGCACCCAACGATGATACCCGCAGTACGACCTTGAGCTGTAAGAGCATTGATTTTGTTTTGAAGCTTTGAGCGCTCTCTAATTGTTTTAACGATTGTGTCAAAGGTTTCGGCCATATTACCGCCTGTTTCGCGCAAAATATTCACGCTCGTTGCAAAAATGTAAATTTCTTCTGTTTTGATTCTTTTTGCTAAATTTTCAAATCCTGCTTCAAGAGGAACACCGATTCTGTTTTGATCCAAGACGAGTCCGAATTCTTGACTCACAGGAGCGGGCATTTCATCGACAACAATTTGTAATGTTTGAGGAACGTTTAATCCAGAACGAAGACCATTCGCCATCAACGTTAGGGCATCAATCATTTGAGCAGTGAATTCAGTAACTCTTTTTTTTCTAATAATCGAAGTTGTGTAAATTTTGGGAAGCCGCATTCCTACGAAAAAAAGAAAAACACCCATAATGATTCCCAGAGGTTTGCTAGGAACAATAAAAATAATAAAAAAACTTGTGCCGAAACCCCAAATTAAGATTTCTTTGAGGACTTCCTTTTCGGTTTTAAGTTTGAAGATATCTTCATATTCGCTTTTTAACTCATCACGAGCTTTTAATATTTTCTTATTCCAAACAAGATCTTCCCAAAAACTATAGGGGAGGTAGACAGCAAAGAAAATACAAATTCCTGCTCCAATGATGACAAGAGTGTTCATCTTTGCTTCCTCATGCCTAAGCCGCCTTGAAGAGCCCTCGAGGAATTTTAATTCCATGTGATTCTATTTTTTCAACAAACTTAGGAATAAATCCCGTTGCCACATGTTTTCCGATAACTTTTCTATCTTTATCTTGACCAGTCTGTTTAAAGAGAAAGATATCTTGAGTGGTAATGACTTCACCCTGCATTCCGCAAACTTCTGTGATGTGAGTAATTTTTCTTGATCCATCAGAGAGTCGTGACTGCTGAACAATTAAATGAACAGCGCTTGATATTTGTTCACGAATTGCTTTTGCAGGCAAATCCATCCCTGCCATCAAGACGAGTGTTTCAATACGGGTAAGGGCGTCGCGAGGGTTGTTGGCGTGAACGGTTGCCATAGAGCCATCGTGACCAGTGTTCATTGCCTGAAGCATATCGAGAGCTTCTCCTCCGCGCACTTCACCGACGATAATACGATCTGGTTTCATACGAAGAGTTTGTTTGACAAGATCTCGAATCGTGATCGCTCCTGTGCCCTCAATGTTTGCGGGTCGAGTTTCAAGACGACCCACGTGTTCTTGTACAAGTGAAAGCTCAGCAGCATCTTCAACTGTTAAGATGCGCTCTGTGGAGGGAATGAAACTACTTAAAATGTTGAGACATGTTGTTTTACCAGAGCCCGTTCCTCCAGAAATCACAACGTTTAGCCGAGCCTCAATACAGGTTCTTAGAAAATCTGAAATTTCTTGAGTAATCGATCCAAATTTAATCAAATCCTCGGGACCGAGTCTCTTTTCGGGAAACTTACGAATTGTGATCATGGGTCCATCAATCGCAAGAGGAGGGATAATTGCGTGAACACGGCTTCCGTCTATAAGTCGAGCGTCTACATAGGGAGTTTTTTCATCTATTCTCCGACCCAGGGGATTTACGATTCGTTCAATCGCGGCCATCACTTGGGTGTTGCTAGAAAAAACAACCGGACTTTTCATGTTTTTTCCACCTTTTTCGATGTAGATAAGATCTGCTCTATTTACCATGATTTCACTCACGCTTCTGTCTGCAATCAGATCTTCAAGGGGACCTAATCCGAGAGCCTCGTCGAGAACTTCTTTGACAAGCTTTGAGCTTTCTTCGCGGCTTTTCCAGGGATGGTCTTCTTTTCCGACGATCTCTGTAATGATTTTCATAGCTTTGTCTCGAAGTTCCATTTTTTTTGCTTCATCTAGTTGGCGATTCAATTGTTCTTTTTTCAAATCCATTTTTTCAACAAGTTGTTCATGAATAAGAAGTTTGAAGCGGCTTCGAGGATCTTGTGGTTCTTTGCCGATTCCTGGTCGGCTACTGGTTTTTTTGTTTGAAGAGCTTTCAGCTGCTGCTTTTTCAGGAGAAGCAGGAGGCGTTGCGGGTTTAGCTCTTTTGTAAGCAGAAAGTTTTTCAAGAATTTTTCCTTCAATAAGTTGGCGACCTAGCTGAATAAGAGCTTTTGTTGTGCCGGAGCCTGGAGCCAGAGCAACCATGGGTTGACCTTTTATGAGGGCAGTCCTTGCGAGTTCCATTTCTTCGGGAATCGAGCAAACAACTTGGCGTTTAAGAGTCTGTTCCAAAAAAGGAGGGTTGTAGGGATTGTTTGGAGTTGTTTTATTGAGAATGACTTTTACAAATTCCTGAGGGAATAAAAGAGTTTGAATTTTTTCTAGAACTTTTTTTGTTTGATTAAGAACAAGAATTTCTGGATTGGTCACAACAAGAATAATGGAGGAGTGTTCAAGAATTTTTATAACGCTTCCATCTATTCGTGATCCACAATCCACAACAGTTATAGGGAATGTACTTTTTAATCCACGCATTGCTGCGTCCATTTTTTCGTCAGAAACATCAATGAGTCTTTCAAGATTTTGAAGAAACTGCAGCGAGTGAAGTTGGCTGGGGGCTCCTCCAAGAGAGACTTGAGTCATAATTTTTTTGAGGTTGTCTCCACTTCGTATTTTTCCTTCAATGAGATCATTGCCAAATCCTTTAATATCTTTATTTCCAAAAATGAGATTTAAGTCGCCGGAGCCTTGAATGTCTGCATCGATAATCGCAACAGGTATTTTTCGATCTAAACAAATTGAAAGGGCAAAGTTTCCTGCAAATACGGATTTTCCAACGCCTCCTTTACCTCCTACAACGGCTATCACATGACCTGAATTTAGAGGTGCATTCATCTTATCTCCTCAGCCTAAATTTACGTTTTAAGCTATCGGTACCTTCACTTGGACTTCTTAGGGTTGTGGGCGTTACAAAAATAATCATTTGGTTTTTAGTTTCTTGAAATTCGTGAGTTTTAGAGAATTTAAATAAAGTAATATCATTATAACTTGCATTTGGAGGGTCTCTTCCTGCTGAGACTTGTCTGCGTTCAGAAATGAGTCCTCCTATTGCAGCACTCTCTCCATTGGAGACGACAAGCTGGGTATCGATAGAATATTGAATACTTCCCGGAGGGGCGTCGGGCGCAGGTTTGTCTTGAATCTCAGCTTGATTTGCTCTGAGGCTGATAAGTATTTTATCGGTAGAACGAATAGAGACAGCAGCAACAGCAATATTTGTTTGGATATCAGCAAATTGCCAGCTTGAGGGATTAGTCGCATTACCAGGAACAAAATATGGAATTTTTAAAACTTCGCCTATGCTTGCTGTTGGGCCAGGTGATCCGTCTCCTGAATCTTTTAGTATGAGAGTCGCAGATTTTAAAACTCGAGCATGTCCATTTCTTGAAAGTGTTTCAAGAGTAGGAAATAAACCAGTTAGTGTTGCTTGAAAAGCTCCTGCAAATTTTCCGATATCACTCGAGTAGCTATAGCTAGAGTTGGTTGTGACTCCTGGAGCCCATTTAAAGTTGAATGCTTTGATGTAATTTCGAACAAGGCTTACGAAATCTACTCTCACACTCATATCTTTATCGGGTTCTCCTGCCTGAGGTGGTCTTCTTCGTATTCGATTCAAACACTCGGCAAGATCTTTGAAGGTTGTTTCTTTGACTAATTTGGGTTCGAGTTTGAATTGATCTTGAACCATGATTTGACACGTCTGTACTGCAATTTCTCTTTCAATTTGTTTATCGACAGCCCCTTCCAAAATAAAGCGACCGTTCAAAACTCTTACGTAAACGTTTGTAGGCTTATCTTTACCGCCGTTGATTTCATCTTGCATTTTTTCAGCAATATATTGAAGAGCAAGAGGAGACATCTCCGCTAGCAATTCAACGGGTTTTCCTGAATCCTTGTAACCTTGGTAAACGGTCATCACTCTTCTGAGGTCTTTGGGGACAATAATTTGCCCATCGATGACAATTCGATCCCCAATGAGGCGCATTTCAAGACCTTCGACTTTTCCCATCTTTGCTCTTATTTGTTGTAGAAGGTTAACAAGGTCTTCATCGGTAACCGTTACTCTAAAAACCTTGAAAAGTTTTTTTCCTGGCAAAGCTTTCTTGGTTTCAGGATCTATATATTTGTCATAAGCAAGAATTTGAGTTGTGCCAGTTTGTCCAGTCGCTGCGATCACGGCTCTTTTGGGCGGAAAGCCAGGTTGAGTCATTTCTTCTCTGCTAAACTTAACGATTTCTTTAATCATGATGCTCCAGTAGATATCTTTAATATCTTTTATTTCTGGAATATCTTCCAGACTAATCGTGGCACCTGTTTTTGCATTAGGTTTTTTTATGTTGAGTCCAATATAAATTTCTTCAAAACCATAGAGAGGATTTAACTGATCGCGATTTTTAAGAACAGTTTCGAGGTTTGAATCTGGAATTTCACCTACAAGCTGAGTTTTTTTGGAGTTGTTGTCATCGCTATCGGAAGTGCTCTCCTGGCAAAAAGATATTTTAAAAAATAAAAGAGAACAAATTAAAAAATAAAATTTTATAAAGGGATGCTTATTCAAAGACGCCTCCTCCTGCTTCAAGTGGGTCGCTCGCGGGCTTCTTTGCTGGAGGCGCCGTTCCCTCGGGGGGAGCGTTTTTTGCGGCTGCCGCTGCTGCCGCTGCCGCTGCTGCTTGTCGCGCTTCTTCTATGGCTCTTCTTTGTTCTCTCTCCCGCGCTTCAGCTCGTTTTGAATCGGGTCCTAAAACTTCATCGAGTGTTGTTGATCCTATATTGTTTTCTGCTCGATCGATTGGATTCCTTAATGTCAAATAAAGTCCGGTTCCTTGAGCAAGTGCATAAATTAATACTTGAGATTGTTCAGGAGTTACTTCTATCGTCACAGTGTCGAAGTTTTTTTCTCCACGGGCACTGACAGCAACTTTTCTTTGGTTAAGAGGATCGTTTTCGTAGCGGGTTGGAATGTTGTTTTGAATAATTTCTCCAACAGCAAGAATGGTGACATTCTGCAAGAGAGTTTTGAGTTCAGTTTGTTTTGAGCCATCAGGATTTGGATAACTAATGCTTCCAATCACATCAACGTGATCTCCTGGTTTGATAAGTTTTGAAACACCTGACTCGTTGTTTACAGGGATAGACATCGCTCTTTTAGAGGCAGAAACTTGTATGGCAAGTCCTGTCTCTGTACTTTTTGGAGAGAGTTTTGTCACAAGTATTTGCTCGCCAGCTTTTATGGGAACAAGCGCCACCATGTCTTTGATATCTTTAAAATCTGTGAGAGCTCCAGGTTGTATAAATTTATCGAAGATACTTTCTTGAGAGACCATACTTTCATCAAGCACTTGCATCTCGTTTATGTTTTTAGAGGCGACAAGAACGGCAGCAAGCTTACCAAATTTCTCTTTGCTTTCTTGGTCTTGGCTGTAGACATAAAGCCCTACGAGCAACATGCCTAATAAGGCAAAACCAAAGCTGACTAAAAAAGCACGTGACTGATTCAAGCTAACTCCTTAATCCTTCTTCGGTTTTTTTTATGTTAAATTTGAGTTTTATTTAAATTTAGTCACAATAATTTTCAGAACCTGGGCGTCGAAAAACTGTCATTTTATGGGTTCTTTGTAAATCCATCTTAACGCCAAGAATACTTGGAAGTTTGAAAATATTGGGTCCGTCATTTGAAAGTTGTGGAGTTGCAGAAAAGCACGTTTTGCTATTATCTATTTCAATATTTTGAGTACCTTCAAGGGGAAATTCATAGTAGTTAGTAGCACTTGAGCGGTTTTCTCTTGAGACAAGCGGGCCAGAGTTTGCAATTTTAGCAAAAGCAGCGTTTCTTGCAGCTTCTTGAAGAAGTGTTGACTCTCGAAGTCCCATAAAAAAAATAAAACTCACAGACATGATGACTATAAAAAGCAAGATGGCTGGAAGGAATTCAATCATGGCTTGTCCCTTTTTGTTATGACGGAGACGGCTCGTTTTTAGCATCCGTTGTCCTCCATCCCTTCCCAAGTGTGAAGATTGTTTCCTCCTTTGAAAAATTTTGAGAAAAATTTTTGAAAAAAAGCTTCACATTCTTTTTTGGTGGGTTCTCTACCGAGATTACTTTCAGTCGTGAGGGTAATGGTACCAAAATCTCTTTTTAGGTCCTTTCCTAGAGGAACAGTGATGAGAGGGACTTCAAATTTTAGACGAAAAGGTTGAGTAACGGTTCCTGAGGTTTGACTGACCGAGGGAGTTTCAAAGCTTTTAATAGTTGCAAGGGTTCTTGCTGAAAAACCAAATTTTGTTGAGCCTTGACCTTGGGGAACGTCGGGGACATAAATATTCATGGTTCTAATCGCAGCTTGTAATTGAGCATTTGGGTCATCCCGACTTGCCTGATAAGCACGCGCTGTCATGAAGGTTGCGTAGCTCAGATACTGGTAGACAGCAAAAGAAACAACAGTGTTGTAGCTAAGGGAAAGAAAAAATATAAAAGCAATAAAGACAAATATAAATTCAACGGTACTTTGACCCTTTTTTCTTTGGAAAGAAAAACTGAGCATTTTTTTCATTTCGTTTTAAGCTCCACTTTGTTGTAATAGGTTTCCATAGGCTTTCCGGCTGTTGCTGAGTCATCTTCAACTTTCTTTTTGAATGTAGTCAGATGAGGTTTCATTTTATTTTTTAAAGCGGTGTAAGCCACCAATGATATTCCAACAATGACGGCTATCACGAGTATGTATTCCACCACGACCTGTCCTCTTAAGGGATTTTTATTTTTTTTCATAAAAAATAAATCAAGTCTCCTATTTGCAGTCGTCTTTCTTAGAAGTTGAGATGCAATTAGATGTTTTTTCTCTCAATTCCCCCATGGACTCTCCAAAAACCTCTTGAACAATAAACTTAACAACGGCAACTGTTGTCACAACAACAAGTAAAGTGAGTAAAATGTATTCAACTAAAACTTGTCCGTTTTTAAGTTTCATAGCCTACGTCCTATTTAGCTAATTTAACTTTTAGTTCGTTTTGTCTGAGGAAAGAGTGCCTACGCTACCATCTACACTTTTGAATACGCTGTCGACAGTTCCACCGATTTTACCTTTGATGGTTTTTCCAAAGATCATCACAAATCCCACCATGACAGCAAGTATGAGAATCCACTCTAAAGTTCCTTGACCACTCTTCTTGTTAAACTTTTTCATATTTTTCTCCCTCATTACTTTTCGGGAGACATCCTAAAAAGCTTTGTTAATTTTGTGTTAATTTTGTGTTAAGAGGCTCGGTTTCGAAGATTTTTTGGCTTCTCTATTGCTTGTGATTCTTGGGACGGTTCGGATTCAATCAATGTTTTTTTTGTAAAATTTTCTCCCAAGAAAACGACTTTGAAGGTATTGATCCATATCTTCAAATCAAGAAGAAAAGACATTTCACGAACGTAAAGACAATCTAAAGTTGCTTTTTCATCAGGATCGTTTAGGTTTGTTTTAAGGGCCTGCCAATAACCAGACATGCCAGGCCTCACAGCAAATCTTTCCAAATGAGATTCTGTCATATGTAGGTTTTCTTCGATGATATAGGGCCTTGGTCCTAAAAGAAGCATGTCTCCTTTAACAACATTTATAAGCTGAGGAATTTCATCAAGCTTCCATTTGCGAAGACATTTGCCCAAAGTTCCCTCTACTCGAGGGTCTTCTTTGAGTTTTGTAAGCGGACTGAAACCCATTTCTATTACTTTAGGAGAGTTCATTTTTAATGTTCTGAATTTATAAACATAAAAAATACTTCCGTTTTTACCAACTCTACGTTGGCTATGAAAAACGGTTCCGCCCTTGAGTGTTTTTATAAGAGCAGCAATCAAGCCAATTATCGGACTAAGCGCCACCAATAATCCTAGGGCAAGCAATGTTTCAAAAACTATCTTAAATTTGTAGTAGAGAGGAAGTTTTTTTTGAATTGAAAATATTTTATTTTGAAATTCAATAAAATTTGCAATGTTTGCTTCGCCGATTGATTCAGCTTCTTTTTGTCTTATGGGGCTGCTCAGTAGTGACACATCTTTTTATCGGATAGTAAGAGCATTTCTTTTATGAAAATCATTTAAATTTCATGATTTTTTTGTGAAAGTCAGGCTTTAGGAGTTCGTGACTTAAGGCAAAAAAGCATTGTTCGCGAGGTGTGTCTAAAATGACAGTTGGTGAAATAAAATAAGAACTTTTAAAATGAGTTTTAAGCTCAAATGAAAGAGTGACAAGATTTTGAACTCTCTCAACTTGAAAATTGGATACTTGGATGGGAGCTACTTTGGAACTTTTAAGCCTGTATTTCTCAAAACTTAATAAATCATATTCTCCTTTAGGTGAAACGTTGAGTTCAAAATACTCATCGGAATTTTCGTCAAAAAAGAAACATTCAAAACATGTGTTTTTCCACAAATGAGTTCCTTTAACTAATGGGTTGATTTTTTTTGGTAAAAAAAGATTTGAATTATTTTCTTCAGAAAAAAAAACGTAGGAAAATAGTGTTTTCTGCTCGGTTTCTGAGAGAAGTTTTTTTTCAATAAATACGTCAATGTATTTTGGGTCTGTATTCTTAAAATTTAATAGTCTTAAGGATTGTTTCATCTTGACTCTTTTATTCAAACTGCCAAAAGAAAGAAGTGCAATATCCCTTTGATTTTATTTCGTTAGTAGTTGCTGATAATTTAAAGGATACCTTGCATGGCCAATCTTTTGAAGAGTCCATGGGGATTCCATTGCTGGCAGAAGACGAACAAATAAAGCCGTTTTACGAAAGACTTATCAGCGTTCTCCACCGCACCTCTCATTCTCAGCTAGTTTTTTTATTTATTAACGAAAAAGAAAATGCGTCTATTCAACTTAGAAGCTCAAATAAAAGAGTACTCGATTATTTTTCTTTTCAAAAAGATGAGATGCTTAAACTTGTCAGAGAAAAAAATCATTTTATTGTTATCATCAACGGAACTCTTAAAAATCTGCATTTGAAAAGTAAAGAAGGTGTGGGACGAGCTCGACGAGTCTTGGGAGATCTTGCTTTGTTTTTTCATAACTTAACAAAGATCTCGTCGCCTCTTCATCGACAAAGTGATGCAGATGTTCGATTACCAAATGATTATTTTTATGCTCAGTTGGAAAAAGGCGTAGCTGCGGGCACTTATCCGTTTAGTCATACAAGAGGATTTTTGAATGAAATTGAATACGCGGGTCTACAGAGCTACGAAAGTTTTCTGAAATCTTATGTTGAGGGTTTAAAGTTCGCTGCTTCTCCCTATGCTTTTTGGGCTTTGGGCAGTACTCTTGTTTTCGACCTAAAAGCCTATGAAAAGATAAGAGGATTTCCAAATGTTCAAGCAGGAGAGGATTTTTATTTTTTAAGTAAGATACAAAGCCAGGGAAAAGTTTTGCAAATAAATGAGCTTTCACAAAATCTTGATCTTGAAATAAATCTTGAAATTGTTGGTCGCCACTCAACAAGGGTACCTTTCGGTACGGGTCGTGCTTTGGAACGCTTGGAAAAGGGAGAGCAATTTGAAAGATATCCACATGAAGCTTTTGAAAAACTAAAAACAGTTTTAGTTCAACTCAAGGAACTTTCTGATCATAAAAATATTGAGGAGTTTTTTTTACGTATTCCTGCCGATGAACATTTTAATCTGAAAGAATTAAAGAAATCTTTTGAAGGAATTTTTAAGCAAAAAGCAAGTTCTAAGCATTATCTTAGGCAAATTCACCAAACGTTTGAAGGTCTTCAAACGTTTCGATGGATAAGAGAAAAAACAGCAAGTCTAAGAGATCAGAAAAATTATTTAGAAAATTTAGCTGAATAATCTTTAGCAAATTCTAGAGCGTAATAGCTGAGAATAATATCAGCACCTGCTCGTTTGATGGCTAGCAGGGCTTCGAGCATCGCTTCTTTTTCATTGAGTAAATTTTGAGCTCCCGCAAGTTTGATCATCGCGTATTCACCGCTGACCTGATAAGCCGCAACGGGCACAGAAGAATTTTCTTTGAAAAGTCTAATGATATCAAGATAGGAGCCTGCAGGTTTTACCATAACCATGTCTGCCCCTTCTGCCAGGTCTAAAGAGAGTTCACGTAAAGCTTCACGAGCATTGCTCGGATCCATTTGATATGTTTTTTTGTCCCCATTTCTGGGAGCAGAATCTAGTGCTGCTCGAAATGGTCCATAAAAAGCAGAGGCATATTTTGCTGTATATGAAAGAATTCCTACGTCTTGAAAACCTTCTTGATCAAGGGCTTTTCGAAGAGCAGATACTCTTCCGTCCATCATATCTGAGGGCGCTACAATGTGAGCACCTGCACGGGCTTGCATCACTGCTTGTTGAGCCAAAATCTCTACACTTTGGTCGTTGAGAATTTTTCCATTTTTATAAATTCCATCGTGACCATCACTTGAATAGGGGTCGAGAGCGACATCCGTTATCAGTAGTGCCTCGGGGACTTCCTCGCGGAGTCTTCTGATTGCGCTGTATAGAAAAAACTTTTCATCTAGGGAAATGCTTCCCGTGGAATCTTTTAGGTGTTCACTTACCTTAGGAAAAAGAGCAAAAGCTTTGATACCAAGGCGGAGAGCATCTTTGAGTTGACCCGCTAAGAGATCAACACTCCATCGATAAACGCCTGGAAGAGAAGGAATTTCTTCTTTTTTTTGAAGGCCCTCGACTAAAAACACTGGCCATATAAAGTTTTGTGGATGGAGTGAGGTTTCCGCAACAAGAGATCTTAGAGAAGAGAAGGCACGATTCCTTCGCGGTCGCTGCATCATGTCAAATACCATAACTAACTTTTTATTCTGAATCTAGCTTTTTTAGTGTTCGATAAAAGCTCTGCGACTTAGCTCGGGGGGTGCTATATAAAAAGTCCATGAGTCCCAAAAAACGTAAGCTTCCTGATGTTGCGATTGAAAATAGAGGACACCTCAAATCTAAAATTGATCGTGTAGGGATGACGAATATCGAAGTTCCCTTAAGTTTTAAAATCAACAAGGAAAGTGTTCGATCCTCAGCCAAGGCAGCGGCTTTTATTAGTTTGGACGACCCTGAGGTTAAGGGGATTCACATGTCCCGCCTTTTTAGTAGGATTCAGGATCTTGCTGAAAAAAATCTCACCGCAAAAGACTTAGAAAAGGTTGTGAAGTCTTTTCAGGAGTCTCACAAAGATATTTCAAAAAGTTCAGAACTTCGTTTGAATTTTGAAATTGATTTACAGAGACTTTCTTTGACTTCAAATATGACAGGGTGGAGAAATTATCCTGTCGAGTGTGTTCTTACCTATGAAAAGGGAAAGGTTCACTGGCGATTGAGCTATCAGATTGTCTATTCGAGTACATGTCCGTGCTCCGCAGCTCTCTCTCGCCAGCTTATTCAAGAAAAGTTTTTGTCTGATTTTGCTAAAAGAAACTCTGTCGAGCTTTCTGAAATTGCTGATTGGATATCTAAGGAAGACTCTGTTTGTGCAACTCCTCATAGTCAGAGAAGCTTTGCTAAGGTGGAAGTGACTTTTAAAAAAAGTCCCCGGGATTTAATAGCTGCTTTTTTAAAATTAATTGAAAAAACTGAAGATAAACTCAAAACTCCTGTTCAAAGTTTCGTAAAGCGTAGTGATGAGCAAGAGTTTGCGCGTTTAAATGCTGAGAATTTAATGTTTTGCGAGGACGCTGCTCGAAGAATTCATGATTTGTTAGAGAGTTCAAAAGATATTCAGACTTATAAAGTTGAGGTTGAGCACCAAGAGAGTTTGCATCCTCACAATGCCGTTGCTCGAGTTTGGTCGAAGTAGGGAATCTTTTTAGGGTGTTCCGCTAAAGAGTTTGCCCTCAATAAACTGTTCGATGTATTCCTCAAGAACGTCTTCTCCTACGAGTTGAAGTTCATAATCCTCAAATCCTGTGAGCGTTTTGAGTTCTAAGAGAGCGTCGTTGCTCAAGGGCCGTCGAGCAATAATGCAAAGTTTATTTTCACGTATAGCCATAGGAACAATTCGATATTTGCGAAGAATGCTCATGGGGATAACGCCTTGTACGTGGTATTCGAAATCTAGTGAACTCGCCATGATAAATTCTTCGGCTTCAAAAGGGAGAGCCTAAGTAAAGACTTCGTGAATTCTTTGCAAAGAAAGTATATTCTATGAGAATTGTGTCAAAAAGCTTTACGAACAATCTCAAGACACAAATGGCTCAGTTGACAGGTCGCTTTGAATTGGTCACTGATTACAAGCCGGCGGGAGATCAGCCTACGGCCATAGCAGAGCTGGTTGAAGGATTACAACGCAAAGAAAAACATCAAGTTTTAATGGGAGTCACAGGGTCGGGAAAAACTTTTACTATGGCGAGTGTCATTGCACACGTCAACAAACCTACTTTGGTGATGGCTCCCAACAAAACATTGGCTGCTCAATTGTATAGTGAATTCAAATCGCTTTTTCCTAAAAATGCGGTTGAATATTTTGTGAGTTACTACGATTATTATCAGCCCGAGGCATACGTTGTTTCAACAGACACATTTATTGAAAAAGATTCTGCGATCAATGATGAGATAGATAAGCTTCGACATTCGGCAACCCGCTCTCTTTTTGAAAGAAAAGACGTGCTGATCGTTTCGAGTGTTTCTTGTATCTATGGTTTAGGATCTCCTGAGGAATATTTTTCTCAGATGTGCATTTTTGAAGAAGGGGAAAAAATTCGCAGGGATGATCTTTTAAGAAAACTTGTAAGTATCCAATACATTCGAAATGATGTTGATTTTGCCAGGGGGACCTTTCGAGTAAGAGGGGATACGATCGATATTTTGCCTTCGTACGAAACCATGAAAGCCATTCGAATTGAAATGTTTGGTTCTTCGATTGAAAGTATTTATGAGCTTGATCCTCTTCGTGGAAAAAAATCTGCGCAGTTAAAAAGAGTAGCGATTTTTCCAGCTTCTCACTACGTTACAAGTCCTGATCTAAAAAAAACAGCAATTAGTTCGATTTTAGATGAACTTCGAGAGCGTTTAACGGTTTTGAAGTCTGAAGGAAAAACTGCGGAAGCTAAACGTTTAGAAAGTCGAACGCTTTTTGATATCGAGATGATTCAGGAGGTGGGTTATTGTCCGGGAATCGAAAATTATTCAAGACACCTCACAGGTCGTCGTTCAGGAGAGGCTCCTCCAACGCTCTATGATTATTTTCCAGATGATTTTTTACTTGTAGCAGATGAAAGTCATGTCACAGTACCTCAAGTAGGGGGTATGTATCGAGGCGATTTGGCTCGAAAGTCGGTTTTGGTAGAGCACGGTTTCCGTTTGCCGAGCGCTCTTGATAATCGCCCTCTTAAGTTTGAAGAGTTTGAAGCTAAAATTCATCAGGCAGTCTATGTAAGTGCGACTCCTTCGGATTATGAATTAGAAAAATCGAAAGGTAAAATTACAGAGCAAATCATACGTCCCACGGGTTTATTGGATCCTACTATGGAGATTCGACCCGTCAAAAATCAGGTACAAGATCTTTTTGATCTCGCTAAAAGTCGGATTGAAAAAGATGAGAGAATTCTTGTCACGACTCTTACTAAAAGAATGGCGGAAGATTTAACGGATTATCTAAGAAAAAATTCTATACGTGTTCGCTACTTGCATTCAGATGTAGAGACCTTGGAGCGAATTGAGATTTTAAAAGATTTAAGAGAAGGCAAGTTTGATGTCTTGGTCGGTATAAACTTGCTAAGGGAAGGTTTGGACTTACCAGAGGTATCTTTGGTGGCTATTTTAGACGCGGATAAAGAGGGATTTCTCCGCTCAAAGACGTCTCTTATTCAAACCTGTGGCCGGGCAGCTCGTAACCTCAATGGCCATGTGGTGTTTTTTGCAGATAGAATTACCAAAAGTCTTAAAGCAACGATTGATGAGTGTACACGCCGCCGAAAGATACAAGAAGAATATAATCAACTTCATGGAATCAAGCCGCGAACAATTCGAAAAAATATTGGAAACAACCAAGTTACAGATCGACTTGATGAGCATGATTATCTAGAACTTGGAGGTATTTCAAGGGAGCTTGAAGAGCTTCATGTTGCTCCAGAGAAGGTTCAAGATGAAATCCAAAGAATTGACCTTGAAATGAAAGAAGCTGCACGTAAACTAAATTTTGAACTTGCAGCTGAGCTAAGAGACAAACTTGTTAAATTGAAAGAGGTTGATTTGAAATGGAATCTCAAGAAGTAAAAGATTTAAAAAAAGATAAAACTGATAATTCTCCACTAAAAGGAGTTTTTTTTAAAAATAGGATGCTCACTGCGGGGCCAACTCCAGTTCCGGATTATGTTCTGAGTGCAATGTCATCGGGAGTTCTTTATCATCGGGGAACAGAATTTGCTTCTATTATGCAGCAATGCCGAGAAAAATTAAAAAAACTTTTTGGCACAACAGAAGAGGTTTTGATTTTTTCTGGAACTGGGACGCTTGCCATGGAAGGAGCTGTTCAAAACTTTTTTAATCCAGGCGAAGAAGTTATTTGTGTCAATGGTGGTAAGTTTGGTGAGCGTTGGTTACAGCAGGCCAAGGTTTATGGTTTGAATGCGAAAGAAATCTTTGTGGAAAGAGGTCGAGCTCTTGATCTTTCAGCTCTTCAGTCTCAGTTAGCAGCTGAGACCAAGGGAATATTTATACATTCAAGTGAAACTTCTACAGGAGCACGTCATCCGATAAAGCAGATTGGAAAGCTTCTTAAAGAAAAAGCGCCTCATGTTCTTTTGTGCGTTGATGGTGTCACTTCTGTGGGTGTTTTTGGAACGCCTATGGATGCTTGGGGAATTGATGTTTTGGTCTCTGGTTCTCAAAAAGCTTTGATGCTTCCACCAGGTTTATCCTTGGGTGCTGCGAGTAAAAAAGCTTGGGCTAAATGCGAGACTGTGAAAAATACTCGTTATTATAATGATTGGAGAAAAACAAAAAAAACAGCTCTCGAGAATACCGGTCCTTTTACTTCTCCTGTGACCCTTGTTGCGGGTTTGTTGGCTGTTCTTAATAATTTTGAAGAGATGGGTTATGAGCGTCTCTATGAAAAAAGCTGGAGACTTATGAAAGCGACTCGCGAAGCTTGTAAGGCTATGGGCTTGCAGTTGCTTGTGAAAAGAGATGAAGATGCTTCCGCAGCTTGTACTTCTGTTTTGACGGAGGGACTCATCGATACCAAAGCATTTAAGAAATTAGGGCTGACTATTAGCGGTGGGCAAGACGAGCTAAAAGGAAAAATTGTTCGCCTTGGTCATATTGGCTATATGGATGCTTGGGATGTTATGAGTCAAATCATTGCTCTTTCAAAAGCATTTTCTGACAAAGGAAAAAGTGTGAACTTGATGCAAGGTATGGCTAAATTTTGGGAGGTTCTTGAAAACTCCACTGACCAAACTCCGGATGATATGAGGATCTAGTGAACATGTCCCAAAAGTTTAAAGTTCTAGCAACCGATGGATTTGATAAGAAAGCTCAGGAATTTTTATCTGCCGATTCTCGCTTTGAAGTGCTTGTTCGTAAAGAAACTTCTGCATCAGAGCTGTTAGAAATTGCTCGTGATGTTGATTTTTTAATTATTCGATCGGCAACAAAGTTGGGAGCTAAAGAGTTTGAACTCTTGCCTCGCTTAAAAGGTGTTGTCCGTGCAGGTGTGGGCATTGATAATGTTGATTTAGAAAGTGCAAAAAAATGTGGTGTTTACGTTTGGAATGCACCTACAGGTAATTTTTTAGCAACCGCTGAACATGCAATTGGTCTGATCGTAAGTCTTTTTAGAGCGATTCCTTTGGCTCACTCTATGAGTTTAGAAGGAAAGTGGGGAAAAAAAGAAATCTCTTCTTTAGGGCGACAAATAGCCGGTGCTCGCTTGGGTTTGTTTGGAGCCGGAAACATTGGATCAAGAGTCGCTAAAATTGCGATGGGTCTTGGAATGAAAGTTGGGATTTATGATCCTTACCTCAAAACAAGTCCTGTTGAGGGTACAGAGCTTTTATCTATAGAGCAACTTCTGACTCAATCGGACGTGATTTCGATTCATACTCCTTTGAGTCCAGAGACTAAAAATTTCTTCAATCTAGAAAATTTACTAAAAATGAAAAAAGGCTCATATTTAGTGAATGCCGCAAGAGGTGGCATTGTGGTTGAAAAAGATCTTTTAAAAGTTTTAGAGACTGATCACCTCTCAGGGGCGGCTTTGGATGTTTTTGAAAAAGAGCCTTTTGATGTGAAAGATCCCGTGACGAGTGCTTTGATACGAAATCCGCGCTTTATTTCGACACCTCACGTGGCTGCTTCTACAAAAGAAGCTCAACAAGCTGTGGGTTTAGAAAGCGCTGAAAAATTAAAGCTTGTTGTAGATGCTGTGACAAAAGGAAAAGAGGAATTACTCCCTAAACCTTTGGGCATTGGTAGTTTTTCAAAATTTGTTTGTTAGCTTTAAAAACTTGAAATTGAATTAACTTCTTCCAACTCCATAGTAAATAAATCCCGCCTCTTTAAAGGCTTTAGACGGGTAGATGTTTTTTCCATCAAAGACATGCTTGCCCTTGAAGCAAGTTTTCAAATCTTCTGCTTTGATACGCTGGAATTCTTGCCATTCTGTAACGAGAATCAGAGCATCTGCATCTTTGAGGGCTTCTTCTTTGTTTGAGCAATAACGAATATTTGCTTCTTTTTTGAGACTTGCCTTAAACGTATTCATGGCTTTTGGATCATAAGCATTGAAGTGATAACCATGGGAAGAAAGCTTTTCCACAATCGCAAGAGCAGGGCTTTCTCGAACATCGTCAGTCTCGGGTTTAAAGGCAAGACCTAGCAAAGCAATGCGAGTGTTGGAGGCTTTGGGAAAGTCTTTTAATATTTGATTTACGAAAATTAATTTTTGATCGTCATTGAAAGAATCAATGGCTTCAGCAACAGAGGCATCCACTCCTTGTTTTTTGCAAAGATCAATAAAGTTTTTGATATCTTTGGGAAAACAACTTCCTCCAAATCCAAGTCCTGCATAAAGGTATTTTGATCCGATTCGCGAATCACTTTGAAGAACTCTTTCGATACTTCGAATGTCCGCTCCTGTGGCAGTCGAAAGTCGGGCGATTTGATTGACGACAGAAACTCTAGATGCAAGCATCAAGTTTGCACCAAGTTTTGCAAGTTCAGCAGAAACAGAATCTATTTTTATGAGAGGTTTTTGATTGAGAAGAAAACTTTCGTATATGGCTCCGACTTTTTCAACAGCTTCAGGTGAGCCTCCCAGGACAACTCTTTCAGGTCTTAAAAAATCAGCAACGGCAGTTCCTTCTTTCAAAAATTCTGGATTATTCAGGACAGAGATTTTTCCATGCGCAAGTGAATCTGCCATTTTTTGAAGCTTTTGTGAAGTGCCAACAGGAACAGTTGATTTAATAATAAAATAGCATTTGTTTTTCGAGTTAGAAGCACAATCTTTCAAAGCGTCTTCAACGTAGCTTAAATTAGCACTTCCATCGGGGCTCTCGGGTGTTCCTACAGCACAAAAAATAAATTGAGCATTTAATTTATCGAGAGCATCTTTTTGATTTGAATAAAAACTTAATCTTTTTTGAGATATGCCTTCTTTTAGTAATTCGCTAAGACCAGGCTCGTAAAAAGGTACTTGCGAATCCTTGATCAGCTGAAGTTTTTGGGGGTTTGTTTCCACAATCCCTACGTGAAAACCAGCGCTTGCAAAACAAGCTCCTGCAACCAGACCCACATATCCTGCACCGACAACAATGATTTTATCTGACATAAACAGAGAACTTATCGGAAAAAAAATGTTTAAACTAGATCTAAAGTTAAAACTAAAAGTTGACGCTTTTTTAAGAATACGTTGAGAGTTCAACTTTTTAGGATCTTTGACGAACTAAAACATTGTGAGTCAAAAAGCCAAAAAAACGCCTTCAAAGCGTATTAATTGGAAGCGGCAGGCCTTGGCGGCTGAGCGTCTTCGTTTTGAAAGCATTAAAAGTTTTCAAACTCGACACGATCCCATTCGCGTTGATCTTTTGGCTCTGGGGGTCTCCCATGAATTTAATAATATTTTGGGAGCCGCTCTTGGTCACGCGGAGTGGGCACTAGAGTCTCAAAGTCCCGTTGATATGAAAGAGGCTTTAGAAGTTATTCGTACCGCATGCATTCGATGTTCCAAAATAACAAAATCCTTGCAGGGGATTGTTCAGCCCCGCGAAGAAAAGAAAAGTATTTATTCACTACAAGAGCTGTATTCAGAACTCGAAAAGCTATGGAAACCTCGAGCAGAGATGCAAAAAGTAGAATTAATTTTTGAAAAATCAGATCTAAAAGTTTACCTTGATCCAAGTGCTATTGTTGAAATTTTTTCAAATCTTATAAAAAATTCTTTTGAGATATTTGAATCAAGTAAGGTTTTTGATCCTCAGGTTCATATCAAAACAAATGTTCACCATGACAAAGTAGAAATTTCTATTCAAGATAATGGTCCGGGAATTTCAGAAGCTTATAAGCCCTTTTTATTTCAACCTTTTTTTTCAACTAAAGGAACGATACATGCAGTTTTCAAGGAAAGTAAAAATATTGACGTAGAAGCTTCCTCAGTGCCAAACCCCAAAAATAGTGGGCTAGGTCTTTACTTAAGCAAAGCTTTAGCTCAAGAAATGGGCGGAAATCTTAAGCTTTTTGAGTCTAAGGAAAATTCTGGCGCCTGTTTTGTACTAAGCCTTCCGTTAGTCAGCTAATTGACTCTGAAATGAAAAAAATAATTTTTGTAAATCAATAAGAATGCCGAAGACATACTTATATGAAAACTCTTTATTTCATTGGAAATGAAGAGCTTTGGAATGATGCTTGGTTTAAGGCATTGGTCGAAAGCTTAGAGAAAAAGTTAAATCTAAGTCTTTTCCTTTATGACTCATCTAAAGACATTCAAAAAATAAAAGCTATCAGTAGTAAATTGACTGTTGCAGATCGTTTGGTTGTAAAAAAAGAAATATCTATTAATTTTGGTTTAGATAAAAAACATGAGTCCTTGGTTTATTTTCTTTCAAAAGAAAAATCTGATTTAAAAAATTCAAATACGATTGAGTGGGGAGTTTCGACAGAGATTCTCCTTGAAAAATTAGGTTTATCAGAAGCGTCACAAGTTATTGAAGATGATTTTTTGTCTGAACTTGATATTGCAAGTGAAGTATCAAAAGTCATCGAGTCAGAGCAAAAATCCACATTAGATAATGATGCACTTAGTTCAAGTACAGATGAGGATATATCAAAACTTCTTGAAGCTGATTTTTCATCAGTAGCCCAAGAGGCTCCCTCGTCAGATCCAGATAAATTGCTCGAAGCAGCTCTTGAGTCAAATCCCGGAGTAAAAAAATCAGAAGACAAGGATAATCAACAAGTTTTAGAGTCAGCTGAGCCAGAATTATCTTTAGAGGGATTGGGTGATTTATCTCAAGAATTAGAAAATAATTTAGAAATTCCAAAAGAAAGTGAAGTACCTTCATCAGAAGAAAAGCCAGCTGAATTAGAATCGCAAGATTTGTTAAATGCTCTCGGTGATTTATCGGCTATTGATGAAAAAGTAGTGCAAGAAGAAAAGGTTCAAGAAAAAGATGAAGTTGAGATTCCTGATTCCCTAGAGCTTGCAGACGTAGCCCCCGTTCCAAATGAGCCAGAACTTAATGTTTTAAATGAAAATATAAAGCCTGAAGTGGAAGTCGGTAAGTTGTTGTCCTCTATGAGTGCGGAGGTTTCTAGTGAAGATTTGGATGTCATCAAAAGGTATTCAAATATCAAAGAACGTGAGCTTCGTGAATCTCAAGCTTCGGCTGAAGCGCTTAGGAGACAGATTCGCTATTTTGATGAGCGACTTAAGAAGAGCGAAGAAGAGCGGCGAAAGCTTATTTTAAAAATTGAAGAGCTTCAAAGTGAGCTTCGTACAACTAGCGATAAAAAAGAAGAAAACCGTGCTCAACTTAAAAACATTGAAAATCATTATGAAGAAAAAATAAAAGAACTTCAAATTCAACTTGAAAGCTCACAGTTTCAAGCAGGAAAACTAGAAAAAAAACTAGAAGATTTTAGAGATCGTGTTCGAAATGATTTGCAAAAAATTAGATCTCGAGAAAGAGAGCTTGCAAGTCGTTTAGAAATTCAAAAACGTGACGCAGAGGCTCTTCTCAGCGCAAAAGATGAACGACTTTTAAATCAAAAAAGAGATATAGATCGCCTTGAGTTTGAGATCGATAAACTTCGCGAAAGACTGATAGACGATATTAACAGAAGTGAAGAGAGAAGAAAAAGAATTACCAGAGCTTTACAATCCCTGAAGCTGGCCCAGAGTGTTCTTTCAGGTTTAGATGAAGAAAGCTTGGAGAAGGAAGAAAAAAGTAAGGCAGCCTAGGAATGAGCTCCATGAAAAAATATAAAATTGTCGTTTCTGATTTTCATCTTGGTAAGGGGATGTACTTAACTGATGGAACAATCAATATTCTTGAGGAGTTTTTTGGTGATAGACAGTGGGATGAGTTTCTCAATCACTTTAGTGAAGGTCCATTTAAAGATTTAGAGGTCGAGCTGGTTCTGAATGGCGATATATTTGATTTAATAAAAGTAGATTATAGGGGTTATTTTTCTCCCATATTGACTGAGGCTATTTCAGTTGAAAAGCTTCAGTCCGTTTTAGATGGGCATCCAGTTTTTGTTTCTTCTTTAAAAAAATTTGCTGCTTTCAAAAATCACAAAATAACTTACGTTGTGGGAAATCATGATGTTGAAATGATTTGGCCTAGGTGTCAGGAGTTGCTTTCTCGAACGATTGAGGCAGACATTCAATTTTTTAATTTTAGTTACATTGATGAAGGTGTTCATATAGAGCACGGTCAACAGTTTGAGAATACAAATAGAGTAAACCCCAAGCAGATGTACATCACAAAAAATCTGCGCGAACCGATTATCAACCTGCCATGGGGAAGTCATTTTGTTATTAATTACGTTCTGCCTATTAAATTACAAAGAATTGCAGTGGATCGTGTTCGTCCTGTCAGTGCTTTTATAAGGTGGAGCCTGTGGCATGATACTTCTTGGTGTTTGAAGAATATTTTTCGAGTTCTGTTGTATTTTTTTGGAACTCGTTTTTCTAAATCAATTTATCGAACATCAAATCTTGTCACAACTTTCAAAATATTTAAGGAGCTTTTTCGTTCTCCTCAGCTTATGAATGCGGCTCAAGATATTTTTGAGCGCAATAAAGAAGTCCAAACAGTCGTGATGGGGCATACACATGTTTTTGATACGCGACAATTTAAAGACGGTAAGCAATATCTAAATACTGGCACATGGACTGAGGTAACTAGTTTAGAGCTTAATAGTTTTGGGAGATACACTAAATTTCACTATGCATTCATCGAGATAACTCAGGATTCCCAGGGTTCAAAATCGCAGGCAAATCTGCGAGAATGGAGAGGGAAGTGGCATGAAGACGTTTCTCACCAGATGGCTTAGTTTTATTTTCTTTTTTACAAATTTTCCTATTTTTGCAAATAAAATACAAGATAACTCCTACATCCTTGAGGTAAAAAAGGACTCAGGTATTTTTGAATCTCCGTCATCCAAGTCAAAAGTCCTTGCTCAAGCAGATAAAGGAACGTATTTAATTTTTCTTGAAAAATCAAAAAAGGGTCTTTGGCTTAAGGTTCAAGATTCAGGTGGTCTAAGTGGATGGATTCCGAGCAATAGAACTGATTATGAGGAAATTGAAAAACTAAATAAACAAGGGATTGATTCTTTTTTAGAAAATGAAAAAGTAACAAAAGATAATGATGAAATAAAAAATAATTTTTACGACAAAGAAAGAAACTATCGACTTTCTCCTCTTTATAGAAAAGCTTCTTATTCAGTAGAAAGCCAGTCTCTTCTCGGGCTACGGTTTGATTGGAAACTTCCCTCAGGGCCCTTTTTAGGAGAACCTAGAAAAAGTTACTTAATTTCAGTAGAGGCGGTTACTCCCTATGACCTTCAAAAAATATCAATGGAATTTGGTGGTGCCATACGTCTTGGTATGCAGATACCTTTCTATAAATGGCTATTTTATGTGCCGGACTACGGATACTCTTTTGAAAAACATAAGGGCCAGTTACATCATCATTTTGCAATTGGATTGAGCGGAGGAGTCGACATGGGTCGTCTCGATTTAAGAGCACGTATTGGGTATAATTTTTTCTCTCAATCATATGCTTCTATGGAGGTACAGTTAGGATGTTGGTTTTAATTTTATTCATCGGTCTTTTAAGTTCTAGTGCAAATGCAAGTCAGCCTGAGGGATTAGTTTTGAGACCTCCTTTTCAAAAAAGTGGAATAAAAGTTATAAGAAACAAGAATATTACTTTTGTAGACGATGAAGATTTTAAGAAAAATAAACAAGAATCGCAGTCCGATACGAAAGTAGTTTATAAGACAAAATATAAAGTAAAGGGCAGAAGTCTTCCAAGTCGTTCTGGAAGCGTTATTTCAGTTCTTGAAAAAGGTGAGCTTGTTGAACCTATTAAGGATTCAGAAGATGGTAAGTGGAAAGCCGTTTATATAAGGAAAAGTGAATTAAAAGTATGGCTTCCGATATCAACACTCACAAAGAAAAAAGCTAAAGATTATGTATCATCTGATGATTCTGAGGATTTGAGTGACGAGGCCAGCTCTGAGGAATAAATAATTTCTTCTGAAAGTCTTTTGATTTCTTCAAAAGATACATTTGTATTCGCTAAGATTTTTCCTTTTCCAAATCGCTTTGCTTCTAACCTTTGAAAAAGTTCCCGAAGTTTATTTATTTTTGAGTGAGCCTGTTCTGGGCAAATATTTAGGAGGTTCATCATGAGTTCATCAAAAGAGGTTTCGTTTTTAGAGATTTTTTGGAATCTTAAAATAATCCATTCCTCTATATAGCGAAGGTTTTGAGAGGAGTTTTGATCTTGGAGGCCTTGTATTTTTCGCTCTACAAATAACCATGGATAATCTTTTCTGAGTCGATCTTCTTCATCTCTTTTCTTTCTCTGAACAAAAAAGAAGCCTGCCAACGCATAAAGAGAAATGGGAAAAATCCAAGCAAGGACGGGGATTCCTTTTTCAGTTAAATCTATAAAGGCTTGATCTCCCTTAAAGATAATTTTTTTGTCCTCTTTGACAATGGGCGAGCTTCTTTTACTAGATGGATCGATATGTAGCTCTATGGAAGGAATTGAAAGTGTTTCGTATGATTTTTTCTCTGGGTCAAAATATGACCAGCTGTTATCACTGATTTTAAAGTTTCCAGCTTCTTGGGGAACGATCAGCATTTCAAAATCTTTATATCCCTCTGATCGATCATTGATTTCATAATTTGTGGCTGTTCTACTTTTTTGAAGAGAGGAGGGAAGATTTAGCTCAGGTTCTTCAAGGCCTTTTATGTTTCCCTTGCCTTCAATTCTAAATTTTAAACTAAAGGCTTCGTCCTGAGTGTATCTTTGATCAGATGTTTGAAGGTTTATTTTGTATTGACCTACGGGAATACTTTTTTGAGTGATTGTCACAGGTTTTGGTGGCAGAGGAGATACCTTTATAGGTATAGAGCCTGATGATCTCATAAATGTTTGATTTTGACCGATGATCTTTTGAGGGTTTTGAATTTGTTCTAGAAGTTGAAAAATATCTGTATCGACTTCAAATCTCATTTTGAGTGGGTCAATAAGAAGCTCTCCTGTCTTGATAGGAAAAAGAGCAAAGCGAATAATTTCTGATTTATAGTAGTTATTGTTTCTGTACTGAGTTCTTTCAGGTCTCCAATTTTTTGGAATATAGAGTTGTTCTTTTAAAAAATCTTTAAATGTTGGAAAAGATCCAAATTCTAAGTTTCGAAATATATTTTCATTTGTGTAGATATAAAAAGGAAGTGTGATGAGTTCTCCTTCGTAGACTTCTGTTTTAGAGGGATCTGCAACAACAAAAACTTCAAGTTGCTTTTCTTTACTCTCTAAGGGTGTGGGGGGGGCAATTTTTTCGTCATCTAAATCAAACATATTAAAAAAGGGAAGTCTTGTGGGAGGAGTGATTTGAGCGCGTGGAGAGGGTTGAGTGGTTTTAAGAGATTTTACTAGGATATTTGTATTCTCAATCGTGTAAGGTTTGCTGTTAACTTTTAATTGAATTTTAGGGGTATTTAATTTACCTGTTTTTAAGGGCGTCAGTTCAAATTTAATTAATAAGCTTGATTTCTGCACGGTTTTTCCATTTGAAAAGACAACCTGGGTTTTTTGATATTGTTGAGGGCCTAAAATTTGCCATTCTTTATCTTTTTGCTCAATTGATTGAATAGAGAAATCAGGAGTTTGGGTACTATCGCTATCTACTTGAAAGTTTATTGTTATGTTTTGACCAGAGCTTTCTTTGGGTTGGATGTTTATTTGAATTTGTTCACGAGAAGGCTCTTTTGAAATGAGATGAGTAGAAAGTATTAAAAACGAGATCAGTAGAAAGAATTTATATCTTTGCATAACTATTAAATTACCACGGCTTTGAGGAGCCATTTTCTTTGCTAAATTCATTTCCTTTTTTTTGAGCATCGCTTTTTGATTTCTTTTTAATAACCTTTCGTTCTTCACTGCCAATATTTTGCATAATTTGTTTAACCTGTTCAGGGGTGTAGCTTTTTCCTTTGTAGTCCTGGGGCTTTTTGTTTTCATCATTGGGGTCTTTACCTTTGTTTGGGTCCCCGTCTTTTCCGGATTTACCTCCGCCTTGATTTCCGCTGCCACCCCCACTTCCTTGATTTTGAGCATTTTGTTTTAAAAGTCGTGCAAGATTGTGACGAGCCATGGGATCGAGAGTGTTGGAGATAGGTTCTTTAAGTGAGTTGTAATAACTATCGATTGCTTCAGGAACCTTTTTTGAAAGTTCATAGGATTGAGCAAGTTGATAGAGCCATTGTTTTTTTAAGACAGGATCTTTTTCTTTATTTGAGAGAGGTTCCAAAATCTGGATAATTTCTTGTATTTCTTCAAGCGTAGGGTTGGTATCCGAATCCTCTGTGGTTTGAGAGTTTTGTTGTTTTCTTTCTATCTCTCGGAGTCGAGAAGAAATCCAGTTGAATAAAAATTGTTTTTCCTCTGGATCGGAGCTGAGGGCTTTTTCAAAATATCCTTGCGATTTAAGGTATTGATCTTGGTTGAAAAAAAATACTCCAAAATTGTTTTTAAATGTATCAAGAGTACTCGCAGCTTCTAAGTTTTTACAAAGATGAAGACTTAATAACAAAACTGCAATCTTTTGTGATTCTCTTTTAAATTTATTTTTATAAAATGACAAAACTCCGCCTGTTTCAGTGATAAAACATTCAAGTAGGAGAAGAAGAATTCCTATTAAGAGAGGGATTTGAAACTTTTCTTCTTTTTCAACTTCTATACCTTCTTCTTTTAATTTTGTTTCTCGTTTTTTCATGTCCTCTGAAAAGGCGATTTTAAAATTAGAAGATTCGTCAGCATTGTAAAGCTGGCCATTTGTTTTTTCAGCAAGTTTAGAAACAAAGCTTTTTTCGGCTTTTGTCTTTGCAGGAGCTCCTGTTTCGGGATCTTTGATAAAACCAGAAATTCTTCCGTCTTTATCTTTTTGGGGAATGAAGATGCCTTGATTTCTACCTACTAAAAGTGTGCTGACAGGTATTTTATATTTTAAAAGTCCCTTAATGATATTTGATTCTATTTGATTGGAGTCATCTCCATCCGTGACAAGAAGGATAGAGCCTGCTGTGTTTTCTTTTTCATCATCTTGATCTCTATCAGTTATATCTTTGTATCCAAGAGCTTCGGCACATGTAACTATTGCTCCTTGAATGAAAGTTGAGGGGAGACTGACGTAGCTTGGGTTAAGGGGTGTGAGGTAGTCGGCAATTGCATCGAGATCGGAAGTAAGAGGGGCTGATATGAAAGCCCCACCTGCAAACCCCACAAGAGTCACCTTTGTTTTAGAGAGGTTCTCTAGAAGCAAGATGAGTTCTCTCTTGGCATATTCTAAACGATTGGGGCTCATATCTTCGGCAAGCATGCTTTGTGAAAGATCAAGAGCAATGCATAAATCAGAGCCAACAACTTTTTTGACGCTATGTTTCTCTCCCCATCTTGGGCGCATTAAGCTAATCGAAACAAATGAAATACCTAAGATGAAAAGAGTTTCTTTGAAGATTCTATTTCTAGGTAAATTATAATTTTTGGAAAACTCAAGTGTTTTTGCTGAGTGAAGAAGCTCAGAGTATTTTTTTCGAAGTGCATGTGTACGAAAAATCAAAAAAATTAAAATGCCTATGATGAAAAAGGCTATGCCAGATTCTGGTCTGTAAAATTCGATGTTCATGGATATTTTCTCCAGACGCTCTGAAGTGCAAAACCTTCTGCAAAGAGCAGAAAAATTCCAAGCCAAAGAAGAAAGTCAGAGGCTTCTACAGTTTTTGTTTGATTTAAAATTTCAACTTTGCTTTTTTCAAGTTGATCAATTTCGCTCAATATTTTACCCATGAGGCTTTGATCAACAGCTGAATAAGCTTTTCCGCCTGTAAAATTTGAAATTTTCTCTAAAAGTTCATCATTGGCAGCGTCTGTTAGATATTGAAGAACTTGTTTTTTGTTTCCAAATCCATCTTCGACTGTAACCGGAAAAGGAACGCGCCCTTTTTTTCCTATTCCAATAGAATAAATTTTAATTCCAAAGCCAGCAGCAATTTGTGATGCTGAAACAGGATCGATGGATCCCATGTTATTGTCTCCATCTGTTACAAGCAGAATAATTTTTGATTTTGCTGTTGAAGCTTTTAGATGATTAACGGCAACTCCCAGGGCTTGTCCAATGGCAGTTCCATCCTCTAATCCAGTGTTGGAACTAGATTTTAAATTTGTCAAAAGTAATTTGTGATCCAAGGTAAGAGGGACGCTGAGGTAAGCTTCTCCGCTAAATAAAACTAAACCAATACGATCATCTTCTCGGTGATTAGTAAATTCAACTAACCTTTCAATCGCAACAGTACGTCTGTTGGGTGAGAAGTCGAGAGCGTCCATAGACTTAGAAAGGTCAAAAGCGATGATCATATCAATTGATTCAACGATCCTTTTTTCTTTTCCAAGTCTTTTTTGGGGTCTAGCTAAAGCTAAAATCAAACAAGCAAGAGCTGCAAATCTTAATCCTCCCTGTAATCTGAAGGGCGTTAAGATTTTTTGAAAAGTAGCACCTAAGGACCAATCAAAAGGAAATAGGAGTCGGCTTCTAAAGCGAACTGAAATTTTAAAGAAAAATATGAGGCCTAAAACAAGAGGTATAAAGAGTAAAAAAGCCTCGGGACTAAACCAAATAAGATTTTGAGTATTTTGGCTTGTGTAATTCATCTTTTTTTCTCTTGGTTGGTGTTTTTGGGCAATTCATCTTTTTTAGGAAAAGCTAAGAAGATTGCCTTTGTTTTGGAAAGATAATCTTGCCACATCTGTGGATTCATAGATCTTTTTGCAAAGCGAACATCATCAGAAGTTTTTAAAACATATTCAAGTTGTGAGAGTAAATTATGGTTTTTATTTTGTTTTAAACCCATTGCTCTCAAGGTGCCAATAAATTCAATTGTTGTCAGAGAGCGTGTACTTAGGTTGTTTTCTTTTTCTAAAAAGTTTCGGAGCAGCTTATAGGTGTCATGAAGATGCTTCACATCGGGAGTTTTCACGTTTGTTTCGCAATGAAGAAGGTGCTTCTCAAGCTCTGATCGGGGATTAATTTTGCTTGTCTTCTTTTCCACTTTTGGTTGAAGATTTTTTTTCTTATGTCTGAGATAAAGAAACGTTCCAATTAGAGAAAGAATAATAAGCAAACAAAACACAAAAAAACTAGCAGGATAGTCAATCTTTTCGGCCTTAAGAGAAGTATAGCGTTTATGAGCAACTTGGGGATTAAGTTCTTTGATTGTTGCTTGGATAGGAATATTTGAGGAGGTGCAGGGAAGAGAAAAATTAAGCGTCCCTGTTTTAAAGGGTCCTAGTGTCACTATTTCTTTTTTAATTTTTAGAACTTTTACAAGAATTTCTTTTTCGCTAGGTAGGGTGTCTCCTATACTTAAAATAGGATTTTCTCCACTGGGACAGCTCACATCAAAAGTATCTCCAGCGTTTATTTCAATTGCCATTTTTAAGATCCTCGTATGAAGGTTTCTAAGGGCTTAAGAAATTCTTGGTTTTCATTGAGCTTCAAAAAAGGGATTCTATTTAATTCAAAAAAAGTTTGAACTTTGTGAACTCTCTTTTCTTCTTGTTTAATGTTTTCTTGAAAGCTTTCTGTGTCAGTTGAAACGGTAAAAGCTTTTGCTGTTTCGGCAGCTTCCATTTCGATAAAAGGAAAAGATGGAAAACTTTGCAGACGAGAGTGAAAAACGCCAATAGCTAGAAATTCGTGCTTAAGAGAATACTCTTTGAGAATTCTTTGGTCGGGTAGTTTTTCAAAATCAGATATGAAAAAAATTACACTTTGTTTTTTGAGGTAGCCTCTTAGCTGCTTGAGGGCATGGTTGGGATCTGTTCCTCGTGTTTTGTGACCTGTTTTAAGGATTTCTCGAACAAGTCTCAGGACGTGGTTTCTTCCTTTTTCGGGGGGAAGACATTTTTCAACTGTTTTGGAAAAAGTTAGGAGCCCAACTTTTTCTCCTATGTCTTCCGCAGAGAGAGCCAGTGTTGCGGCAACTTCGGCAATTCGGAAAGCAACACTTCCGCCGATAGGGCCTTTTCGAGCCGAGGCGCTGACGTCTACAACAAGAAAATAACTTTTGTCTCGCTCTTCTTCAAAAGTTTTTAAAACAGTTTCGTTTGCTTTTGCACTTGTTGTCCAAGAGATATGCCGAACATCATCGCCGTAAACATAGGGCCGAAATTCGCTGAATTGTAAGCCCGATCCCTTAAACCTTGATTGAAAGCCACCAACCAAGCCTTTTTTGATGAGGTGGTGGTTTCTGATTTCGAGCTTTCTGATCTCTTTCAGGAATTCCTCAAAGGTCATTGTGAATTTCCTTAAGGAGTCGGAAGTGCAGAAAGTATTTTTGTAATGATTTGGTGAGACGAAATTTCTTGAGCTTCTGCTTCAAACGAAAGAAGAATTCTGTGTCTCAATACATCTGGCGCCACTGCTTTAATGTCGTCGGGAGTTACAAAAGCTCTGCCCTCCATAAAAGCTTTTGCTCTTGAAGCTCTTGCAAGAGAGAGGGTTGCGCGTGGAGACGCTCCAATTTGAATGTATCTTTCAATTTCACTGAGAGTCTTTCTGGCCTTAGGTTCTCGTGTGGCAAAGACAATTTCAATAATATACTCTTTGACTTTTGCATCGAGATAAATTTCATTGCAGAGGCTTCTTGCTTTAAGAATTTGATTTGCACCAGCTATGGGACGAAGAGAGCTTTCTTTTGAAGAAGCTTGAGTTTCAAGAATTTTTAATTCTTCTGTTTTGTTAGGATAAGGAATTAAAACTTTAAACATGAAGCGATCCATTTGAGCTTCGGGAAGTCTATAGGTTCCTTCTTGTTCTATAGGGTTTTGAGTTGCCAGTACGATGAAGGGCTCTTCAAGTTTGTATGTGTCATCACCAATCGTAACTTGTTTTTCAGCCATACACTCAAGGAGGGCTGATTGAACTTTTGCGGGAGCTCTGTTGATTTCATCTGCAAGAACTATGTTGGCAAAAATGGGACCTTTTTTTGGAAAAAATTCGCCATTCTTGGGATTGAAAACCATTGTTCCTGTTAAATCGCTAGGTAAAAGATCTGGAGTAAACTGTAAGCGTTTAAAGTTTAGATCAATCAGATCAGCAAGGGTTTTGACAGCTAAAGTTTTAGCTAAACCAGGTAGTCCTTCAAGAAGAACATGGCCCCCTGTGAGAAGTCCCATCAAAACTCTCTCGATCATCTTTTTTTGACCGACAATAACTTTAGAAATGTCGTTTTCAAGTTGGTTGATAAATGTACTTTCTTGTTTAATGAGTTCGCCTAGTTGGTTTAAATCGGCCATGAATAAAGTTTAGCAGACGCCTGAAAATTTTGGACTTTGACGCAGCCAGAAAAGCTAAATTTTAGATCTTTTACCTTAAGTCCTAAGAGCTTCATTTCTTAAGCTTGTCTCAAATTTATCCTTGTCTTAAATTGTTTCGTATAAGGCTTAAATGATGTCTCAAGATAAAAACACAAACGCTCTAAACCCCGTTAATTTTTCGACTTTTATTTTAAGCTTGGCATCCGCCACGTTTATTGAAATGGGAGTGGTAGAGGATCCGCTTACGAAAACAAAAAAGAAGGACTTGTCTTCTGCAAAACAGCACATAGATTTGTTATTGATGTTGCAAGATAAAACTCGTGGAAATTTAGATGACGAGGAACGAGGTCTTTTAGAGAGAATTCTAAGGGATGTTCGTTTGCAATTTGTAAAAGCATCGGAGGGATAGTTGATGAACTTGAAAAACTTCTCAAAATTATTTCTTTTGGCAGTTTTTGCAATTCTATCGTTGAGTGCTTGTTTGTGGGCCTCCGCTCCAAAGGGCCCTTACTGGATTGAGAAGGATTCTGAAGCAAAAAAAGTGCTTCAGCCAAAAGTTGATGCCATGAATGAAATGTTTGGCTTCCACCTATTCTTCTGCAGTGGTAACGGTTTTGACGACAAGTGAGATCAAGGTTCCCCAAATGCAAATGTTTCCCGAGGATATGTTTGATTTGTTTTTTGGTTTTCCAGGCGGTGGAGGAATTCAGCGTCGTCCGCCACGTTCTCAAAAGGCTCAAAGTCTTGGAAGTGGTTTTGTGATTCATCCCGACGGAATTATTGTGACAAATTCCCATGTTATTAGGATTCAAGATGATCGTCTTGCTGATTCTGTAAAAGTTAAGTTTTTAGGAGATTCAGACAAGTCAGAAGGCATGGATGTACAGGTTCTTGGTGTTGATCCTGTTGTCGATACAGCTGTGTTACGTTTGAAAGGAAAGTCAAAGCCTAATTTGTCTGTGATTCCACTTGGAAATAGTGACAGCTTAAAAGTAGGAGAGTGGGTTGTGGCTATTGGGAATCCTCATGGGCTTTCTCACACAGTCACCAAAGGAATTGTAAGTGCTTTAGGTCGCGATATCATTCCTAATGTTTCAGCTGATTTTATTCAAACGGATGCAAGCATTAACCAGGGAAATTCTGGAGGTCCACTTATTAATATGATGGGAGAAGTTGTGGGAATTAATACAGCGATTGATCCTCGCGGACAGGGCTTGGGATTTGCCATACCTGTTAATACAGCCAAAAGAGCGATCAAAGCTATCATGGAAAAGGGCAAGCCCTCACATGGATTTGCTGGTGTTAGTTTATTTCAAAATTTTGATTTAGAAACAGCTAAGTCACTAGGACTTAAAAATGCAGACGGTGCCTTGATTGAAGATGTTGTCCCAGGTCAAGCTGCAGCAAACGCTGGTTTAAAAGCATATGATGTTGTGACAAAAATAGGCGATCGCAAAATTAATACAAACTCTGATTTTCAAAAGGCGGTCAGAGAACTTGATCCGAATACAAAGGTAACTGTTGAGTATTTACGAGAAGGAAAAGTAGCAACAACAACGATGATCCTAGGAGATTTGGAAAAAAGTTCTGAAGTTTCTGCAAGCGATATTCGATCCTTATTCAAGGGGAAAGGTAGATCAGAAAAGTCAGAGACTTTTACAATTTCTAAAGCTGGCTTTGAAGTTGTCAATTTAACCAAAGAAATTCGTACTCGATGGAGACTTTCTCCAGAAGTAAAAGGTGTTGTGATCAGTGAAGTTATTGCAGGCACTCCTGCGGATGAAGCGGGAATTGCTCGAGGTGATATACTCACTGAAATTCAAAAGAAAAAAGTTACAGATGTGAAATCAGTTGAAAAAGCAATTGGAAAAAGTGGAACGTATATCTTGAAAGTTTTTCGAGGAAATACGGTTGCTCTTTTTACTTTAAAGTTAGATTAGTTTTGAAGGGTAAAAGATTTTAATTCAAAGCGTGCGATAGGTGCTTCAAACTTTTCGTTTAAATTATTTCGCATCTCAAAACTTCCCTCCATGCTTCCAGAAGGTGTTTTAAGAGGACAAAAGCTTGTGTATTCAAAAACTTCGCCGGGCTGTAAGAGGGGTTGTTTTCCCACCACGCCTGCTCCACGAACTTCCTCAACTCCGCCAAAAGCATCGCGAATAATCCAATGACGATTCATAAGTTGCACGACGTCGCTACTAAAGTTTTCAATTAAAATTGTGTAGCTATAAATGAAAAGAGAATTTGTTGGACGAGAATTTGTTTCGTCATATTTTGGCCAAATTGAGATGCGAACTCCTCGAGTTTCATTAACATAAGAAGATTTTTCACCTTGTTTCATGAAACAGATTCCCGTCGACGAATAAACTTATCAAAGAAGTCCCAGGTTTTATCGCTTACCTCATCAAGTTTTAAAATTGTTAAAACATCATGGCATTTAAAGACAGGGTCGTACGCAGGTTCTCCGCATATGTAAGAGCCAAACTGAAAATAAACAGAAAGAAGCGCGGGAATTTGAGGTTGGTTTCCAGTTTTTGTTCCACTAGGGATACGCATGCTGGGTATGGGCTCCACGCCTTTTACATCTAGCACTCGACCCATCTTTTTAATCTCTTCATAAGTTGCGAGTGCATTTTCATGGGACATAATAGGAAGGGAAGCTAAACCAAACAAGGAATGGCAATCCTTTAAATTCATATAGTGTCTAATTCCACAGAACAGACAAACCAGAGTGGCTTGTTTACGGTATTCAGGCAAAATACACGCACGACCCATTTCAAGTGATTTATTAAAATCTAAAGGCAGATTTTTAATTGAATATTCAGTTTCTGAGTAAAAACCAAGCTCTTTGTTAACTTGCGAGCTGGGCATAAGGCGATAAGTTCCAACCACCTGGCCGTTTCTTTCTACAAGAAGGTGGTCACAGTGAGCATCAAAACGATCTATATCGCGTTTTGTTAGGGCATTTTCTGGGATGCCTTCACCAAGTTCTTCGTTAAATATCTGATATCTAAGCTTATAGGCCTCGTCTCTGTCTTTTTCTGATTGAGCAAGTCTAATTTTAAAGGGACTTAATTCGAGTCCTTCGCCATTAAGCTTTTCAGAGTCCCTAATATCGACCCGTTTCACGTTTAAAGATTAGGTTTTAAAGGACTTTTCGTCAATTGAGCCTAAGGCACTTTTTGGATGTTTAAGTTTTTCACTGTTAAGAGCTGTCTAAGCTTTAGTCAGCTCTTAAAAATGAGGACAAAAATCAGCCTCCTTAACAAAAGAGCCATGATTCTAGGGGCTTCTCCCTTGGCATGTTCAATGCAAGTTCTTAGGTATGGGGAATTTTATGAAATTAAATAAAATGGGGTTATCAATCACAAGTCTTTTAATCGTTGCTGTTCTTTCTTCGGCGTGTAGCCAGCAATCAGCTTCAAGCAATCCTGGTCGAGTTATTAATCAATCGAGCAGTGCCAATACAGGAAGCACTGTGAGTACGAATTCAACAGACAGTACAAATTCTACAGGTATTGATGTTGTTAGAGGAGATTCAACAACTGGTACAAACACTACAAGTATTGTGATTCCTGTTGTAGATCCTCCTTCCTCTTCTTTTACTGGAGAAAAAATTCTTTTAACTCAGTATCCAAATACAGTTCCGACAACGAAAGTTTGTCGAAATGTCCTTAATAACCGTAGCGTAGACGTTCTCAAGTCATTCTTTAATTTTGATATCGTTAGCTTAGTTGGACCTGTTACGGTTTGTATTGAACAAGATAGCTTAGCTTCTCGTTGCCCTGCTGGAGAAGTAAAATGTTCTGGTGGAGTTAACCGCAACGTTCGATTCAGAATTGAATACGAAGATAACAACCGTTTTTGGTATTACGACTCTGCAGCTCCCAATAACTTTGCAAAAGTATTGAGTTACACTGGTGGTGGAACATCTAATAGTGTTGAAATTATTCTTCAAGACGGTTTGGGTTTCTTGATGGTTAGCGGTAGTAAAGCAACTTCTACAAGCGCTTACGATCTCGAATTTAGATTTGTTGACAGACAAAATTACTCAGACGCTTATAACTACGATCAAAACAATGGATATACAGCAACATCTCCCTATAGAAGAGCCGCAACTCTTTCTGACATGGCTGCATGTGCAAAAGCATCTGCTGGAAACGCTCTCTTCACGGATGGAAATCCTTGCGCAAATCGCTTTGTGTTTCACTACACATTCTTTACCGACATGAATACAACGTATCCAACAACAACTATCACGGACACTGCTTTATGGCTTAGAAACCAAGCTGCCTTTGCAAGACAGTTACTTATCAATCGTTCTTTCTCAGCAGTAGGCGGAGTGTTTGGAAGGGTGTCAGTTTATGAACTCTAAGATATTAAATTATATTGCTCTTACAATTATTCTTCTAACAAGTGCTTGTTCTGTGAAATCTCAAGAGACATCAACGGGAGCTACTACTCCGGTTGATAATACAACAACGACAACGACGACAACGAAACCTTCAACACGTAGTTGTCGAATACCGGTTCTTTATGCAGATGAAACAACTCACATAGCAGCTTTAGAGGCTTTGGCTCAGGCAAAAGTTCGAAAGAAAGAAACCCCAACTACACTCTGTGTTGCTGCAAATACATCACCCTTAAAAAGTTTTGATGCAAGTTTGAGAGTTGAATATGAAGATGATATCGGACTTCGATGGGTAACTTTTAGATCTCCAGACTTAGTTTATAGTAGCCAAGAAAATAACAACTTTCGCCTGATCTATTTGGACAAGTACGGGTATGTTGAACTTAAAGCAACCGAAACGCTTTCGGGTGTTGTCAGCGGAGTTGTTCGAATAGCGAACATCTCTTCTTACGACTCTTATTTAAGCGAAATTGAAGCTTTTCTTGAATTGATTAAAACTACGTGCAACACAACACCTGCAAAATGTTTGAATCCAATTTTCAATGTGAATCCCGTTGAAGCGCCTCCTACTGAAGCTCAAATTCTTCAACGAGCAGAAGAAGCTTTTGCTGGACAGCGTGGAGCTCAATCCTTTACTTTAGGAACAGTTCAGTTCAACTCCTCAGAAATTCAAAAGACTTTGTTCTAAGTGAAGCTTTCCTAAACTTCTTGTTCTCAACAGAGAGAAGTATTATGGATAGGTTTTGGAAATGACAAAGCTTGTTCTTTCAATGTTATCATCACGAGCCATTATGGCTTTGTTTTCGCAGACCCATGATCTTTGTGCTCATACTCTATGGGAGCAACAGGAGGGGAAAGAGCTAGCAGACGAATTGCCCGCGCAACTGACTCATCTACTTAAAATGGCTCAATCTGATTTCAATAAAATTACCAAAATTTATGTTTTTCAGGGTCCTGGATCCTTCACAGGGCTTCGCGTATCGGCTTCTTTTGCGAAGGGCTTGAGTGTCGCACTAGGAGTGCCCATGGTGGGTGTTCCATCCTACAGGCTCTTTGGGGAAAGCTTTGCAATTTCATTGAGAGCCACAAAGGCTAAATCTTTAAATCTAGGGCAATGCCTTGAGCGTGGGTATAAGTTTTTAGAAATTAAAAATGATAAAGAATCTGAAGTTGTTTTATCTCCCAAAGTAAAAATTATTAAAGGACTGAAAGACTGCCCTCTTTGGCCAGAGATAAGTGACATAGAAAAAGCCATAAAACACTCAAGCGACTTAAATGCGTTTGAAATGAACTATGGCTTTGATCCTTCGTTTGTTGAAAATTAAACGGGTATATTCGTTTTTCTTCCAAATCCTAAGAGTACAGCAAAAACAACGAACATTAACGTAGAAAGAAGCAAGTAGCCTTGAACTTGTTTAAGACTGTTGGCAGTGAGATCAAGTTTTGCAGATTTTACTTCTTTAGGGCGAATTCCAATAAGGTCTGTGTCCTTTGCAAGATAGCTAAAAGAATTCATAAGAAAGTCCATGTTTCCAAATTGTCCGATGAGCCCATTGGATGCCAGCATTTGGTTTCCAATTAATAAAATTCCTGTTTCTTTAGATTCTTTCTTTTCTGATTCAATTGATTTGTCTTTTGTCTCGGCAGTTTTTACAGGCTGAGTAATTTCTACAACAAGAGGAAGTGAGTTTGCTTTACTAAGTGAGGATCGTGAAACGCTTCCGCTCTTTAAGGATTTGATGTCGCCCACTTTTTGGAGTGTACCGGTTTCTGTTGTCGCAATGGCTCGAGCCGTCACGTTAGGAGGCGTTGCTTTGGGAACAACAATAGATCGGGCAAGAATCATGAAAAGAGGTGAGTTAAAGTTACGAGTGATGTCGCTTTCAGGCGAGAAGCTTTTTGTGTAAACGCCTGGTGCGCCTTGAACTCTTTCGTCAATCAAGACGTTGTTTTCGAGTTTGACTCCATAAGCTTCAATCACTGAATTCCATGCAGCAGGTGTTTCAACGCCCCAAAAAGCAAAAAGTTTGCCTCCTTGTGCGAGATATTCTTTTAGAAGTTTTACTTCATTGTCTGATGGAGCGGAACGAGGACCCATGCTTGCAATTAATTCGCAGTTGTTAGGAGCGACTTTTTCAGTGGCGAGAGTGATTTCTCTAATTTCGTAGGAAGAGTTTTCAAGCGCCTCTTTAAGTTGAGAAATACTGATGGCTTGATCACCGCTTTCTCGCGCGCTTGTTTTAAGCTCGCCATGACCATCTAGAAAACAGAGCAGCTTCTTTCTTCCTTTAAGGGCTTGAACGATTGCATTCGTGATTTGTTCCTCGGCTCTTCCGGTGCTGAAATTATCAATTCGACTTTCACGGCCAGAGCTTGCTTTTGCAATAATGACATCCTTGCGAGTGATTTTTGCTTGAATAGCTTCTACTCGCTCAGCGTTTGGATTTCTTATTTTTAGTGTTAATTTTCCTTTTGATTTTTCTTTGTAACTTTCAAGAAAACTATTCATGTCGGTTGATCCAGACATTTCTTTGATGTTTGTGGTCCAAATCTCCAAGGTGACATCTTCTTTTAAGTTCTGAATGATTTTGATTGTTTGATCACTTAGGGAATGGAGTTTGTTGCGAGTCATATCCCATTTTTTGTTTTTTTGAACAGCTGTCCAGTTAAGAACGCTTAAGATTCCTACAAGTCCAATAGTGGAAACGATAATACTAAGTCCCCATTGGCTAGAGCGTTTTTTGAACCAAGTAACAAGCCATTCAATACTAAAAACTACCCACAAAACAAAACCAACCCCTAAAAAAGAGAGGCAGGTTAAAGGAACCCACGAGTACTCCCATACTCCAGGAACAAAATGATAAAGAACAATCATTGCAAAAAGTGCAAAAAGAAAAAGCTTAAGTCCTAATTTACCTAACATAATCAGCTCCTCCAAGAATATGATTCAACAGATTTTTGAGTTAAGAAAAGTCCCAGGAAAATACCAGAAGCAAAAAAGACCAATGATTTGAGGTCAATTGTTCCTTGCATTAAACCCGTGAATTGTTCCATGACAGCGACATGAGAAAGAATTGCTTTAAGGCTTCCATCCGTGCTTTGAGCAGCAAAGCTTACGAGCCAAAATCCAAATAGGTTAGCAAAGGTAAGCATCACGGCTGTTAAAGCTGAGTTGGCAACACTTGACCAAAATAATCCTACCGAAATGTAAAGAGAGCTAATGAGCAAAAGCCCTAAGTAGGTAGATGCAACGACACCTGGGTCTGGCCCAAATCGCCAACCTCCATGACTATAGAGAGTAAGAAAGACAGGAAACACAAGCGTGATCGCCAACATAAGACCCACGATTGTGAGTGCCGAAAAGAATTTACCCAACACGATTTCTATCGTTCTAATAGGCGAAGTTAGTAAAAGAACAAGAGTATTTTTTTTAACTTCGTCTGTAAAAAGTCCCATCGTAAAAAAGGGAATGACAAAAAGAAGAAGAGTGTTGACGTTGCCGTAGAGGGCTTCTGCAAAACGGTCGATCGTGATGGATTCTCCGCCCATCATGGCTTGTTGACGCTCGTAAAAAAGATAAGCTCTTAAGAAAAGAAAAAACATGATTCCTACAACAAAAGAAAAAGCCCCAATAAACACATAGGCCATTGGTGTGTAAAAATAACTTTTTAAGTCTTTTTTCCAGATTTTAAAAATATTTCCAAAATTCATAAGTCCCTCCTCACGCATTTCCAGATTGAGTGGATTGAACAAGGTTAGAAGCATCTTGAGAAACAATTCTCAAATAGGCCTGTTCTAATGATTCACCTGATCCACGAGTGAGACTCTCAACGGAGCCATCAACAAGAATTGTTCCCATATTGATGAGAAGAACTCGGCTACAAGTCATCACAACTTCAGGAAGAATGTGAGTTGATAAAATAACTGTATGCGAATTTGCAAGACTGCGAATCAAGTTTCGAATTTCAACAATTTGGATAGGGTCAAGCCCCACGGTGGGTTCATCAAGAATGACAACTTCAGGATTATGAACAAGTGCTTGTGCGATTCCTACACGCTGCTGATATCCTTTTGAAAGAGTTCCGATGATTTGTCCCGCGCGACTTTTAAGTCCGCAGCGGTCAATAATAAAATCAAGTCTCTCGGGTCGTTCCTTGCTGGGAACTTGTTTGAGAGAGGCAACATAGTCGAGATATTCTCGAACGCGAAGTTCGGGATAAACTGGAGGGTGTTCGGGTAGATATCCAACTTTTCTTTTGACCTCGAGGGCTTCGTCAACAATATCGTGGCCTGAAACTATCACCTCACCACTTGTTGCGGGCATAAAGCCGCTTAAGATTTTCATGGTTGTAGATTTTCCAGCTCCGTTTGGTCCTAGGAGTCCGACGATCTCGCCTTTATTTACTTTAAAAGAGATTTCGCGAAGTGCCTGGTGGGAACCGTATTTTTTAACAAGTTTATTGACTTCAATCATAGCAACTGAGCCTCCCAGTCCAAAGATTTATGCAAAGCTAAACCATGGACTTTTTTCGTTATTTCCTTATAAAGAAGCATAAATCCATGTCTTTTGAAGTCAAGAGCGACAAAATTAAATGTTTTGAGATGCTTGTTCCAGAAAATGGTGAGTCGGCACGGGCTCGAACCGTGGACCCTCTCCTTAAAAGGGAGATGCTCTACCGACTGAGCTACCGACTCATCCAGGGAACACTCTTGAAATAGGACTAAGTGAGCGATGAGGCAAGGCTAAAGCATGAATTTTTTTGTTTTTTTTATTTAGGAATGTTGTTTCGATCATCACTTTGACGTTTTCAAAGCCAGAAGAAAGAGTCACCTAGTGTATTCTGTCTATAATTATGATTTTTTCTAAGACTTCCTTAAGGTTTTTGGGGGCTTGTTTCTTTTTTACCTCTTTGGTTTCACATGCTCGATACGGTTTGGGTCTGTGGCTGGTGGGTGGAGGAGAGGTTGGAGGAATGATGCTGTCCTCTAACGTTGTGAATCCTGGAACAAGCACTGTGAATCCTGGATTAAAGGAAATGGACAAAACAGGTTTTTTGTTTGGTGCAAAGGCTGGATTGAGTTGGTATGTCTCCTCGGTTTTTGCACTTGATCTTTTAGGTGGGTGGTCGAGCCTCAATTTGACGAGCAAAGCTTCTGGAGGTGGAAAAGCTGTTGAAATCAAAAAAGGTCTGACTTTTGTAGAGGTTTTTCCAAGATTTCGATTCGGAGATTTGGGTCGATGGCAATTGGGGCCTATTTATCGAGGGTTGTTAGGATCTAATGCTAATTTCTCGGAGACAGTTTCCAGTACAGAAAAAAAATCTTCAACAATGAATTTCTTGGGCGTTGGATTTAATTTTGACATGACAAGTCCGACTGAAAAAACGCTTTATCGAATAGGACTTCAAGCTTTGACGGATGTGTCTGACACTCGAAATATTTACATGGGAAATCTTTCGTTTCAGATTGGATTCGATCTTTTTGGAAGCGGCGAGGCTATACCGTACTCTTTTCAGCCTGAACTCTATCCGGGTGAAGATGTGGGGGTGTTGCCAGTTGTTCAAAACTTACCGCTTGTTGAAGAGGGAATATCCGTTCGAGAATCAGAACCCATGCCCTTAAAAGAAGAGTTTAATGAGAGTCCCATCCAAAAAATGGATTTACCTTCAACAGAAACACCTTTGTTGCAAAATATTGAAGGACAGGCTGGGGAGCTTTCAGAAAGAACCAAAAATGAGAGCAGCGAGGTAAGGCCCTCTGTTTTTATTCGCTTACCTTCAGATAGTTTTCGCTTTGCGAGTGGAATGTCTCATATAGGATCTGCACAAAGCAGAGAGTATCTTAAAAGCTTGGGTGCCTTACTCGCTGAAAACGATCAAACTTTTCAGACTTTAACGATTGTAGGTCATACGGATAAACGAGGACCTGCTGGTAGAGAAAGAGAAGTCAACATGGAGCTTTCCGAAGCACGAGCAAAGTCAGTTTATGAAGCTCTGATTGCAGGAGGAGTGCGAGCTGAAAAGCTTCGATATGAGGGCAAGGCTTTTGATGAGCCCGTTGAAGGCGCTCCCGATAATTCTAAGGGTTGGAAACTTAATAGAAGAGTTGAGTTGAATTTGGAAGCTGTTTCAAACTCGGATTTACTCGTTGATGGAATTAATCAATTAAATAAAAAATTTGGGATAAAACAAAAGGCACAGATCAAATAGAAACTTCCTTACCTGTGAAGGATTCGTTTTTAAAAGCTTGCTCGCTTTCTGAAACAAAAAAGATTCCCTTTGCGGGACAATCTTTCAAAGTCCAGGGTTGAGCTTTTTCATAACCTTGGGCCTCGTTTATGATGCCTAAACAGGGATTCTCAAGTTCCTGGATGCAGTTTGCAAAAACGTGTTTTAAACTTCTCTTTAAAGCTTTTTCAAAGGAACTGAGTTCTTTGGGGCTTTTTAAAAGATCGTTATGAAGATAAGTAAAGGTTTCAGCTTTTTGGGAAGTTAAAAAAACAAAACTCAAATAAAGTTTTGATTCAAAACGAACCGGTATTGCAACAAATGATTCAGCAATGGTTTGTTCAGAATGAGAAAAGTGATATTCAGCGGCAAGAACCCCTTCGGCTTCGCGGGCACCTTCAATAAAGGATGGGTTTTTAACGAGAAATTCTTCGGCTTGTTTTTTTCCAAAACAATTTTGAAAGTTTTTGAGCCCTAGAGTCCAGTAAAGCTTGGGAGCAGTGTACGTTTTTTCACCCGAGCAGAGTAACCATTGATTGTTTTCAAATTTTACTTCACTAATTGGTGTTTCGTTTTGGATATGCTTTTGAACTTCACTGTCGAGATCGGAGGAAGTTGGAGAAGAGGAGGGCTTTATACTGCAGGAGGAAAAGTAGGTTTCCCATTGAGGAAGAGAGAAAGCCCATTCTTTAGAGGTCCATTCAACTTGATCGGGATTCATCCATGCGCGATCCCACCAGACCTTAAGAGAGGGAAGGGGATTGTTATGAGTTAAATCTTTTTTTGAGGAAGAATTTATACGTGAAGCAAAAAAAGCATTTCCTCCAATTCGAGATGAGGCTTCAAGAGCCATGATTTCAAGTGAATGATCTTTGTTTTTTTGGAGTATTTCTTTTAAGAGGGGAAGTCCGACACTCCCGCATCCAGCGACGAGAATATCAAGAGTCTTCATCGAGCTGTTGCTTCCTCAGTTGTGAATGTCTTCTTGATCATCTCTTCATTCAACAAAGTTTCAGCTCTTTGGGCAACCTCATCTGGAGAAACTTTTGATATTTTATTTTTTATTTTTGTTAAATAAAGCTCGACACTTTTTGCATCAAAGTTTACGAATCTCTGTTGATCGGGATTGGGAAATTCTTGAAAAGCTGTCGACAGAGGGGCCCAAATGCTGTCTGTCACTTGTATGAGTTCGAGTCCGTCTTTTCCAATCAGAGTTAGGTCGCTTTCTGAATTCTTAATTTCTGTTCGCAGATCGCGTAGTTTTTCGAGTGCTAGACGTGCTTCCGCTGAAAAGGTAGCTGGGTCTGAATTACTAGGGTTGATGGCACTGGTTTTAAGTTTTTGAAAGTCTTTCATGAGAGTTTCGATCTTCTCAGTTTTTTTAGTGTAGGTATTTTTTAAGTCTAATATTTTTTGAAAGCGAAGAGATTTAAGGTTTTCTTCTTCTTTTTGAAGCTCGGGACCTTCGGGCAAGTGACCTCTTTGAAGTGTTACTTCACCGAGGTAACTTTGATCTGCTTTTGCAATGAGTCGATATTTGCCGATTGCTAAACTTTTTCCTCCATCCGACAAAGGACCCACAACGAAAAAGCCATTAACGATAGAAGTTTTTCCTTCAATCACTTTAGGTAGAGGCATGAGGTGTGCTCCTGGAACAGGATAGATTTTATATTCAATATCTTTTGAGTTTACGTTTGTAGAAACAGCTCCTTTGAGAATAGGAAATTCTTCATCTATCTGATCTCGAGCTAGAACAAAACCAGTTCCGACTATGTCTGTTCTGTTTCTGTAATTTTTGAGTTCAGCCCAATCCTTTTTGGTAAAAGGATCTTCAACGGTTGTACTAGCTTCTTGAGTGAGATTGCCTTGAGTTAAAAGTTTTGTCTCTAGTTCGGTGTTGGGATCCCAGAAGTAAAAAACTGTAGCAACGAGCGTGAGAACAAGTGAGGAAATTAAAAAGATTCGAGCTTTATCTTTTCTTTTTTGCTGTTTTGCTGAAAAAGGAATTCGGTCAAATTCATCAGAAATTTTTTTCTCAACGAGATTTGAACTTGTTTTTTCTTCAAAGAGTTCTTTAAAGAGCTCTATCTCGCAGAGTGCTTTCCAGTCGGCCATTCCTTCTGTGTAGGCATTAAAGTTGGGCGCAAAAGTTTTTGTCAAAATCTTGTGCCTAATTTCAACTTCTTTTAAAGGGCCAATTTCTTTGCCATCAATGTAAACAAACCATAAACGATTCGGATCAACGTTAAGCATATGTTTAGTATAGACAAGCCTTGGCTTAGATAAACCTTAAAGATTCTTGAAGTGTAAAAAACTTGACGTATACAGCCATTTTATTCTCTGTTTAGTGCTTCAGAGAGGTTGAATTAATCCGAAAAAAAACTTGATGATCAAAAAAGTTAAAGAGATGAAAGCTTCATGGGTTAAGCGAATTGAACGTTTTAGAAAGAGCCTTTTTTATGAGCTTTTAATCACTTCCAAGAGGTGGACTTTAATAGCTTTTTCTTTTGGTTTGGCATCTATTGCTTTGAATCTTTTGACAGCTGCCTTATTCTTACCATCTTTGATGAGAGTACTAGATCCTAATCAAAAACTACCTCTTTTCCAAAAAATTGATTCAATTGCAGCTAGATTTTTTGTGATTGATCAAAGATATTATTTTTTCTTTTTTTCATGTGTTTTTGTTTTATTACTATTAAGGGGAGTCATACAGATTTTACGCGAAAAATTTGGCCAAAAACTTGTCCTGAAACATTCTATTTTTTTAAAGGCAAAAATTTTAAAAGTTTTTTCATCAAAAGGTCTAAGTTTTTATGTTCGAGAGGGAAGTTCAACAATCCTTTCTGCTTTAGAAATTTACTTGTATAATTCAATGAATTTCATTAATGTTTTTACAAACTGTATCCTTTACTTTCTGGCTTTGTTTCTTTCTTTTTCTCTCATGCTCTACGTTTCATTGCCTTTAACTTTTTTGCTTTGTGTTTTTTCTTTACCTCTTTTTTATATTACAAAAAAATTACGAATTAGTTTTAAAAAAGCTGTTCATAATTGGGGCTTAGGCTTGAAAGCCATGAGTCAAGATCATTCAAATTTTTATGCCGGAATTCGTTATTTAAAATTAGCAAATAAAGAAGAGTTAGAATCTTTAAGAATTTTGGAAAAAAGCAAAGTTCCATTCTCAAACTTTATAAAACAAATGCTAACTAGCCTTCTATTGGCTCAAGCAAACGAAATCTTTGGAGTTATCTGTGTGTTTGTTATGGTTTTGTTTTGCTACTTTGACCCGTTTCAATCTACGAGCAATTATTTGACAGTCGTTTTTAGTTTTTTAATGGTTCTCGCCAGAACTCTTCAGTTTTTTAATTCATTTTCAAATTCTATGAATATCTTTTCATTTTCTTCTACTTTTTTAAATAAAATAGAAAGTCTTTTAAAAGATAAAAGTGAAATGGATCTTAGCTGGGGACAAGGGAAAATTGAAGATTTTGAGGGATCTATTCATCTAAGGGGAGTCAGCTTTGTATATCCTCAAACTCAAAGAAAGGTTTTAAATTCAATAGATTTAGTTGTTTCTAAGGGAAAGCATCTTGCGATTGTAGGTCCAAGTGGTTCAGGAAAGTCGACGCTTGTTGATTTGATTTTAGGCTTCTACGGACCTACAAGTGGAGGCATAAAATTGAATGGAAAAAATTTTACTGAGCTAAGCATCAAAGATTATCGAAAACTTTTTGGCTTGGTTTCACAAGAGGCAACAATGTTTTTTCCAACGATTCGAGAAAACTTAGTTTTGTTTAAATCAGATGCAACGGAACTTGAAATAAGAAGGGCTTTAGACCAGGCGGACGCGCTTGAGTTTATTGATCGACTTCCAGAGGGCATCGATACTGTCATTGGAGAGCGAGGAATCAAGCTTTCAGGCGGCCAAAAGCAGAGGCTTTCAATTGCGAGAGCATTATTACATAATCCTGAAATTTTGATATTTGATGAGGCGACAAGTTCGTTGGATTCTTTGTCTGAGGCAAGAATTATGGAATCGATTAAAAAAGCCAGTGTGGGTCGAACAACAATTACGGTCGCACATAGGCTTTCAACGGTTTTACATTGTGACCAGGTCGTTTTCCTGGAAAATGGATGGATTGTGGAAGAGGGCAATCCACAAGAGCTCATGGCTAAGCAATCGCGCTTTAGAAAGTACGCAGAGGCTCAAAATTTAAAAATGTCTGGATAGATTTAGTCTTCTTTAAGAGCGCTTTTTACAACTTGTCCAGTCCAGTTGTTGGGTTTATCTATTCCAAGTAAATACAAAGCCGTTGCAGCAGTATTTGTTGTTTTGATAAATGAATGAATTTCGCCTTTTTGCACTTTGTGGCCCCATGCAATCCACGGAATATTGGTATCATCCGCACTGTTGCTGCCATGGCCTTTTGCGGTTCCGCCGTGATCTGCGGTAATGATTAAAGTACAATTTCTTTTGCTTTCTTCAATCGCAGACAAAAGCACGCCCAAAGCTTTATCACTTTCTTCTAAAGCTTGAATTTGCTCAGGAGACTCCCATCCAAATTTGTGTCCTGCTTTATCAGCATCTTGAAAATGAACGAACGTGAGATTTGGATTTTCTGCCTTAAAATAAAGGGCTGCTTCTGTTGCAATTTGCTGTGAATTTCGATCGAAATAGGTAAATTTATCGAGGGTGTTAGGCGTTTCAAAGTGTCTAAACTTTTGCTTTGTTGCGAAGAGAGCAGTTTTCATTCCAGCACTTTTTGCAAGCGTAAAGATTGTGGGTATCGTGATGAGTCCTTTTTCTTCTTTCCATTCATTCCATAAAAATCTGTGTAAGCTTGGTTCTACACCTGTAATCATAGAAGTGTGTGAAGGAAGGGTAAGTGAGGGAAAAATTGTCTCTGCTTTCCAAGTGTAAGCTCCTTCAGATACGATTTTAGATAAAATAGGCATGTTGGCTTTAAGGATTGAGGCAGGTTTGCCGCCATCAAAGCTTATGATCACGACACACTCTTTTTTTTGTGAGGTGACTTTAAGGCTTTTGTTGGAGCTGTCTAATTTATTTAAGGGCTGAGCATTGTTTCCACAGGAAAGAAACAGAAAAAAGAGGATTAAAATAAATTTAATTTTCATTTAATTTTATTCTACATGTTTTCTTGTTTTGAAGCTAAGTATTTCTTAAAAGATCGAGGAGAGAAAGCCTTTGGGAGGGAAGCTTATTAACAAAAGTCGACAAGTTTTTTTGAGTTTTTTAGAAGTATTTTCTTTTTTAATTTCATTAGCTTTGTCTAAAATAAAATTACCAAATTTCAAATTAAAATCCTCAGAGATTTCTTTAAGAAAACTTGCTGAAAAAATATCTTTTAATGCATACTTGTAAGTTGAGTAGGCTGCTCCTGAAAGAGTGAGTGTCCATATAACTTCTTTAACGCCTTGGTAGGGCAAAAATTGGGAGGCTGAAACAAGAATGGTGGCAAGACCTCCTATAAAAGCAGAGCCCGTAGCCATGGCAAAACGTTTATTTTCCGGACTTAGTTTTTGTATGTGGTGACTTAAAAGGCAAGAGGGAGCGACATCTGAGAGGAGTTCTTTCAAGCTCAAAGAGAATTGATTGACTAAAAAACCAATGCCTAAAGCCTTGAGGGTTAAACTTTGAAAGTGAACTCCTAAGGTTTGGCTTTGTTCGTTGATTATATTCAAAAGAGTTGTGGGGTTGTGGTTGGCTAAAATAGAAAACATGACCGCAGTGCTTAGAAAATGATAGAGATTTGTAACGCTCCATCCACCAATGAATATGACTCCTAAGTTTTTGACAATTCGGTGGCGAATTTTATGTCTTCCAGTTCCGTCGTCAAATTCTGGAACAGCAAAACGTTTGAGAACTTCAAACTTATTAAAAAAAGCATCTGTAATGATTCGGTAGTCATTGTTTATTTCGGGAGCTTTCCATTGAAAGGCGGCTGCTTGCGCTGCCGTTGAGAAAGCCCAAATAAACGCAGGGAGAAAATGGCTATCAAATTTGCTGTAATAGAGAGCAAAGTTTGCAATGCCGACTCCAACGCTTTTAATCAATGTAATAGGTGTTCTTAGTTTGTCATATGAAATTTCTATATTCTTATAGTGTTCCAAGATTTGAGAGGGAAGAGCCTCATATCTATTATCGGTATGAAGTTCTTTGATTTTCTTGAGGCTTTCGACAGCAGCAATTTTTTCTTTTAACTGAAGTGGAAGTAATAAATAGCGAGAGTTGTTTTGAAGTTTTTGAAAAATTGGATTTTTTTCTAAGCCAAAATCATTTGCAATGATGATGTCTGTATTGTCCGAAAGTTGAGAAGCTTCTTGTTCGATTTGAATAAGGGCGCTTTCTAAATCGGGTACTTTAGATATTTCTACCTCAAGGGCAGAGGCTGAGTCTTTTAAAGGGATTTCAATTTTTATCTTTTCAATATCTTGCGCAAAGGAAGCAGTGCTCAAAAAAATCAAAAATGATAATTTTGCAAAATAATTCACGAGGGCTCCAAGTCTTTAATGTTTTATTTTTTTAAAAAGAGGTTAGTAAAGAGAGTTATCGATTATTTTGGCCGAGGAGGGCCATCATCATGTTGCTCGCAGAAGAAGGCATAGCCATGAGTAAAGCTATGGGAGCACATGATTTCATGATTGTTTGATAGTGGAAACTTGTTCTTCTGACAAGGGTTGTTTATTGGGTGATTAAATTTTGTCAGATTCTCATACGTTCTATCCGATAAGCTTAAGGTTAGAGGATTTTTTGAATGAGCGAGAAGGTTGATTTTTTTTCAGTTGATTATATTGAGGCTCGATCTAGATTTCTTGCCGCTCTCGATTCACTTCAAGGTCCAGTCGAACATTCTTCATTAGAGGTTAAATCTTCTCGTTATTCTTCTTTGTTTTTGGATGCGGCTTATCTGCGAGCTGTTCACAAAAAGAAGAAATTATTTGTTTTAAGTTCGGGTGTTCATGGAAGTGAGGCGCCCTTGGGGAGCGCTTTGCAACTTTTATTTTTAAAAAACATTGCTCCTCGAATCGATTTTTCTAAAACTGGAATCTTGCTTTTGCATTCAATAAATCCGTACGGTTTTGTCTCGGGAAGAAGGGTGACCGAAAACAGTGTGGATTTAAATAGAAATTTCTTTAAGGAAGCTCAAAAGCTTAAAGAATTGAAAAATCATGCGTATTCAAAATTTTCAAATATCTTATCTCGTAGAAAAAAGGTTCTTTACCCTTTTTTAGAAACGCTTCAAATAACAATGGGATTATTAATTCCAACTCTTTTGGGAAAAAAACAAGAGCTTACTCAAGCAATTGCAGGGGGGCAGTATGAGGATTCAAAGGGAATTTATTTTGGAGGAGCTCAGAGAGAACCCCAAGTTTTGTGGCTTGAGAATTTATTGGAAAATGTTTTGAAGGATTATGAAGAAGTTCTTCATTTTGATGTTCATACAGGGCTAGGAACATCAGGACTTTTACAGTTTATTTGTGGAGTAAAAACACAGCCTAAAGATTTTTGGATTCATAAAGAGATTGTTCAAAAGCTTGAATGTGATTCGAATATGAGGGTGGTGACAACTTACTCCAAGGGATTTTATCAAACTGAGGGTGACTTTGTAGATTTCGTTCATGACTGCGCTTCAAAAGATTCCAAGGTGGCTACTTTTACAGCTGAATTTGGAACCTTAGGAGATGATATTCTCTCACAGCTCAAGACATCTATTCGAATTATTCTCGAAAACAGAGCTCATCATTGGGGATGTTTAAACTCAGAGATTGAAGCCAAAATTAAAAAACAATTTCAGGAGTTATTTAGTCCAAGCGATTTAGCTTGGAGAAGAAATGCTCTTTCTTTGGGTGAAAAAGCCTTTCAAGTTGCTTTACAAGATTCTTTGAAAAATGAAATAAGTTTTGAATGTGCTAGGGTAGAAGGTTTTTAATTTCCGGAGCTTTCCTGGTCGCTACCGTTATTTGCAACTTTTGCCTCATAAGCTTCAAGGACTTTTTTTTCAAAATACTGTCGTGTTTCTTGATTAAGAGGGTGAGCGATGTCTCGGTAGCTACCATCTTTCATCTTTTTTGCTGGCATTGCGACAAAAAGGCCATTGGTACCCTGGATCACTTTGAGATCACGAATGAGAAAGGCTCCATCGATGATAACGGTTGCATATGCCTTAAGTTTTTCCTCGTTCATCAGATAGATTTGTACATCTGAAATTTCCATGTTGTTCAATTTCCTTTCTTTACATTTATCGGATGCTTTTAAGGTTTTTAAAGTATGCGTCAAATGATTGAATTTGTGACAAAGCTTTGTCTCTTTTCAAGAATTTGACTACATTTGCTTGTATGTCTGAAAAAACAAGCTCAAACGAATTTCGTATTGAAACAGATACATTTGGAGAAGTTAAGGTCCCTTCCCATAAACATTGGGGGGCTCAAACTCAGCGCTCAATAGAAAATTTTCCTATTGGAAATCATCGTATGCCTGAGTCGGTGATTCGTGCTTTTGCCATTCTTAAAAAGTCTGCTGCTCTTGCAAACAAAGAGTTAAAAAAATTAGAGGAAACAAAATGTAAAGCAATTTGTCAGGCTGCAGATGAGGTTCTTTCAGGAAAGCTGAATGAAGAATTTCCACTCGTTGTATGGCAAACGGGTTCGGGCACGCAAAGCAATATGAATGTAAATGAAGTTTTAGCGTCGCGAGCTAATGAGATTTTAACTGGAGTAAAAGGTGGAAAAAAGCCTGTTCACCCCAATGATGACGTGAACATGAGCCAATCATCAAATGATTCTTTCCCTACAGCGATGAATATTGCAGCTGTTGAGGGCATCGAAAAAAGATTGTTACCTTCTGTTAAAAAACTTCATTCTTCGCTCAGCGAAATAGAAAAAAAATATGCTTATCTTATCAAAGTTGGTCGAACTCATTTAATGGATGCGACTCCGCTAACTTTAGGCCAGGAGTTTTCAGGTTACAGAGCTCAGGTCGAATATGCTGTCGAGCGTATTGAGCAAACATTGCCTCGCTTAAGAGAGCTTGCTCAGGGGGGGACGGCTGTTGGCACGGGATTGAATACTCATCCTAAATTTGCAGAACTTGTTGCAAGAAAAATATCGGAAGTTTCAGGTCTTAATTTTGTAAGTGCGCCAAATAAATTTGAAGCTCTTGCCTCTCATGATGCTCTTGTTTTTGCTCACGGCGCTTTTAAAACTCTTGCGTGTAGTCTCATGAAACTTGCAAACGATGTGCGTTGGTTAGGAAGCGGTCCCCGCTGTGGATTGAACGAGTTGTCTTTACCAGAAAACGAGCCTGGATCATCTATCATGCCGGGAAAGGTAAATCCCACTCAGTCGGAGTCTTTGACCATGGTTTGTTGTCAGGTTTTAGGAAATGATGTTGCTCTCAATATTGGAGGAGCTTCAGGAAATTTTGAGCTTAATGTTTTTAAACCACTTATCATTCATAATTTTATGGAATCACTAGAGCTACTTTCTGACAGCTGTTCAAACTTTGTGGACAAGTGTTTAGCGGGAATGAGTCCAAATGAAGCCAACATAAAAGGACATTTGGAAAATACCTTGATGCTTGTAACCGCTCTAAATCCTCACATCGGCTATGATAATGCTGCAAAGATTGCAAAAAAGGCTCATAAAGAGAACAAGACACTTCGTCAGTCAGCGAAAGAACTTGGTCTTTTGAATGACAAACAGTTTGATGAATGGGTGCGCCCAGAAAAAATGATTCAGCCAGGTGAATAATTTTTAAGCAGCATTTCGAATTTCATCTTTTTGAGGTGAGAATCTTTTATACCAGTTAAATGTTTTGGAAAGTCCTTCTTTAATTCCAAGGCATTGGGTGATGTTTGCAGGAAGTAAAGAGAGCATACGAGAGCAGTCAAGAAATTGCTCAGAAATGACAATGGCTTTGTTTGTGAGAGGTTTGATGATGGGTTTGATGTCAAAGCCTGATGTTTTTGTAAGCTGATCCACGACTTCTCGAACAGTGTATTTATATCCAGATCCAACGTTGTAGGCTTTTCCGGCAGTGATAGAAACTTTATCCATCATTTGCGTAATGATTCGAGCTGCATCTTCTAAATACAAAAATTCTCGAATATTGTTTGCTACTCCCTCGTAAATAACGGGAGACTCTCCCCGAAGAAGCCTTAGCGAACTTCCAACAATAAGACGTGTTTCATTAAAGTCACCTGGTCCATAAAGGCTAGAAGCTCGAGCAGTGAACACGGGTACTTGATAATTGTGATAATAGGAAAGGGCAACGTAGCTTGTAGCGGCTTTTGAAGCGGCAAGAATACCTTGGGGTTTGAGAGCTTGATGCTCTCGGTAGGGCAACTCTTTGAATTCAAAGTTGCCATAGGACTTGTCACTCTCCATGCAAAGAATACCCTCTATGTTTCCGTTTAGTCGGGCTGCTTCTAAAACTGTTGCTGTTCCCATGATATTTGTTTGAAAGCATTGAAGGGGAGCCAAGTGAGCACTTTCAATTGTACTGTAGCCTGCGCAATGAAATATGTGGGTAATGTGATGGTCTTTTAGGATGTTTTGAATTGTATCAAGGTTACATATGTCACCTTGAGCAAAGGTTACTTTTTGGTTTAGGCTTTCAAGATGAAGCAATCCTTTATTTTGATTGTTTTTAGTTAATCCAACAACTTTTTCTCCTCGAAGAAGTAATTGTTTTGCTATATTTGCGCCTAAAGCCCCATTAATCCCTGTCACAAGAACTACTTTTGTCATAGAAGTTTCATCGGAGATAATTGAGGCAAAAATGGTTTGTTTTTGTAAAATATTTGATGAGTTTTTGGTAAAGGGCTTGTTACATTTGGCTTCTAAAAAATTGGGTTAATTCGTTAGGTGAAAGCTGTGAAAGCTCCTCGGCTAATTGGAGTTCTAAGGTTTTTTCGTCGTAGTTTTCAATTTCATTGTCATTTGAATTATCGTTTGAGTTGATGGCAAAGTTTTGAGATTCGGAACTTGAAAAGAAAATAAAATTTAAACAAAAATAAGAAGAAACAAAAATTAAAAACCCAAAAATATATAAATCTCTTAATTTAATTTTCATATTTCATTTAAAAAATAAAAAACCTATCCATTACTCCTCATCTATAGAATCTCAGCTTTTATACGAAAACGAAAATGAATTAGAGGTTAATATTGTGTTAAGCGTTCAAACTCTAGGCGTTCTTTTTTAAGAGGAGGGCTTTGAGTGTCTAGGGATTGGACACGACCTAGATTTTGTTTTTTTAGAACTTTTTGAAAATATGAATTACAGGCATAACTTAGACCTAAAAATTCAGATGCCCATAGTTGACTGCATTTGTTAAGGGTTTCCTCGTTGTATCCATCTGGGTTTACGCCAAATCCAAAGGGATCGTGAAACCAAACGTTTGCCTTGAAGTGAGAGGGGGTTTCTTCAAGACAAGTAAAGATTTTAGGTTGTTGATAGTTTAATTTTGGTAATGAAATTTCTATTTGAAAAATATCGTCAACAATTTTTTTTATGAGATGAGTTTCTTGTTGCCATTTTTTTTCAGCTTCAAAAAAAGGAGTCGAGTTTTTTTCGATTGCAAAATAAGTGTGTTCTATCCCATAGGCAGATGCGACCACATTAAAAAGAAACCAATTTGTGCCCGTTCCTAATCCAAATTCACCTATGACAGGGTTTTTAATTTTTCTTTTTTGTATGTATTCTATGGCAGGCTTCACAAAAACTAATAAAGACTCACGAAAGGCTCCTTTTACAGAGCGAAAGGGTTCTCCTAGTTGATTACTCCAAAGAGTGGGGCTGCCGTCTTGAGTTCGAATCCAAACGTATTGGTCGTTAAAAGAACGTTCTTCAGTCATGATTAACGCATGTTTTTTGCGAGAACTTTTTTACGAGCCCGAATGTTTTTTGGTGTGACTTCCATCAGTTCATCTTCGCGAATCCACTCAAGTCCGCGTTCAATTGTCATCACGCGAGGAGGGGTAAGAACAATTGCATCGTCTTTGTTCACGGTTCGAAAGTTAGTGAGTTGTTTTGTGCGACAACAGTTTACGTTAAGGTCATTCTCTTTAGCGTTTTCGCCAATAATCATTCCCTCGTAAACTTGAGCTCCGTGACCGATGAATAAAACTCCGCGATCTTGAAGGTCTTCCAGAGCATAAGAGCTACTTTCTCCAGCGCGATCTGAAACGAGGGCTCCTGTAGTTCTTCGAAGAATTTCGCCTTTAAAGGGCTCGTATCCAGCGGCTAAAAAGTTAAAAAGACCCAACCCGTTTGTTTGAGTCATAAACTGAGAACGTAATCCAATAAGTCCACGTGAAGGGATCGAGAATTCCAATCGAATTCGATCTGTTCCACGCTGGGAAATGTTTTGTAGCAAGCCTTTGCGTCGCTGAAGAATTTGAGTGATCGTTCCTTGGGCAAAAAGAGGGAGATCAAGTACTGCGTGTTCCATGGGCTCATGAGTTTGCCCATCAACTTCTTTGAAAAGAATTTGAGGTTGGCCCAGAGCAAATTCGTAACCTTCGCGACGAAGTGTTTCTGCCAAAATAGAAACTTGCAATTCACCTCGAGCTCTTAAGATAAAACGATCAGGAGAATCCGTTTCTTTAAAGCGAAGCGCGACGTTCGTCATTGTTTCTTTAAGTAAACGATCTCTGATTTTGCGGCTAGTGACGTGCTCTCCTTCTCTACCAGAAAGTGGTGAGTTGTTAACGAGCCATTCTACTTCGAGAGTGGGTTCGTCAATTTTGATTCGTGGGAGTGCAAAGCTTGCAGGAATAAAATCGGATGTTTTTTGATCGGGAAGACCTACGATGGAGTCACCGATTGAAATATCATCAATCCCAGCAATCACGGCAATGTCTCCGCCGATGACTTCATCAGCATCCACTTGTTTCAGGCCATGGTAAGTGTAGAGCGCTTGGACTTTGAATTGCTTTGTTTTTTGAGTGCCTGACTCGTCTAATCCAATAACAGCTGCCATTTTGTTTCGAGTAAGGGCGCCACTTTGTACTTTGCCAATTGCGAGGCGACCAAGGTATTCAGAGTATCCAAGGTTTGCAATCAACATTCGAGCAGGTTGGTCTTGGTCAAGTTTAGGACAAGGTATTTTTTCAATAACAAGCTTGAAAAGTGCATCTAAATTCGTACTTTCACCAACAGCTTCTAGTTTTTGAGCAGCTTTTCCTTCGCGAGCGATGGCAAAAATATAGGGGAAGTCGCATTGTTCTTCGCTTGCGCCTAATTCAATAAATAAATCAAAGATTTCATTTAAAACTTCATCAGGGCGAGCATCTTTTCGGTCAATTTTATTAATGACCACAATGATACTGAGATTTTTTTCAAGAGCTTTTGTTAAAACGTAGCGAGTTTGAGGAAGGGGGCCTTCGGCAGCATCTACCAATAGGCAGCATCCATCCACCATAGATAAAATACGCTCAACTTCTCCTCCGAAATCAGAGTGTCCAGGTGTATCGACGATATTGATTTTATGATCATTAAAATGAATAGCCGTGTTCTTGGCAGCAATTGTAATTCCACGCTCGCGTTCGAGATCCATGGAATCCATCATGCGCTCTGAGAGTTGTTGGTTTGAGCGGAATGTTCCGGATTGTTTTAAAAGTTCATCGACAAGGGTTGTTTTTCCATGGTCGACGTGAGCAATGATGGCAATGTTTCGAATGTTTTGAGATAGCACAGTGGACCTATTGTAATAGAGGCTATGTGGCCTTGCAAAGAAATGTTTGAGCTTTTTGAGTTTCTCTTAGTTAAAAAAGAAAAATTTTCTCAGATCCATCTTCTTTTTTAGCTTGTTCTGAATAAGCTGCAATAAAATCTACAAGTTTGTCGACAACGTCGTAAGATTTGAGAGTCGTATCAAAAGAGCATCCGTAAAGGTAGTGGGGAGCGTTATTTTCTTCGTTTTGTTGAACGCGTTTTACGTTCACTTTTACGGCAAGATAAGTTTTTGCAGAAAAATAGAGGCGTAAGTCGACGTCTTCGCCCACGTTGTAGAAGCTTCCCTTGGGGTCCATTTTAAAACTAATTCCAGATTTTGAGATATCAATAACCTCAACAGCTTTCATTCCTGTTGTTGCGGCAATTGTGTAACAGCCTAAAATGCGACCAAAAAGAATACGTTCATATTCTCTACGGAGGTCTTCTTGCTTAGCGCTTCGAATTTCACCAATTTGTATTAACTTACCCTGATTTTCAGACATGGTTTTTTATCGGCAAGAATAAAAAGGGCTTTAAATCCTCACGTATTTTTGACGTCTTTTAAGGAAACAAGGTTTTAAAGCTTAGAAAGAGCATTTAAGGAGCACTGGCTTGAGTCTTTTAAACGAAAGTTTAATGTGTGGCGCTAATGTTTGGGTGCAATCGCAAGGGGTTAGAGTTTATTTTACTTATGTTTGTGGGGGCGAAGGTTTGGGCTATTGAATCCCATCGATGCATTTATGTTTTAAGAGAGCGTCTTCAAAGAGAAGATAAGGCTGTTGAAAAATTTTTGAGCAATCCACATTCTTTCGAAAGATTTTTGAAGCATGAAAAGAAGGCAGCTCTCGATCTTTTGATGAAGAATGTCATGGAAAATGGAGCTGTTGCGGCTGCAAGTTCTCGTGCTGAGCCTGACTACGGATTTCATTGGCGTCGCGATGGAGCGCTTATTTACCAGGTTCTTTGGCGTGAAGCTCAAAATGAGCCCCTTATACGAAAATACATCGAAGCAGATTTAGTGATGCTTGCTCAAGCAAGTCCTGGCAAAGCAAAGTTCAATCTTGACCTCACTCCCTATTCTGGGGTCTGGGCAGAACCGCAAAATGATGGGCCTGCTTTAGATATTCTTCTTCTGGCTGAATATGCTAATTTTCTTTTGAGTAGATCTGAAAAGGGAGATGTGCCTTTTGTTTTTAACTACCTTTACAACTCTCATCCTCGATCTCCACAGCTGATTACTGCACAGGCGGAATATCTCATGGGTGTTTATCATCATGCTCATGATGTGGAGCCTTGGGAAGAAGGCTGGGGAAGGCATTTTTACAACGCAAAAGTTCAAATTCATTCTTTACTTAAGGCCGCCGAATTGGCTGAAAAGTTATGGGATAGTGTTGCAGCAGAACAATACAGAAGCACAGCTTATGAAATTCAGCGGTTTCTCCAAAAAGAACATTGGGATGAGCAAAGAAAATTTTATCGTTCAACTGTGATGCATCCAGAGCATATGTATCGTCCGGGGCATTATGATTGGCGAAAAAATAAAACAGAACTCGATGTGGGAGTTTTGCTTTCATTTTTACATTCGGATTCGAGTGTGAACGATTCTCGTTTGATGAGTACTTTTTTTGAGCTACGAAAGGCAGCTCGTGCAGAGTATTTTATAAATTACAGCGATAAGAGATTTAAATATGCTTTAGCTATGGGTCGATATCCAGGTGATATGTGGGATGGGGTGAATCGAACGGGTGGGAATCCCTGGTTTTTATCAACTTTTGCAGCTTCAGAAATGTTTTTTAAACTTGCACGAGAATATAAAGAGACGCAAGCAATTGTTGTCGATCGATTCAATCAAGCGTTTTTTGTCGAGCTTATGGAGGCCTTTGCTCCTGAGAAAGTTTCATTATTTAAACAAAATTATTTTGAGTTTGCTCTTCACGAAATTAAATCAAGTTCAGATTTGTTTCCTATCGTCCTTGATGCTTTGAAAAAAGCCGGAGATGAGCATTTGATGTTAGGGTTAAGTCACACATCGCCAGAGGGAAGGATCGATGAACAGTTCAACGCCTTTCATGGTTACATGCAAGGAGCGCAGAACTTAAGTTGGAGTTATGCAGCTTTGATAACGGCTATACGAGCTCGTGAAGCACTTGTAAAAGCTGCTGATTTCTAACTCGCTATTACAAAGTTGATCTTTCTTTAGATCTTCATTTGACTACTTTGTGCAATTTGCTCATACCAAGAATATGGTCTCAACCCTACATCCCAGACCCTTTCGAGTCTTTGCTGGATCCTCAAGTCATGAGTTAGGAAATCGAATTGCCGCCCATTTGGGGGTTCATTTGGGTGATTCTTTGCTTTCAACTTTTGCTGATGGTGAAACTCGCTTTGAAATTCGCGAAAACGTTCGAGGTTTGGACGTATACATTGTTCAAAGCACGAGCTTTCCAGTGAATCACAATTTGATGGAGCTTTTGGTGATGTGCGATGCCTTTCGTCGAGCTTCAGTCAGAAGCGTTTGTGCCGTTGTTCCTTATTATGGATACTCGCGGCAGGATCGTAAGCCGGCTCCGCGAACTCCTATTACAGCAAGACTGGTGGCAGATTTGATTGAAGCAGCTGGTTTTGATCGTCTTATTTCAGTTGATCTGCATGCAGGTCAGATTCAGGGCTTTTTCTCTTTTCCTGTGGATCACCTATTTAGCATGAACACTCTTTTTCAGGGGATTCATGAAGACCTTAAAGGCAAGGAACTTACGGTAGTAAGTCCCGATGCGGGCGGCACAGAGCGGGCTCGAGTCATGGCCAAGAATTTTCAATGCCCACTTGCGATTGTAGACAAGCGTCGAGAGGCCCCTAATAAAGCTAAAGCCATGAATTTGATTGGAGATGTAAAGGGTCGAGTGGCGCTTTTAGTGGATGACATGATTGATACAGCGGGGACATTGGTGCAGGCTTCGACCCTTTTAAAAGAGCAAGGGGCAACTGAAGTTTGGGTAGCGGCAAGCCACGGGGTCTTTTCGGGGCCTGCTTTAGAGCGTTTAGAAGATAAATCTATTGATCATGTGGTGGTTACCGACACTATCCCCTTGAAGGAAGGCTTTAAAAAGCTTAGTAAATTACGTGTAGTCACTGTTGCGCCCTTGATTGCGGAGACGATTCTGCGTATTCAAAGAAACGACTCTGTGAGTGCGCTTCTCGATTAAAAACGAGTAGAAAAAGTTAGTAGTTTATTTAGTTAATATATTTAGGAAATTATAAGAATATGGCGAAAGAAATACAATCAAATCTCCCTTTAGAAATTTATCCCCGCAGCGGAAGTGGAAAAAACGAAGCTTATCGTACTCGTCAAGCAAACTTGATTCCTGCAGTAGTTTACGGACCTAAAATTGGTAAAGAAAAAGGCCAAAGTAATTCAACTGGAATCCCTGTTTGTTTAGATCCTCGTAATTTTATTCTTGTTTATCAAACACAGGCTCGTCCACCTCTTGTGGACCTCGCTCTTAAAGATGGAGCTCCTGCTGAACTTAACGGTTCACAAGTTTTGATCAAAGACCTCCAAACTCAT